>JAFSTK010000122.1 GCA_017450535.1 Treponema sp.
ATCAAAGGTTAATAATAATTCTTTCCATGACAAGGCCTGTATCTAACAAAAAATTCCACCCCCTTTGACATCCTGTGCGTTTTCGTTTACCATACTCTGCAAGTCAGTTCGAGACCCATCCTGACTATAAACAAAACTAGGAGAAAAATATGCGTTCTGATGCTGAACTGGAAGGCGTGACGCTGCTGGGGAACACGAAAACTCAGTACATCACGACTTACTCGCCGGGAATCCTAGAGAAATTCCCAAACAAACATCCGGAAAACGACTACATGGTTACGCTCAATTGTCCGGAATTCACGTCATTGTGTCCTAAAACGGGGCAGCCTGATTTTGCAAAAATCACCATCAATTACATTCCCGACGGTTTTTTGGTGGAGTCAAAATCGCTCAAATTGTATCTTTTTTCGTTCCGCAATCATGGCGACTTTCACGAAGACTGTGTGAATATCATCATGAAAGATTTGGTGCGGCTTTTGGAGCCGAAGTATCTGGAAGTGGAAGGCATTTTTACGCCGCGCGGGGGCATTTCCATTTATCCGTTTGCCAATTTTGGTAAGCCCGGAACCGATTACGAAAAATTTGCCCGCGAACGGTTGTTTTCTGCGATTGACCGTCGGAACTAACTGAATCACAAAAAAAATAGGAGACTCTTATGCCTTTTCAGAATGAAATTGTTCTGTTCGCCAGTGTGTTTGTGTTTTTTGGCGGACTGGTGTGCTTTTTCCGTTTGTTCGGAAAAAATGGAATTTTTGCGTGGACGGTAATCTGTACGATTGCCGCGAATATCGAAGTGTTGATTTTGGTGCATGCGTATGGGCTGGACACCACGTTGGGAAATGTGCTCTATGCGTCATCTTTTCTTGCCACGGACATTATGAGCGAAGTGTTTGGTAAAAAAGAAGCGAACCGATGCGTAAAAATTGGTATTGCGACGAACATCACTTTTATTATTATCAGCCAAAGTTGGTTTTTGTACGTGCCGGCAGAAGCGGATACGATGGCGGGGCCGATTCGGACGGTGTTTGCCAATACGCCGCGCGTTATGATTTCGAGTTTGATTGCCTATGCGATTTGCGAATTGTACGATGTGTGGGCGTATCATCATCTGTGGGACTGGACGACAAAAAAATGGGGAAACAGCCGGCGATTTTTGTGGCTCCGCAACAACGGGTCTACTTTGGTGAGTCAGCTGATTAACGTGCTTGCGTTCAATTTGCTTGCGTTCGTTGGCGTGTTTGAGACATCGATTATCGTGCAGATTTTGGTGTTCGGGTATGCGATTTTTATCGTCACGTCGCTTTTGGACACGCCGTTTTTGTATCTGGCGCGCTATATCGCTGACAAACATCCTGAATTGCTGGAAAAATAAATCCGTGGTATACTAGTCTATCTTTTTTTGTAAGAAGGGCTGGTATGAAAAGACTTTGTGCGGCGGCGATTGCAATTTTTGTGGTGGGGGCAATCTCTTGTAAAAAAGAGCAGCCAAATGGCGCGGAAGAAATATCGCTTTCGGTGACACCTGTTTCTGCGGAAGTGACCGAAGACCGTGTGTTTGAGCCGGGCACATTCTTTACGCCGGATTACACGCCGTATGAGCCAGAGCCAGTCCGTGAGCCGGGAAAACTGAAGCTTGCGTCGCCAAAAACGACGGGCGAAAAGATTGTGAGCATCGTTCCGGGTTTGCGGAAACTTTCTGATTATCTGACGGCATATCGTACCAGCCGTGCGGAATACAAACTGCCCCAAATCAAGCCGCTTTCTTCTGATGAGACGGGCGCAAAGTCAAAAAAATCGAAACGAGCCGACGAGCCTTTTACGGTTTCCGACTGGGGACCTCAGGACGCGATTCCGGCGGATGTGCATTATCCTTCATTTTACGTGCTTTTTTCTGAGCCAGTGGTCGCGCTTACGGCGTTGGGTAGTCAGACGGACAAAAGCGAATATTTTTCTGTGGAGCCTGCGGTAAAAGGTGTGTTCCGCTGGAATGGCACGAGTCTTTTGAGTTTTGACTGCACGGAGACGGTGAACCCATTGCAAGTGTACCGCATCAAAGTGTCCGACAAAGTGACTTCTTTGAGCGGAAAAAAACTGACGGGCGAAACGACATTCACCACAAAGGCGGCTCCTCTTGCGATTATCTGGAATGCGGCGGGCTACAGCAAGAGCAAATGGGTTGACCGTGACGAAGTGCCGCCTGTGTGCGCTCAAGAATTGCGTGTGCAGTTCAATTATCCGGTTCAGGCGGAAGCGTTAAAATCAATGTCGCGCATCACATTTTCTGCGGAAAAAAATGATGGTCAGAGCGGCGGAAAAGAAGTCAATTTTGACGTAAAACAAGAGCTGATTGATACGGTGACATACACGTGGAAAGAAAAAACGCCGTTCAATACATATGTGACGCTGAACGTGACGCAAAAAACAGCGGATGAAGAGCATTCCACGTCAGCACATTTTCACACGCTTAGTCCGTTTCAATACCAGTACGACAGTCCGGGGTGGACATACGGAAAATTTACTAATCCGCAGAACATAGAATTCTCTCATCCTGTTGACAGTTCATCCGCACTTGAAGCGATTTCAGCAAAGACCAAGGACGGAAAAACGCTTACGATTACCAAAGACAATATTGAAGCGCGCGGCTCAACGCTTGTGGTGTACGGACTTCCCGTTGAGTTTCATTCTGCATACACGATACAGATTTCTGAAAAACTCAAAGATATATATGGAAGAAATCTTGCGGTTACTGATTCCAAGCCGATTATCATCACGATACAAGTTCCGGGACCGGCGAGCACAGCGCGATTTACTGACGGCGGCGTAAAAATGCTGGAACGTCAGTTTCCGCATCGGCTGGTGTTTGAATACCAGAATATTGAGGAAGGCGCGTACCTTATCGAAAAAACTGACAAGCCGTACGAGGCGGAAAATTGGGATACGGCACCGGAAAAAGTGGTGTACAGCGATAAAAATGCTTCCTTGCGGCACATGCTTTCAGTCTTTCCGCGTGACGAGCGTCTTTTTGAGCTTATTGACTTTGACAATCTTTTGAAGGACGGCACTGGTTGGGTTGATTTTAAGGCGGCGATAAAGATTCCAAAAGAACCGACAAAATGGAGTCCTGAGACATTCTATTGGACGACGAACAAGATGAGCGTCCAGGTGACGGACTTGGGCGTGACGGTGCGCTACGGCATAAACAAAGTGGTCGCGCTGGTGAGCCGCCTTTCAGACGGAAAGCCTGTTGAGGGCGCGCGAGTGTATGCGTCAAAAGACAGGGCAAGCAGTTTTGAGACACTCAAAAAAGATGCGCCCTCTGCGGTGACGGATAAAAATGGCATGGCGGTTATCAATTTGACGGCCGACGATGTGAAAAAAGTGCTCACCGACGAATACTGGAATGTGCCCGCCATTTTTGCGGAAAAAGACGGCGACAAAGTGATTTTCCGGCCGGAAGACCATTACCCGTGGCGGAGCGGCGTGTACGCTTATGGCAGCGCGCCCAGCAAAATTGTCGCAAAACCGCGCATCTTTATGTTCAGCGACCGCGGACTGTACAAGCCGGGCGAGACGGTCTCATTCCGTGGCATTGACCGCGACCAGATTCTTGGCTCCTTTGTTCCCTACGAGGGCGCGTACACAGTGGCCTTACAGGAAGATGGCTGGCGTAACGCAAAAGTGTTCGGCAAGGCAGAAGGGGAGACAAGCGAAAGCGGCGGATTCTACGGCTCATTTGTGATTCCCGATGACATTGAGCCGGGCATGTATCTGCTCAGGTATCAGCGTGCGGACGGAAAAAAAGAAGATGTGTATATCAATGTGGCGTTCTTTGAGCGGCTTAAGTTCCAGACCGCACTTGCCATGCCAAAAACGCCTGTCATCTCTGGCGAAAAAGTGCAGGCTTCTCTGAGTGCGTCCTATCTTGCGGGCGGTGCGTTGGCGAGCGCGCCATACGAAACTCATTGGTTCAGAGAGCCGTGGTATTTTACGAGCAGCGAGCCAGTGTTTAATCAGTACCGTTTTGGACCGGTCAATACGACAGAAAACCGCAATCATATTTCTGACCTCACAGGCGCATTGGACGCAAACGGCGAGGCGATTCTTTCTTGTCAGACGGCGGGAAACAGCATAAAAGGTGTTCCGTACCGCTACCGTGTGTCCGCCGAAGTGACGGATGTTTCAAATCAGCTGGTGGCGGCGAGCGGGGCGACTGTCGTGCATCCGGCAAACTATTACATCGGTCTTTCAAAGCCTGAGACTTCCGGCGCATTTGCCCGCAAAGGCGAAAAAATTGCTTTTTCTTACAAACTTGCGACCCCGGACGGAAAAGAAGTCCCTGCGGAAAAAACAGCGGCTTTGCTGAGTGGCGGTGGCAAAAAAATCAAAGTCACGCTGACTCGCGAAGAATGGAACCTTGTTCAGCAGCAGGGTATCAGCGACATTTACAGCCGCTACGAAAAAACAGATGTGCTGGAAAGCGAGCAGACAGTCAATTTGGCTTCCGGTGGAAAAATCATCGTCACGCCACAGGAACCCGGCTCCCACAAGATTCAGCTTGCTTCTACGGACAGCGCAGGACGGGATGTGATTACCGAATACGAATTCTTTGTGACAGGAAGCGGACGTGTGTCGTGGTATCAGGACGATGCGACCGCATTGCGCCTTACGCCGGATAAAAATCAGTACAATCCGGGAGAGACCGCACACATTCTGCTTGAAAGCCCGCTTCCCGAAGGCAATTATCTGATTACAGTGGAGCGCGAGGGCATCTTTACCGAAGAAGTGCGCCATTTAGACGGTTCCATTCACGTGCTGGACATTCCCGTGGCGCGCAATTTTGTGCCGGTGTTCTACGTGTCGGTCTCATCGTATTCAGTGCGCCAAGGAAAACCGACTCACACTTACGGCGAAATGGATTTGGATAAGCCGAAAGGCTATTACGGCGCGGCAACGGTGTTCGTAAATCCGCGAGTCAAATCATTCAGCGTCAATGTGGAAAGCCCCAAACCGTCATACAGACCGGGTGAAGAGGCAGAACTGACGCTGACTGCGACAAAGGGCGGAAAACCGCTTGCAAATGCTGAGCTTACATTGCTTGCCGTAGACCGTGGCGTATTGGATTTGATTGACTACCATGTGCCAGACCCGATTTCATTCTTCTATAATACAAACAATTTCCCGTTGCAAGTGCGTGGCGGTGACTCCCGTGCCTATCTGATGGACCCCGTCACGTATGAAGTGAAAAATCTGAAAGGTGGCGATTCAGGAGACAATGAAAAAATGGAAGAGCGCAAGGACTTTAATCCTACCGCTGTGTTTGAGCCGCTGTTAAAAACTGATGAAAATGGTCGCGTGACAGTTCGGTTCAAGTTGCCGGACACGCTCACCACATATCGCATCACTGCGTTCGGTGTGCACGGAGAACTGCTTGCGCTCCAGGAAGATGAAATTGCCGTGCAGAATCCGATAAACGTACAGCAAGTGCTCCCAAGGGAATTGCGCGAGCGTGATACGGCAGAAGTTGGCGTGTTGCTTACCAATCTGGGCGGCACGGCCCATGAAGTTTCCGTTGCGCTTTCTCTGCGTGATTACGAAAAAACTGAAGAAGCAAATGGCGTTACCCTTGCAGAAGGAAAAGCATTTGTGGACGGTGCGGCAGAACACACGATAACAGTTCCGAGCGGCGCGAACACGACCGTTTATTTTGACCTTGCGGCAGAAAAAGCGGGGCAGATGACGCTGGAATTTACGATTACGAGCGACGTGCTGAACGAACGGCTGGTGTGCCCGCTTACGATTGAAAAGCCGTATCTTTTTGAGACTGTCACAACGACAGGTCAACTTGATGCGGACGAGACAGAAGCGGCTGAGCGAATCGCAATTCCGAGTTTTGCAGAAGACATGCAGGGCGGGGTGAGCGTCACGTTGGATGCCACACGGCTTGGCTTACTCGGCGGTGCGGTGCAGTACCTTTTTGACTATCCCTATGGCTGCATGGAACAGCAGTCGGCAAAAGTGCTTCCGCTGGTGATTTTTGGCGATTACATTGATGTGTTCGGCTTGGAACGCGAAGTGACCAATGTGCACAAATGCGTGACGACATATTTTAAGGAATGGAAAAAAGCGCAGCATGCAGACGGAGGCTTTGGCTACTGGGCGACATCTTCTTACAGCGATATGTTTGTCTCGCTGAGAATTGCCCATTTGTATGCGCTTGCGACACGTCATGGCTACTCAAAGCGCGAACTTGCGATTGACAGCGAAAAACTGCTTTCTTTTATCGCTAAAAAAATGGCCGACACCGAATACAAGATGAGCGACTATCTGCGCGCGTATGGCTATTATGTGCAGGCATTGCACGGCGTTCAGGTTTCAGACGCAAAGTTGGGCGAACTGGTAGAAAAAGAGCGTGCGGACATTGCCGTTCTTTCTCTAGCGGGTTTGGCTTCATACGCGAAAGACGGAAACAATGCGAAAATGGCGCGGACAGCGGCGCAAAAGCTCCGCACATACATGCGCCCGACAACTCGTGGCGTAGACATCACTAATCCGCAGGCACCGCAAGGTGCATGGGCATACTATGGCGATGAGGCGGAAAATCTTGCGCTTGTCTTACAACTCTTTACGCAGCTGGACAAAGACGACGAGATGAACACGCGCCTTATCTGGTCGCTCCTGCAAAATCAGCGGGCAGGCTATTGGAAAAACACGGCTACCACCGCGCGCGTGCTGGACGCAATCTATACCGTCATCAAGACAAACAATCTGGACAAAACCAGTCTGACGGCAAGCGCATTGCTCGGCGGCGAAGAAATTGCGAAAGGTCAGTTTAAGGGTGCGGCAGCAAAACCGCTGACAATCACTTTGCCCTTTGCAGGCGATACGCTGAAAAAACAGCCGAAAGACACTGAGCTTCCGTTGCAGTTCAACAAAAAGGGAAAGGGCGCGCTGTATTACACGGCATCCATGCGCTACGCGCTTCCCTCTGAGCAGCAGACAGCCCGCGATGAAGGACTTGGTGTAGTCATGCAGTTGTTCGACAATGCGACCGGCGAAGAAATCAAGGCGACAGGCGAAAATCCGCTCACAGAACTTGAAAGCGGCAGAACATACAAAGTCAAACTCACGCTCTCATCTTCTTACGACCGCGATTTTATTGCCCTCCGCGCGCCAGTTCCCAGTGGAGCCGAAATTTTGGACGCAACCTTTGTCACCAGCCCTGACAGCGCAGAAAACGCCAGCGGTCAAGGACATTACAATAATGATTCCGATGACGACGCAACCGACGGCTACTGGTACGACACTGACCGCTCAGCCGACGGGCATTACATGAGCAATCAGGCGATTTACAACAACGAGATTCAGTTCTTCTGGGATTCGTTTAGAAAAGGAAAGACCACGGCAGAGTTCAAATTCCGCGCGGTACGTAGAGGTGTATTCCCCACGCCACCTGCAAACGCGGAATGCATGTATGAGCCTGAAGTCTTTGGACGAACAGACGGCAGGCTGTACACGATAAAATAGGGGCGTCTCCCCTGTGGGGTCGGGCTTTGCGGAGTTCCGCTGTCGCTACATTGCTCCGCTACGCTGCGCAACGGCTTCGCCGCTCCTACAATCCCTGACGCGGTTTGCTGATGAAAAAGAATATTTTGAGCATCGCTTTGACTATGCTCAGCATCGTAGTTTTCAGTTTTCTCATCCTTCGATTCTCCCCGTACCCTGCGCTTTCTGATTTTCGCTCGCATGACGTTTCCACACGAATTTACGATGCGCACGGAGAACTGATACAGATTGTCGCGCTGGAAAACGGTGTCCGGCGGGAGTTTGTGCCGCTGGAAAAGATTCCGCCCTTTGTCCAGCAGATTTTTTTACAGGCAGAAGACCGCCGCTTTTACCAGCACCATGGCATTGATTTTGGGGCGATTATCCGCGCGTCGTTTCAGAATGCGAGCGAGGGAAGGACGGTGAGCGGCGCATCAACAATTACGATGCAACTTGCGCGCATTATCCGCCCCAATCTGAACAGAACGCTCCCCGTAAAAATCCGCGAGGCTTTTGATGCGTTTCGTCTGGAAATGCGGCTTTCTAAGCGTGAGATTTTGGAACTGTATCTGAACAACGTGCCGTTCGGCTTTAACGCGGAAGGCATTGCGAGCGCGGCGCGCACATTTTTTGGCTCGTCAGCACAAGAATTGAGCCAGGAACAAGCGTTTTGCCTTGCCGTCATTCCACGCAGACCCGCGCTTTACAATCCGCTGACAAATCCATCCGCCTGCGCAAAAGCCGCGACAGAATTGTATGCCGCCTGCCAGCAAGACGCTCCCAAAAAAGACCTTGCGCTGAACGAGATTTCAGACGAGCAATTTCTTTCTGCGGCAAACAGTGCGAAGTCTTTTTCCTATCCCTTTGAGATGCCGCATTTTGTGCGCTGGCTTTCTCTGCAAAAAGATTTGGGAATCGGGCGCAAAGCGGATGTGTACACGACGGCGGACTTGGACTTGCAGCATCTGGCAGAAAATCAGCTTGCGAGAGCCGTGGAACGCTATGCCGCAAACCGCCTTACCAACGGCGCAATCCTTGTGTGCGACAGCCAGAGCGGGGCGATTCGTGCGTGGGTAGGAAGCGCGGATTTTTTTGACGATGCCCACAACGGTCAGTTAGACGGCGTGCTCGCAAAACGGCAGCCCGGTTCCAGCATGAAACCGTTTTTGTACGCGCTTTCCTTGGAGCGGGGCTACACGCCGTCATCAGTTTTGCCCGACATTCCGCTCGAATTTGGATTTGACCGCTTGTATGTGCCCCAAAATTTCAACAATCGCTTTAACGGACCAGTCCGTCTGCGGGTTGCGCTTGCAAGCAGTCTGAACATTCCAGCCGTGTATCTTTTGAACGAAATCGGCATGGAGCAGTATTTGAAAAAACTGAACGATTTGCATTTTGACTCGCTCAAAGACGCAGACCCCGGATTAGGCCTTGCACTGGGAAATGCAGAAGTGTCCGTCTTTGAGCTTACGCAGGCATTTTCCGTGTTCCCCCGTGACGGCATTTTTGTTCCCTTGCAAGGCACAGAATACCTCGACAAAAAAAATGCAACTCCGTCCGCTGATGACGCACAAGGCGCGCAAAAGACTCGCGTGTATGATGAGAACACCGCCCGCCTTATCTGCGACATCCTTTCCGATTCCGACGCGCGCGCATTAGGGTTCGGCTTTTCCCAGACATTCCGCACGCCGTTCGCCGCCATGTTCAAAACAGGCACGGCAAACCAATACCAGAACATCACCGCGCTCGCCGCCACGCCGCATTACACCGTTGGAGTCTGGATGGGAAATTTTTCCGGTGAGACCGTCGTGGGAAAAACTGGCAGTTCCATTCCGGCAAAAATCGCGCGCGATTTACTTGTCTCGCTGCAAGGACGAAGCGGAAAAAACTTTTCCAAACCCGCTCAGTTCAAAAAAGAACGCCTGTGTGCGCTTTCTGGAATGCATGCGTCTTCCCGCTGCCCCGACACCGTAACCGAATACGTTGCCGCCGGCACCCCCCGCACCGAATGCACCTGGCACACCCCGAACGGCACCGCATATCCCGCCGAATACGCCTCTTGGTTCAGAATAAAAAATCGCAGCGGCAAAGTGAACGACCTCGGCACACCCCTGCGCATCATCTCCCCGCGTAACGGCAGCCTCTTTTACTACGACGACTCCATTTCCGAATCGCAACAAAAATTGGTGGTGGAGGCGACCGGCGGCGCGGAAGAGACAGCACGTTTTTTTGCAGACGGCAAATTGCTTACAGAGACAAAACGACCGTTTGTCGCACATGTGCCGATAACACGGGGAGCGCATACAGTAACAGTGCGTTGTGGTGAAGAGCAGTCAAAAATTGATTTTGTCGTAAAATAATTGCTACAGCCGTTTTACCATACCGCCGCCATCAGCTTTTGCCGCATAACAAAGCTGTACAGCTCGGTAATAATTCATTTTTACGGTGTCCGCAAGATTGATTTGTATGATACCGATAGAAATTGTGGCATTGCATTGCTGCGAAACTTTTGTGCAGAAATCAGAGAAAAGCGGCTCCGCAACATCGGCATCAAGTTCCAGCAGCACCATAAATTCATCGCCTTCCCACCTGAGAATCAAACCTTGGTCGGCAATAATCTGACGGGCAAGCTCTGTCACCGAAAGAATCAGCGAGTCTCCGTTAATCGTGTCGTTGGCGAGCCTGAATTTGTCGATGTCAAAAACAGCGAGAGACTTGTAACGGGTAGTGTTGAAAATGCCGGCTTCTCCATAGGCTTCCGTAAAATAATTCCTGTTCGGTAAGCCCGTCAGAGAATCCCTTGACGGGTCAGTGGACTGCTTTTGCTCGTCATTCAGCCCGTATCGCCAGAAAAGAATCAGCAGAGCGAGCATGGAGACGGAAAGCACGATGGTGAGCGCGAACGTCTTCTTCCAGTCGAACGCAGTTTTATCGATATATTCACCTTGAATTACCAGGTACCATTCCAAATCATCAACATATCGGGTGACACGGAATGTATTTATTCCGCGCTTTACGTAAGTGAACTCATTTAAGCCCGCATTATTCGCCGCGACATCAGCAATGTATGCGTTCTCAATATTCAGCATAGACGTGTCCACCTGCACAAGACCATCTTTCTCCACAAGATTGATTTTTACATCGTATTTCAGCTCAAACTGCTCAATGAGCGTCTGCAAAGCGTCAATGAACAGACCGACCCCAGCTACACCCAAATACGTCCCGTCAGCATCAACTATGCGCACATTCACAAAGACCGTCCAACGATAACCGTTCGCCTGATCACGGTCAGTGTCCAAATCCCAGTCGGCTCCCTTGTCCAAGAAAAGGTCGTACCAGATATCATAGGGGTCTTTCCGCGGATCCATGACTTTTTCAATACCCTTCGGCGAATAGTAACGACGAGTCTTATCAGAAATGACATATGCAGCAATGTAGCCAGTCCGGTTCGTGATGGTAGTGAGATAGTCGGATATGGTTTTCTCCATTTCTTTTTCAGACAGCGAAGTCTCCTTTTTCAAAACCTCGCAAAGAAAGAAATCTTTCGCCATGACATTAGAAATCGTGAGCGGACGGAGGAATTCAGTGTGGATGGAATCATAAATATGCTCGGCAACCAAAAGACGCTGGTTTTTCAAGTCCTCTTTTGAATGCGCCGGAATCAAAATCATAAAGGCAAGAGAAATACAGAAACTTAAAGCCACTACAATGAGAATGGCAATAAACCTGTTCCGAAAGAAAAAGTCAAACGACCCTGAATGCTTATTTTTTCCAGTACCCTGCACCATAAAAAAAAGATACCACAAAGCCGAACAGCGTTCAAGGTGGCGACCCCCCGAAACAGACCGGCAAAACAGCCAAAAAACAGCTTCAAACAGCCCAAAAACAGCCGCATACAGCCACAAAACCTTGAAAAGACCACAAGAAAAGTGTAAACCTAAATAAGACAAAGGAGCGATACCACATGAAAAGAAAAACATTTTTGCCGCTCATCTTCCTCAGCTTGCTTTTTGCCGGCTGTATGTCCGATGACTTCAAAACCGACACCACAAAAATTGAGCTCACAGGAAACCCCACGACAGGCTATACCTGGAACTACACACTCAGCGACAACACCATCATCCAAGTAGAAGAAGACATCCAGTACCTCGGCGCACAAGGCCTCGTCGGCGCCCCCAGCCGATTCGTGTACACAATCAAATCTCAAAAACCCGGCACCACATCCCTCAAATTCGAATACAAACGCCCCTGGGAAACCGAAGCCCCAGAAGAAGTGCGACTCTACGCGGTCACGGTGACGACTGACGGAAAAATTAACGTGGAGGAGAAGTAGGGAAGGGGGCTATTTTCAATTTTCCCTTTCATTTTTTCAGAAAAGGGTATTATATTTAAACTATGACCTATGGATATATCCGCGTTAGTACGGACAAACAGACTGTAGAAAATCAGCGCTTTGAAATTTCAGATTTCTGCAGTCGGAACAATTTAAAGATAGACTCATGGATTGAAGAAACAATCAGTGGGACAGTTGAGCCATGCAAACGCGAACTTGGTCGTCTTCTGCAGAATGTCGGCAAGAATGATTTGATTATTTGCTCGGAGTTGTCTCGCCTTGGAAGAAGCCTTTTTATGATTATGTCGATTCTGAATCTCTTGATGGAAAAAGGTGCCCGTGTATGGACTATCAAGGACAATTATCGGCTTGGCGATGATATTCAGAGTAAAGTTCTGGCGTTTGCATTTGGACTCAGCGCAGAAATTGAACGCAACCTTATCAGCCAGAGGACAAAAGAAGCACTGGCTCTCCGCAGAAAAGAAGGAATTAAACTCGGTCGCCCCCGTGGAGTTTCAAGCACAAAAAGCAAACTGGATGGAGCTGAACTTCCCGTGAGCGTGATGTTGCTGGCCGGAACAAGCGTAAATCAGATGGCAAAATTGTATGGCACACATAGAAACACTGTAAAGCGATTTATCTGCACTAATAATCTTGATTCAAAACAAAACTTAGAGAGAATTAAAAAAATGATGTAGGGGGAAAGCCTTCCCTCTACGTCGCACTTCGTTGCGCCGTACCCCCTTCTGCGGGCTCAAGCGCCGCCCTGCGATGTTCGCGTAGCAAACTCGATTTCAACGCCTGCTATTTTTAGAGCAAGTTCATCAATTAATTTTTTATCGTTACAAATGTATTCAATTGAGTTACGCAAAATTGAAGTAAATTAGTTTTAATTATTCAGTACAAGATATAAATATGTTAATTGTAACTTAACAATATTATAATTCTAGCATAGAATATTCATGTTAAAACTATTTGGGGGGTCCTAAGGAGATGGAAAACTTTACGGCGACAAGGCTTAAAAGCCTTTTAAAAACACAAGGAATGAGCCAAAAAGAACTGGCTTTAAAAGCCGGAATCACGGAAGCGGCGGTGAGCCACTATTTAAAGGGTGACAGGGTTCCTCGCGGAGCAATCCTTTTAAATATTGCCAACGCTTTGGGGGTAAGCACAGATTATCTTTTGAATATGGCAGAGCTTGTAAATGATAGCGACGAGGATATTGAAACTTCGTACCGCCTTTTGGCGCGTAACGCAAAACTTTTAACGATGGAGCAAAAGAAAAAATTTCTGACTTTGCTTTTGCAGGAGAGTAAATGAAAAAAACATGCAGCATTACAAGCGAACGCTACGAGCAGATTAAGGAAATAGTCGCAGATATGTATGAGGACTTGGGCTACGCTGAAATACCTGTGAATGTCTTTGAGTTATGCCACAAGCTTAACATAAAGCTTATCCGTTATTCCTCGCTTAGTGAGGATTGTTATGAGTATTCAAGGCAGTTTTCTGACGACGGATTCAATCTGTTCAATGTAGACATATTCCAATATCAGATTTACTATAATGACCGAATGCTTTTGAACAGACTTATAGCATCTTATTGGCAGGACCTAGGACGTTCTGTAATAATTACGCTTTCTTGGGCTAGAAAAGAGACTTATAACACGGCTTTTTCTAACATAGAGAAAGGTTGTATTGTTGGCATTTCTACCGAAGGTGTCTCAGATTGGGAATGTTTTGAGAAGGGATTTTTAGAAATGCTTGAAAGAATTGAACCTTCAAAAATATGCTGGTATGACAGAGTTCCAGAGTGGGTAAGTAATTATTACGATACAGAAAACATAATTATCATGAAAAAAAGGCATAAAGCTGTTAAAGAAAGAGAGTTTAAGAAAATATTAGAGACACAACTTTTTTTATTTTAGTAATTGGATTAAAAGTGTACGTGCAATAATCTTTTGAAATAAGTACTTTGTTAGATGCTTTGAATTAATTTTACTAACTCATCAATTGCAAGTTTATCGTGCGGAATATGTTTGTACATGATTGAACGGACATCAAGGAGGACCCCATAGATTTTGTAATAAGGCTTGTCGCAAGTTTTTGAATCTTGTGGAAGAACATAGTCTGCGGAAACAAAGCCGATGTTTTCTGGAGTATCTACATCTGCCGGCATGATGAATGCGTTGAAGATTCTGTTTGAGTCGATATTTTGCTGAACGTCTTCCGGCATTTTGCTGCGATTCTTTGGATTGTCGATGTAATCAGCATAAGCAAATTGCTTTACTACACTTCCGCTGTCAGGCAGGTGATATGAATTTCTCGTAACACCGTACTGGTAATATTTTGAATCCAATACAAAAATTTTTTGTTCGGTTTTGCCTCGATTTGAAATCATGATTGTGTCAGGACGTAGGGAATTTCTTTTCTCGGAATTTCCAAATAAAAAGTTTTTCTTTTGACCGTTCAGATGCCAGTAGACTTTTGGATAGAATTTGTCTTTATCCTTTTCACCGTAAACTGAATCAACAAGCTGTTCCCAAATGTGATGGAAATTGTTTGTTCCATAAATAAAATTCTCTTTGCTACTTGAACTGTCCAGATAAAGAATGATGTCCAGCATGTTCTTGAACAGAAGAAGTTCTTTTTCGTTAAAAGTGTGGGCAATTTTGGTTCTAAGAATTGAAGTAAATAAATTTCTGTTGAAAGCACGCGGAGGTTTTGCAGGAACAAAAGAAGAAAATAAATATCCCAGTTTGTTAAAACTTTCGTATACGCAATATTTATGAATCTGAGTTATTAATTCCGATTCATTGTGTTTTGTCCGCTGAGTTATGAATTCAAGATATACGACATTTTCATTTTCAATCTGAGGGCGAACCTGTTTGATTGTGCGGCTCCAGTTGATTTTTCCTGTCGTTGAGCGTTTGTAAATCTGTTCTCTTGGGCGGTAGTAGCCATGGCTTAAAAAATCATTGATTACAAAAAGGTAAGCATGAATCGGGAATGTTACTTCATCCGGCTTTAAGCGGATATCTGTTTGTCGCAATAATGATTCCGCTGTCCCGAAAGAAGAAAGCACGCTGATTAGATTCAATATATCCAGGCGGATTTGTTTTTCATCGGGATTTTGAGGTTTTGAATATCCTACAGGAAAGTGAACAGAAAGTTTACCGTCAATAAAACGGAGTCCTACAAATTTATCTACCTCTCCTGTTTCCTCGTTGCGGGAAGTTTCCGCATCAAAGTAAACGCAGAGGTCAGAAAGAGAAGCTTTGTTGTTGCGTAAATCATCTGCTGAACTCATTTATAGCTCTTGTTCTATTGCTCTGAATTTTCAGTAGTTTGTTCTTCGGTGGTAGAGCCTGCGGTCCCTGAGTCCTGTCGAAGGGGCGAAACCAGTTTTTTCAATCCACAGTTTTCAGAGAAAACATCAAAACCTTTTTCTAAGAATCTTTTCTGTAATTCTTCAAAATTCTTAATATCGCTCTCAAACACGTCCTGATGACAGAATTTGAAAGCATCATCCCAAAGATATTTGAGGACTTTGTTTGCAAAAAGCTCAGTATCAATTTTTCCGTTTTCTGCTTTTATGAACCAGCATCCAAGACGTTTGTCTTCCATGCTTGAAAGTCCGCCTTCATTTGATTTTTCGCCGATAACTTCATTGATTGTCTGCTGGAAGTTTTCCCAAGTGATTGTCTGATTGGCCTTTGTAACTGTAATAGTTGCTTTCATCTGATTGGTATCGGCACATTCATTTGGAACAAGTTGCATATCCCAGCGACGCTGGAATGCGTTGTCTAAAGTGAAAACGTTCTGGTCGCTTGTGTTCATGGTAGCGAGCAGAGAAAGGTTAGGGGGTAGGCGGATGCCGGTGTTATAATTTATATGAAGTGCCTGCTCTCCGAATTTTAAATATAAAGGCTCAAATTTTCCTTCCTTGTTTTGGAAAATATAATGAATAATATCTATATTATCGATGCTATATTTGCTCCAACCTGCATTATAAGTGAATTGATCATTGGCACTATAATCAGATTCGTTTGAATTAAGACGATCTAATAGCTGGAAAATATCACCAAAAATTGCAGCCGCATTTCCTCGATTTATTTCTTCAATTACAAGTGCGAAATTTTTTTGGGGATTTTTGTATGCATCTTTTAATATCTTTGTAAAGTTTCCAGGTGTAAACTTATATTTGAGTTCACCGCTATCCATTGTTGGAAGTATTTGTCCAATAAAATCTGCGTTTGTATATTCTGGATGGAAAACTACGCGACGAACATATTTAACTCCATCAACTGGAGTTTGTTTTTCTAATTTTTTAACAAGTCCGTCCACTGCATGACTTTTTCCACTTCCTGGGACACCGTAGTAGATGATTTGTTTAGGTGTGTTGTCAATAGATATTATATGATTTGCATTTTTGGTTATTTCATCATCATGTAACCAATCTGAATTTTTTATATAAAATGGTAGAAATTCTTGCTTAAATAAACATACATAAGCACCAGATTTATTCTTATACTGATTGAAACCATATTTTACAGCCTTTGCTATTTCTTCAATTCCTACTTGAGTTGATATTGGTGTTTCTGGATTTGCTGTTGATTGTTTTGGTTTCCATGCAACGAATATTAAAATATTATAGAACTTATATATGCCTATTTGTAAAGACTTTATACCGCTATTTTGTTTATCAAAAATAAAGTTATAATCCTTTGCTTTTATTTGAATTCGGAATTCTTTTTCAGCATCTTCTGTACCTGATACTATAGCTCTACCACCAGGTGTTATTTGATAAATGCATGCATAAAAATGAGAAAAATTTCTATCACTTGTTGAAAAATCATAACAAGCAACAGTATTCTCAACTTTTGTGAACTTTGGTGGAGTATTAAGATATGGAAATGATGAGTTAAACAATTCAAGTGCCGTTTCAGGTGAAATACACAAATCACTGGAATAGGTTTGTTTAGAAATTTCTCCGGCTTTATTAGTAAAATAATACTCAGACATATATCCTCCAAAAAATAGTTATTGTTCCAAAAGTTTTTCTGTTACTTTCTGTACAACTTTTACGCATATAGAATTTCCTAACTGCTTATAACATTCGTGAGGATTTTGTCCTCCAAAACTAAAACTGTCAGGGAAGTTTTGAAGTCTTAGACATTCTTTTAATGAGAGTTTTCTTTTAAGTTTTCCAATCACCGGTGTTTGCACCATTGCAACAAGTGCAGGTGCGACTGTCGGAACTTTTACTCTCATGCCTGAAGGCCGGAATTGTATTAAGGCTTCTGAAATATCATTGATGGAAGTTCCGCACTGCCATTCGAATTTTCTTTGGGTTGGAGTGAAATCTTTATAGATATTCCATTTTTCAGACCAGTTGTCTATAAAAGCTTTATTTCGTTGATATAGTTGTTCATTTTTATGTACAAAATCTTTTTTCCATTCAGGGAAATCTGAAATATCTTCATTGGAATGGAAGAAATCTGCCCAAATAGGGAATCCTATTATTTTTAGATCAATTCCGTGATAAAACTCATTCCAGGCCTGCATTGTCCTTTCATCGTCTGGTCGGAGTTTTAAACTGTTATCATCTTCATTTGTATCAATGATAGAGAAAATATTATTTTCATTTTTTGTTAGTAATTTTCCCATATCAAATTCAAGAGGAGTATAGGCATTATCAGGATCATAGATTCCTGGCAAAAAAGCACGTTCTCGTAATTGGGGAATTCCAAATTGGTGTGGTGAAAGTATTAATGGTAATTTTGGGGTTCTATAACCAAGTTCGTGTAATCCATCTAGAATTACACGTATTGTGTTTCCATTATCATGTGAAACTAAATTTCTTACATTCTCCATTAAAACATATTTTGGAGCTCGTCCTATATCTATTTTTGTTTTAAGTATTCTAAAAACTTCAAATATTAGAGTACCTCGTGCTTCTTCAAAACCAAGACGTTTACCACCTTTTGAAAATGCTTGGCAGGGCGGTGAAAAGAAACAAAAATCATGATCAGGAATTTCATTCGCATCCTTTTTTGTTTAATCACAAAGGGAATCTATGTCATAGTTCAATTTATAAATTTTTGCACAATCAATATTTATATCTGCAGCAAATACACATTCTGAATTAGGAAGTATCGTTTTTATTGCTTGATGAAAAGCTCCTATTCCACTAAATAATTCTATATATTTTAGATGTTTTGAGCACTTTAAACGGTCGTTTTTTGTG
>JAFSTK010000123.1 GCA_017450535.1 Treponema sp.
AGTCGCTTTTGGTACAGCAGATTGAGTTCTGTTCAACGCTTGTAATCAACAAAAAGGATTTGGTCACTGAGGACGAATTCAAAAAGGTGCGCGCGGTAATCAACGCATTGCACCCCGGCGTAAAAATCATTGAGACTGACCACGGTAAAGTGCCGGTTGGCGACGTGCTTGCAACAGGCAGCTTTGACTTTGAGCAGGTGTACACGAGCGCAGGCTGGTGCAAGCATCTGGAAGAAGATGAAGTTGACGAAGATGAGCACGACGAGGACGAGCATCATCATGACCATAATCCGGAACATGGCGAAGAAGGTCATGTCTGTGACGAACATTGCGACCATCACCATGACGACGACGATGACGAGCACGAACATCATCATCACCACGACCATGACGAAGATGAGCACGACCATCACGGTCATCACCATCATCATGAGCACCGCCACGAAGGTGAGAGCGAAGACGAGTATGGCATCGGCACATTCATCTACTACCGCAGAAAGCCCTTCGACCGCCAGAAACTGGACGAATACGCGAACAAATGGCCGCGCAGCATTATCCGCTGTAAGGGCTTGTTGTGGTTCAGCGACGAAGAAGAAATGGCATACGTCTTTGAGACCAGCGGCAGACAGATTCAGGCCGGCTACTCAGGACAATGGGTTGCGGCGGCTCCCGCTTCTGAGCAGAAAAAGATTCTTGCTGCAAACCCGCAGATTAAAGAAGAATGGGATGAAAAAGTGGGCGACCGCATGATCAAGCTCTGTATCATCGGCCAGAAACTGGACAAGAAAAAGATTGCCGCAGAACTGGATGCTTGCTTAGCATAAAGAACGATAACACAATATTCCACCCTAGACGGAATTTACATTCTATTGTATACTATTCTGTATGGGTGGAATAGAAAGTGGGGTAACAGCTGCGGCTCAAACTGTCGCTGCTCAAAAAAAGTCTTCAACAACAAAGTCAACAACTGCAAAAACAGTAGCAAAACCAGCTACGGCAGTCACTAAATCAACAACAACTGCAAAACCCGCGACAGCAAAAGCGACTGCGGTAAAAGCGTCAGCAACGGCGGCAAAACCGACAACTGTGGCGGCTGCAAAAACTGCGGCTAAGCCTGCAACAGCAACCGCAAAAGCCACGGCAAAACCGGCATCCGTAGCAAAAACCGCTCCGGCAAAAACTGCGCCTGCAAAGGCAACTGTCGCAAAGACAACTACGACAACTGCAGCAAAAGCAACTACGGCAACTGCCACAAAGCAGTCCGCAGTCACATCGGCAAAACCCGTGCCACCAAAAACTACCGCGGCTAAATCTGCCGCAACAGCAAAGCCAGTTTCAACAACCACAGCGACCAAGCCTGCTCCGGCAAAAACAACTTCTACCAAACCGGCCGCAGGCGTAGATGAAAACGGCACATTCCGCGCGTGGGCAAACGCAAAGACTGTCGCAAAATCAACGACAAAAAAAGCGGCCGCAGGTTCTGTCGCAGAAATCGCCGCAAATAAAAAATCAATCGCTGAGGCAGAGAAAAAACTCGCCGCGGCAAAGGCTGCTGACCCCAACGCAGGCAAACCCCAAAAAGCGGTCGCCGATTATTCCGACGACAAGATTCTGCATTTGGACGCGCTTGAGCATATCCGTCTGCGAAGTGGCATGTACATCGGTCGTCTGGGCGACGGCTCAAATCAGAATGACGGTATCTACATTCTTCTCAAAGAAATCATCGACAACTCAATAGACGAATTCATCGTAGGATTTGGCACGCGCATTGACGTAGAAATCAAAGACAATCACGTAAAAGTGCGCGACTACGGCCGTGGCATTCCGCTCGGAAAAGTGGTGGAATGTGTGTCTGAAATCAACACTGGCGGAAAATACAACGACGATGTTTTCCAGTTCTCCGTGGGTATGAACGGCGTGGGCACCAAAGCGGTCAATGCGCTCTCATCTTATTTCCGCGTCATCTCTATTCGCGACGGCAAATGCACTGAGGCTGTTTTTGAAAAAGGCAAACTGAAAAATCAGCGCACCGGTCCGCTCAAGCAGAGTCTTCCCAACGGCACATTCTTTGAGTTCGTGCCCGACGAGACAATTTTTGGCAAATACAGCTTTAACATGGAATACGTGGAAAAGCGCATGTGGAACTACGCCTATCTGAACACAGGCCTTACCCTGCGCTTGAACGGACAAGACTTTGTGAGCCAGAACGGACTTCTTGATTTGCTTCAGAGCGAAATTGCGGCAGAGTCAATTTACCCCGTGGGAAGTTATGTGGGCGAACACCTCAAATTTGCCTTTACACACACGAACGCTTACGGCGAAAATTATTTTTCATTCGTCAATGGTCAGTATACAAGTGACGGCGGTACGCACCTGAACGCATTCAAAGAAGGCTTCATCAAAGGCGTGAACGACTTCTTCCATACGAATTACAAATCAGAAGATGTGCGCGACGGCATTACGGCTGCTGTTCTGGTCAAAGTAAAAGACCCCGTATTTGAAAGCCAGACGAAAAACAAACTCGGCAACACTGATATCCGCTCATGGATTGTGGCGGAAGTTCAGTCCGGCTTGGATAACTGGCTGCACAAAAATCCAAAATCCGCCGAAATGCTGCAGAAAAAAATCGAGGCGAACGAAAAACTCCGCACAGAGCTTTCCAGCGTCAAAAAACAGGCAAAAGAAAACGCAAAAAAACTGAGCATCCGCATCCCAAAGCTCAAAGACTGCCGCTACTTTTTGCAGGACGGAGACAAAGGCGCAAACAGCATGATTTTCATCACCGAGGGTGACTCTGCATCCGGCACGATGACGCACTCACGCAACGCCGATTACCAGGCCATTTTCTCCTTGCGCGGAAAGCCCGAAAACATGTACGGCAAGAAACAGAGCGACATCTACAAAAACGATGAGTTGTACCAGCTGATGATGGCACTTGGCATTGAGACCAGCACTGAAAATCTCAAATATTCCAAAATCGTCATTGCGACCGATGCTGATAACGACGGCTTCCACATCAGAAACCTCGTGCTCACCTTCTTCCTCGGCTACTTTGAAGAACTGGTCACAAGCGGACGCGTATTCATTCTGGAAACGCCGCTCTTCCGTGTGCGCAACAAAAAAGACAATATCTACTGCTACTCAGAGGCAGAACGAGACGCCGCACTCAAAAAATTGGGCGCAAGTGCCGAGGTGAGCCGATTCAAAGGCTTGGGAGAAATCAACCCCGATGAGTTCAAGCAGTTCATCACCCCGGAGACCATGCACCTGACCCCCGTGGAAATCAGCCAACTGAAAGTGATTCCGCAACTCTTGTCGTTCTACATGGGCAAAAACACCCCCGAACGCCGGCACTTTATTGAAGAACACTTGCTGTCCAATGCGGAAATCGATGTGTAGGATGGAGCGTAAAGAACTATGGCATTTGTAAAGAACTTATTTGACAAGAACTTCATCGAGTACGCAAGCTACGTTATCCGTGACAGGGCGATTCCTGACTTGGAGGACGGACTGAAGCCTGTTCAGCGGCGTATCATGCACACGCTGTTTGAGATGGACGACGGACGCTTTCAGAAGGTGGCGAATGTGGTCGGACAGACGATGAAGTACCATCCGCACGGAGACGCATCCATTTACGGTGCGGTCGTAACGATGGCAAACCGTGGTCTGTTCCTGCAGCAGTCACCCAAACGCAAATGGGTAAGCATTTTCTTGGAGACGCAGGGAAACTTTGGCAATATGTTCACGGGCGACTCGGCTTCGGCTGGTCGTTACATTGAATGTCGTATTAATCCGCTGGCAAAAGATTTTTTTGTCACCAATCCGCATGTGACGCACTATATTCCAAACTATGACGGTCGTTCAACCGAGCCGGAAGTATTCAGGGCAAAGATTCCGATTGCGCTGATTATCGGTGCGGAAGGCATTGCGGTCGGTATGAGCACAAAGATTCTGCCGTACAATCTCAAGGAAGTTTTGGACGCGGAAATCAAATGTTTGCAGGGCGAGAAATTTCAGATTTATCCTGATGTTCCCACAGGCGGACTGATTGATGTCTCCAACTATAACGACGGAAACGGAAAAATCATCACGCGGGCAAAGTTCGACACGAGCGATGAGAAAAAAATCATCATCACGGAATTACCGCTGGACACTACTTCGGAAGCCCTGCTCAATTCTATCGACAACGCATACAAAGCGGGCAAAATTAAAATCAGCTCGGTAGATGACCATTCCACTGACCATTGTGAAATTGAAATCAAACTGCCACGCGGCGTGTACTCAAAAGATGTGATTGATTCGCTCTACGCTTACACTGACTGCGAAAAATCGATTTCCTGCCAGATGCTTGTGATTAAAGACAACATGCCTGTCGCAATGACAGCCACCGAAATCATCAAGTATTATGCGCAACGGCTCACCGGCATCATCAAAGACGAATTGGAATATGAGCGCGGACAGCTGACCGACAAACTGCATCTTCGTACGCTGGAACGCATATTCATAGAAGAAAGAATCTACAAACGAATCGAAGAGATGAAAACGCAGGAAGCCGTGTTCAAGGCGGTAGTGGACGGATTTGTGCCGTTCAAGGCGGAACTGATTCGCCCGATTACCAAAGAGGACATTGAGCATCTTCTGGCAATCCCAATCCGCCGCATCTCTCTCTACGACATCAACAAAAACCGCGCCGAGGTCAAAGAAATCAATGCGAAACTCAAAGAAATCGCACGCAAACTCAAGAACCTCACCGCATGTGCAATCGACTATCTGGGCACAATGCTCGGCAAATTCGGCACGAGCGATTTGCAACGCCACACGCAGATTAAAAAATTCAGCGCGGTGGACGTAAAAGAAGTCGCAAAGAGTGACCGCAGCCTGCGCTACGACGACAAAGGCTATCTCGGCATCAACGTGTCTGGCGGACAGGAAATCAAAAAAGTCTCCCCCTACGACCGCATTCTGTACGTCCGCAAAAACGGCATGTACACCGTCACCGATGTTCCCGACAAGATTTTTATCGACAAGGGCATGTGGTTCTGCGACATCGCGGACAAAGAAAAACTTCCGCAGGTGTTGTTCACGGTAATCTTCCGCGACCCAAATACAAAGTATGCCTTCATCAAACGCTGCAAGATTCCCAGCTGGATTATGAACCGCGACTATTTCCTTGCACCCGACGGCATGGAAGTCCTCTACATCAGCACCGCACAGAAGTTCAGCTTTACGCTCACCTACGAGAAAAAGCCCAAGGTAAAGATTCTGGAAGAGTCATTCAAAGCACAGGATTTTGCCGAAAAAGGCTTAAAGACACTCGGTGTGCGTCTCTCTACGCGTGAGTGTTCGGGCATCAAGGTAGACGACGGAACATTGCCGTTTGACGCATAAATATTGCTTGCGCCATGCGCCAAATGGCGGTATACTAATTGACAGATGGCGGTCAATCTGTATATCTGCCAAAGGAGGCGCACATGAAAGCCCTTGCAAAAAAATATTCGCCCGCAAAATGTATTCTTCTTCTAGCTGACGGTGTAAAAAAACGACAGTACAACGAATTGGTACATGCAGTCTTCAAATTCACCGACAAAGATTTTGCGTCCATCGCAGGAACAAGTGCGCGCACACTGTCCAGGCTCAAAAGCGACCAGAACATTCCTTCGCAAGCTGCAGAAGTCACCATTTCGCTGATGCGCGCTTACAGCCGTGCCATTGAAATCTTCGGCTCAGAAGATAATGCGGTCGCCTGGCTCAAAACACCTAATGCTATCTTAAACAATCTTACGCCGGTGCAGGCTCTCAGCTCACGTTTTGGCGCAGAAGAAGTAATGGATATGCTTGGTCGCATCGAATACGGGGTCTATTCATAATGGTTGTGTTCCGTATTGCGAGAAAAGACCACATTCAAGATTTATCGGGTCGGGGCGCAGAACTGTTTGGTGGCAGATGGAACGCAAAAGGTATTCCTGCGCTGTACACATCATCGTCACTTTCACTCGCCGCGCTGGAAATTCTTGTTCACACAGACAAAAACCTGCCTCCAATCAATATGGCATATGCAGAAGTGTATGTTCCCGACTCTGCGCTTACACAAAAGATTCTGCGTATCCCAGATGACACAACGGAATTGGATTACGGCTCAGCATGGCTCAAAGAAAAGCAAGACCTCATGCTTAAAGTGCCCTCCGCAATACTGCCATACGAATACGACCATGAATTCAATCTGATTCTAAATCCACAGCATAACGAATACAAAAAAGTTTTTATCGCGAATGTGCACGATTTTTCGTTTGACAGGCGATTGTATTAAATTTTGCTTGCGTCCTGTTAAAAAATAGTGTTATCATTACAATATGAATATTGGAGAGATGTTGTATAAAATTTTTATCAGCAACGGCGCATTTTTTACCATCCTAAAAGGATTGTGGATGACGGCGCAGATTTCCATTCTTTCAGTCCTGCTTGGAACGATAATCGGCGGGCTTATCTGTCTGCTCAGAACACGAAAAAGCATAGCTTTACGAACAATTGCGGCCGCATACATCGCATTTTTGCGGGGAACGCCTGTTCTCATGCTTCTGCTTTTGTTGTACTACGGTGTTTTTGCGCACGCTGGATTGCCGTCAGTTGCGGTCGCCTCGTTTACTTTTGCGCTGAATCTTTCGGCACATGTCGCAGAACTGCTCCGCACATCTATTTCCGCCACAGAAAAAGGTCAGGTAGAAGCCGCCCGCACACTTGGTTTTTCCCGCTGGCAGGCATTTCGGCTCGTTACGTTGCCACAGATGCTCTCAATCGCAAAGCCAGTCTATCAGTCGCTCGTCGTCAATTTGTTTCAGTGGACAAGTGTTGTCGGATATGTGACGATTACCGACCTCACCCGCGTCATAAATAACATCGCATCCCGTACTATGCAGCCGTTCATCACCATTACCGTTGGCATGTTCATCTATCTGGGCTTATCCTATGCCGTCTACGGAATCTTTGCACTGTCTGAACTGAAAAAGAAGGAGGAGGCATGAGCTTAATCGAAGTAAAAGGGCTTTCAAAATCATTCGGTTCACTTGAAGTGCTAAAAAACATTGACCTCACCGTAGAACAAGGCGAGCGCATTGCTATCATCGGTGGCTCTGGCTGCGGAAAAAGTGTGTTTTTGCGCTTACTTGAACTTTTAGAACAGCCTGACAGCGGACAGATTTTTATCGATGGAAAAGAAATTACCGCAAAAAAGGCAAATGTTGACCTCATCCGTCGCAGCATGGGCATGGTCTACCAGAAATTTCATCTTTTCTCGCACATGGACGTGATGGACAATCTTTGCCTCGCACCGGTTCGACTTTTGGGCATGACTCGTCAAGCGGCGGAAGAAAAAGCGATAGACTTACTGCATCAAGTTGGTCTTGCCACCCGCGCCCACGCCTTTCCGTCCGTACTTTCTGGCGGTCAGCAGCAACGTATTGCCATTTGCCGAAGTCTGATGATGGAGCCAAAAGTGCTTTTGTTCGATGAGCCGACAAGTGCGCTTGACCCCACAATGGTAGGCGAAGTGCTGGCAGTTATCCGAATGCTTGCAAAACGCTCGCTCACCATGCTGATTGTCACGCACGAGATGAATTTTGCCCGCGAAGTTGCAGACCGTGTGCTGTTCTTTGCAGAAAAAGGCATCTATGAGCAGGGAACACCGAAAGAGATTTTTGAGAATCCAAAAAAGCCGCTTACGATTGATTTCATCAATAAGAGCAAGCACTTTAGTTTTGACATCACCAGCAAAGACTTTGACCTGATGGCGTTTCAGGGCGGCATTCAAACCTTTGGCGAAAAATATGGGCTTCAGAGCAAACACATCATGCGTCTGCAACTCTGCTGCGAAGAACTGGTTGTTGAAATGCTGAACAGTTGCTATGCGGAAAACGATGAAGTCAGCATGAAGTTTACCATCACCTACGCAGAATCGACAAAGGAAACCTTCATTGTTCTGACTTGCGGCGGAAAAGAATACAATCCATTTGTTCAGTCTGATGACGATGAGGCGCATCTGGGCATAACAATTCTAAAGCGCGTCTCTTCGGCCACCTCGCATATCTTCGCAGACGGAACAAACACTATTTCCGTACGACTGTAATGCAGTTGCTCCGAACGACAGTACATATGCTCTTCCCCTTGGCGCAAAAAACCTTTACAATATCCTCATGATTTCATTCAAACAACTTTTGGTTCGGCTTAACCAGACGGTACGACCCAATATGGGAAATGCCTTGTTCGCACTTTTTCTGACGCTCATCTGCGAAACCGTTCTGGGTATGATTTTTGCGGCTCCCGCGATGATGATTATGGGACGCGACACCGAAATAAATGATTTGATTTTTGCGATGCTTTTGGTTTTCTGTGCGCTTGTCGTTTGGCTTTTGTTTCAGTACGGATTTCATATTCTGATTTTGCGCATGGTTCGGAAAAACTACGTGACCTTAGGCTATGTGTTTTACGGCTTCAAAAAAATCAAACGTACGCTTCCGCTTGTGCTGACCATTTCTCTAATAGTTTCCGTGCTGACTGTCGCAGTTGTAGCGGGCGGGCGCATTTTTATGGCTAAGACGGGTCTGGCAGATGCAGTCGCAACATCAG
>JAFSTK010000124.1 GCA_017450535.1 Treponema sp.
ACCTGCTGAACGCAGGTTTCAATAGCGGAGTTTGTTTCACAAACTCCCTTGTTGCCGCTGAACGCGGACTATAGTAGCGACGAAATGCCTTGCGTTTTGTGAGCATTTGAATCTGATGAATTCAAAACACCGGCCTGAAATGGCTGGTGTTTTTTTTATTTGGCAGTTGGTGTCGTTGCATCTGTTGGACTTGGTTTCTTAGGTTCTGCAATTGGTAGTGCTGGCAGTGCTGCTGTTGATATTGATGCATTCTGTGCTGGTTTAACAGCAGGCTCAAGAACGGGTATGGGCATAAGTATGACATTGCTCACGTCTACTGCTACATCTGCAGTGCCGACCGTGATTGGTGCTTCCATTGGTGCGGCAATTGGAATCGGCGCGACGGTAGGCATGGCGCTTACAGACAACGCGCTTAATTCATAGGTTGCAAGAACAGTTTAACAGACAAAAGCTCCCGTCACACTTCACACTTCACACGCATGTGGCGGGTGTTTTTTTGTTGAAGAATCTTTTTTTTTCAGTTACAATAAAAACGGTGGGGTCTATGAAGAAAAATTCCGTTGTCTTGTATAAAAATTCTCCTGCGCTTGTAACAGAGCTTGCGGACGGTGATAAATTTGTCATCACGTGGTGCGCAAAAGCTGCGACTGATACAGGGAAAAAAGCCGTGTATGCCACGCAAAAAGTACGTGAAAAAGACGTGATTGTGCTCTCAGAGGATGCGGCGACAAGTTTGGATGCGGTGCTTTCATTTGCCGACAGTGCGCTTGCAGATGAAAGCGCGGTACGGAATCAGATTGCGGAGACCCACGAGCTTTTATTGAGTGATGATGAGACTGCTTCTCAGCCTGTCGCTTTTTCAGAACTAGCCTCGCTTATCCGTGGGGATTTGAAAGCGGACGAGGTATGGGGCGTGTATGCGGCAATAAAGGCAAGCCTTGCGTTTGAAGAAAAAAATACTGATGGCGCGCTGCTTTTCGTGCCACGCAGTTCTGACGAAGTTGCCGCATTACAGGCAAAACAAAATGAAAAAGACCATGCGGAAGAATATCGCGCGGCATTTATCCAGCGGCTCAAAGACGGCAAATTGAATCTGCCAGAAGACGCAAAATTTATGGGCGATGTGGAGGCATTTGCGCTCGGAAGAACGGACAAGAGCCGCACATTGCATGAGGCGCATGTAAAAGAAACGCCGGAGCGCGCGCATAAATTGCTCTTGGACACAGGCGTGTGGAGCATCACACGTAATCCGTATCCTTTACGCTGGGGATTAAGCATGAAGAGTGCGACCGAGGGACTTGCGTCTCCGCCTGATGAAGAGCGCGTGGAAGTTCCCGGTGTCTCATATGCGATAGACAGCAAATGGTCGCATGACCCGGACGATGCGATTGCATGGGACGGAAAATATTTGTGGGTGCACATTGCAGACCCTGCAAGCACAGTTCTGCCTGACAGTTCGATAGACAAAGCCGCGCGTGGACGCGGAGCCACATTGTACATTCCGGAAGGCGCAAGCCGAATGCTTTGCGAGGACAGTCTTGAAGACTATGCGCTGGGACTTACGCCGAAGAGCCGCGCTTTGAGTTTTAGAATTCAATTTGACGAAAACGGAGATATTGCCGATTGCGCGGTGTTGCGCACGATTGTTACAGTAGAGCGGCTTACGTATGAGAAAGCTGATGAGCTAAAAGATTCGCCTGAACTAAGTCCGCTTTTTGCCATAGCCGCGCGGAATGCTGAGCGCAGAGAGAAAGCTGGTGCCGTGCAGATTTCTATGCCCGAAGTGCATATCACGGTGGAGCCAGAGACAAAAAAAGTGTCGATTGAGCCGCGCACGGAAACGCTTTCCGCTGAAGTGGTGCGTGAGGCGATGATTTTGGCGGGCGAGGGGGCTGCGCGCTTTGCGTTTAAGAATGGCATTCCGTTCCCGTTTGTGAGCCAGGAGGCGCCCGACATTCCTAAAGATATTCCTGACGGGCTTGCAGGTCAGTACAGGCTGCGAAAATGTATGCGCCGTCGAAATGTCTCTGTTACGCCGAGCCAGCATGCGGGTATGGGATTAGGCATGTATAGTCAGGTGACGAGCCCGCTCCGCCGTTATGGAGATTTAATCGCGCACGAGCAATTACGCGCCTTTTTGTGTAATCGTCCTCTGATTGACAAAGAAACGATGCTCATGCGCATGAGTGAAGGAGATGCCGCCGCAATTGCTGCCCGAAAGGCCGAGCGTTCCAGCAACACGCATTGGACGCTGGTGTATCTCTTGCAGAATCCTGATTGGACGGGCGAGGCTGTTTGTGTTGAAAAACAAGCAAAGCAGTCAATGTTCTGTATTCCTTCGCTCGGAATGGAGACAATGATTGCAGGAGTGCCCGACGTGGAATTGAACGGCACGATTACCGTAAAAGCGGAAAAAATTGATTTACCGATGCTGGAAGTTGTGTTCAGCCGATGCCGCTGATGCGCGCACTCTGCTTAAAATTACGCTGTTAGTTTAAGACTTTTGCGAATTCTTTGCAGATAGCGGGAATAAGGGTTTCAATTTTTCCTTCCATGCTGCCACCTGCCGCATTCTTGTGTCCGCCGCCGCCAAATTTAGCCGCAATCGCACTTACATCTATTGCATCGCGTGAACGGAAGCCGGCGGTACAATTGTGCTCGGTCTCTTGACGCAGGAAAACCACTGCTTCCACTTCTTCACACGCAAGGAGAAGAGAATAGAGCGCGTCACTGTCACGACCTTCTTGGCCATATTTGTGGGTGTCTTCCATCGTCTCGTAAGTGATTACCAGTTTATTGTTGTAGTAGCGTTCTGCGCGGTTCAGCATGATGCCCAAAAGTTTGCGGGTAGAGTAGGCTTTGCCGCCGGTCATTCTGTCGTAAATCTGACGCGGATTTGCGCCTGCCTCAACAAGACGTGCCGCTGCCCTAAAGACTTCTGCGGAATCTTCTTTGAGAAAACGGAAATAACCGGTGTCGGTTGAGAGTCCGAAGAACAGCATTTCCGCCACTTCTTTCGGAGGCTTTCCGACCATTCTTTCATACAGTTGTTGCACCAGTACCGCCGTCGCCGGTGAAGATGAGTCAATAATACAGTTTTCGGTGACACTTGCGGTTTTGTGATGGTCAACAATGAATGTGTCCAGTCCATCCAAATCGCCGTCAATTTCTCCAAGCCTTGACATTTCTGAGCAGTCAAGAATCAAAAGACCTGTCTTTTTTCGTTCCGGCTCGGACAAGAATGTTGGGACATCGGTGAACAAGTCCGCCTTGTCTCTAATCTCTGTGCGCTTAAAAGGACCTGCATTCAGTAGCTGGTAGGATATTTTTTTTGCGTCCAAAAGGGCAGCCATGCCGAGGCAACTATAAATGCAGTCGCCATCAGGCTCTTTGTGTCCGATGACATAAAAGAAACTGTGGCGAGAAAGAAAATCTGAAAAAGCGGCGATTTGTGAGTCTGTAATAATCTGCATACTGGCTTAGTATACTATCTCAAGAGAATCTTTATCAGCATCGTTGACGACGGTTCCTGGATCAGCAACGCCCCAGACTGTGCTAATGCCATGGTCAACGGGCATCGTCAAGATTACGCGGTCAAAATTGCCTTCTTTCTTGATAACGGTCATGTATGGTGCCATTCCTTTGGGAAGAGAGCGGAAAGAGAGTTTTGATGGCTTTGTGCTGTACCATTTTTTGGGAATGGTAACAGAACCGACATCGCGGTGTCCCTTTGCGTACATGACGATGTATGCATCTTTATGGTCAAGAACTTTGTAGACTGTCACATTATGGTAGCTGAGTTTTGATTCCTGAAACTCATATTTATATGTCTGCTCAACCTCTGAAAAAGCGGACAGGGTGACAGCAAGCAGAATTGCGGAAATAAGACAAAATTTCTTCATAATAAAACTCCTTGTGTATTGCGGGCGACTTATCCTTGCGGTTAAATCAATGCCAGCATGATAGCTTTTATTGTGTGCTTGCGGTTTTCTGCTTCATCCCAGACTTTGCTGGCGGAGCTTTCAAACACATCCTCGGTGACTTCTTCCCCCATGACAGCTGGCAGACAATGCATAAAAATGGTTTCTTTTTTGCCTGTGGCAGCCATGAGTTCTGCGTTCACCTGATACGGTGCAAGCAGCTTGGTCCTCTCGTTTTTGAGCGCTTCTTCACCCATTGAGACCCATACATCAGTATAAAGGCAATCTGCTCCTTTTACAACTGATTTTTCATCGGAAATCGTAATTTTTGCGCCACTTTTTTCTGCCCAGCCCATACATGAGTCCACAATGTCTTTTGGCGGGAACAATTCTTTTGGACTGAAAATAGAAAAATTGATGCCGAGCTTTGCGCTGATGAGCATGAGCGAGCGGGCCACGTTATTGCGTCCGTCACCACAGAATACCCATTTCAGCCCTTTGAGTTTTCCAAAGTTTTCCTGCAGAGTCATAATGTCTGCGAGTGCCTGAGTAGGGTGGAAGTCATCAGTCAAGCCGTTGATAACGGGGATGCCAGAGAATTCTGCGAGCTGCTTTACATGCTCCTGCTTAAAGCCCCTGAATTCAATCGCGCTGAACATTCTGCCCAGTACACGTGCGGTATCTTTTACGCTTTCTTTGCCGCCAAGCTGAATATCAGCCGTGGACATGAATACCGGATGCCCGCCTTCTTCGCCAAACGCAGTTTCAAATGATGAGCGTGTGCGAGTGGAGCGTTTTTCAAAAATGAGCGCAATGGTTTTGCCCAAAAAACGCTGATGAATTTCACCAGCGTGAGCTTGTTTTTTTACGAGAATCGCATAATCCAAAAATTGAAGGATTTCTTCGGGCGTGTAATCAGCCCACGTAAGCAGTGACCGTCCTTTAAACGGAGACTCAAAAATTTCTGCCTGAATCATATTTCATTTTACAGCGTAGCGTGAAATTGGTCAAGGAAAAGATTGTCCTCGAAAAAGGCGATTTTTATCACTTTGCTTCCCAATCTGTTATGGGTAAGCCGTCTTTGTCCTTAAAACTTCCGCAGAGAATTATTACTAAATCGACTAAAGCCCAAATACAGCCTATCCCGAAGAGACAGGTTAAAAGAATTTGCAAAACACCGGTACCTGTTTTTCCGACATAAAATCTGTGAATTCCAAGTCCACCGAAAAAGAATGCCAATAAAGCGGCGATTGTTCTGCTTTTTGGTGACACGCTTGAATTAGTCGTATTGTTTGCATCCGTAGCTGTTACGGCTGTGTCTTGGGCTGTTCCGCAGTAAGAACAAAACTTTGTATCCTCTGGCAATTCTTTTCCGCATTTCTTGCAAATCATTTTTCTTCTCCCATAAAAAGTCAACGAACAAGTCGACTTTCTAAAATACTTAATTCATGGCAGTCAAAGCTTCTTCTGCAAGAGACATTGGTTTGTATTTGCCAATCATCTTTTGTGCGTCAAAATCTTTTTTGTCGCTGAGCATTGCCCAAACGATTTCTGCCATCTTTATTGCAGCGGCAACAATTGATTTACCACTGCCTTTATTTGTTTTCATATTTTCATAACGCTGCATCATTCTCCAGTCTGAAGTATCTTTGC
>JAFSTK010000125.1 GCA_017450535.1 Treponema sp.
ACACAGCCAGACAAGCTCTCAACATGGCCAAAATACAACTACTTCAAGGCTGCTGAGCGATACTGCGAGCTTGCTCGTATGCTCGGTCTCCCAGCAAAAACAATTGAAGAGGGCGTAGAGTCTTATGCTAAGGCTTGTGGTGAGCTCGGTATGCGCTTGGGCATCGTCATGAACTTCAAGGGACAGGGCTTGGATGAAAAAGAGTATCTCGCTAACGTTGAGAAACTCGCTTACCTCGCTTACGAGGATCAGTGTTCTCCAGTTAACCCACGCGTTCCACTCGTTGAGGACATGAAGAAGATCCTTACAGACGCTTACTACACTGAGGAATTTGTGGATAAACAGTAAACTGTTTTTCTTACAAGAACGGCCTTGCCGTTCTTGGTCACAAAGGAGTAGACTCCTTTGCTTACAAGAATCGCTTTGCGATTCTCGGTCGAGAAACAGTAAAACAAACTCTGATTAGGGAAACTCCGTTGCTCGTAAGGGTGGCGGAGTTTTTTGTTTGTGTTGAAAACTTTACTGTGCGAGGCTGTTTGAAGAAAGTTTGAGCATATCTTCTGAAATAGTTTTTAAGTCGCTTTGGAATTGTTCCCAAGTCGGTTTTGCTATCCATTTGATTTTTTCAAAGGCTGATTTTGGTGTTCCCTCGATTATTTGGGAAACGGTGTCCGGCTCCAAGCCCAATTCTTTTTGACTGACTTCTTCAAAAATTTCTGACCAGTTGAATTTTTCATGCAGGCAGATTTCCCGAATATCTACCATATCTTTTCCCGCAAAGCGAACGGATGCCGAAATCTTGTTTGAAAGAATGTTTCTAACCGAATCCGTTCTGTGAAAAAAATCCGTTTCTTGAATCTCTCCGAAATGTGCGGCTACATCATTTACAAAATCAATTTTCAGTCCCATCGGAAAATCCTTATGATGAATCTTCATCGTATAGAATCCAGCAGTTTTGTAAAACTCCGTGTCTGTATCCCATATGTAGCCAGAATCCGACAATGCTGAACTAACGCAATCTGTGTATTTTGAGAAATCCGAATCTTTGTTGACGAAAAAATCAAGGTCGTCTGAATATCTATGCTTGTAGTAGCCCCTGCTCAGGGCGGTTCCACCGGTCAGATAAAAAGGTGTGCCTGATGTTTTCACAATATTCAGAACCCCATTCTGGAGCGTGTACAGTTTTTTTTCGTAATAATCCGAATATGAAGTCGTATTTTTGTCTGAACTCATTATTTCTCAATCCCCTTCTGACATTTTCGGTGTAAAGTTTGCAACATTCGTCTATACCATTCCAAAGCGGAACAAGGTTGTGCCACGCGACACGCTCCAAAGAGCGGAGAAAAAGCATTTCCCGTGTAAGGCCGCCAACTTCTGCCCTCTCACCAAGAATGAGATTTTGAAGTTCTTCCTTGCTGATGTCCATATCCCAGTTGAGAGTTTCTAAAATCTGATTGCGTTTTTCTGAAGTCATGGTTTTATTTTAGCATAGTTTTGTTGTTTTGTAAAAAAACTTTTTGGATTTCCTTTCCTTGTAAAAACTTCACAAATGCTATAAACTTCTTCTAATGAACAATTTTTGCGCAAAAAACACGAATTTCTCTCGTAAGCTCTTGACACGCCCGCCCCGCGCGGAAAATCATTGTTCATTGTTCATTGTTCATTGTTCATTGTTCATTGTTCATTGTTCATTGTTCATTGTTCATTGTTCATTGTTCATTGTTCATTGTTCATTTGGGCGAAGTCTGCCCGTAAGTCTGTAATTCCATTCACATCACATACAAAAATTCTCACACAAAGCCGCCAAGTGGTGTTTCCGAAACAGGGAATGCTTTTTGGCGGCGTTGCGATTTTAAATTTGCTTGGAACAAATCAGAAGGAGTTTGAAAAATGAAAAAACTGACAGCGGTTTTCTTTTGCTTTATGGCGACAGGTTTCTTGGTTGCGGGGGAATCTTCTGCTCAAGTGCCGGGGCAGTTTGTGAGTTCGCAACTTGGTGCATTTATCGCCCTGATTGCGATAACGATTTCGATTGCACTTGCAGTTCCTGTGTTTATCACAAAGATAACTGTTAGCGATTTGGTAAAAAAAGAACTTGAAAAAGAGAAAAAGAACAACAGCCGAAAGTTCGACGCTGACTTATTCCGTACCGATGCCCATCTTTCCCGAATGATAGGATTCTTGCTTATGGACAAACAATATTATGCTTGGGCTATTGGCTGGGGATTTCGTGCACTTAAACGATATAAAGGAATTTCGGGGGATTATCAGAAAATTTACCGTGAATTTCACGAAATGACTTTGCATAACATTATAAGACGAAGCATAGACAACTTGCAAAATGACCGTTCTTCTGAAATTGCTTATGGAGCTGATGAAGATGTCGTTTTTCGTACTAAAATTCGTGCGATAAAAGATTTCGTTGATTTTGAATATAAAATTTATATCTTGGATAAAGAACAGATTTATTCACAAGAAATTTGCAAATATTTTGCAGATGATTTGAAAGCAATTCATAGAGGAATGATTGATTTGTGGTCAGAATTGACGGATGGCAAAAGAGACACGATTGTCGAGAAAATACTTTTGCAGTCGAGTCACAAAGACAAATCAAATGAACTGGATTCATTTATCCAGAAAGAATATATACAGGAGACCTCAAAATGAAAAAACTTACAACAATTCTGTTCGCTCTTGTAGCAACAATGGCAGTGTGCGTTGCGCAATCCGAACCAAAAAAGATGGCGGTTGCCACTTTTGATATAACTGGAAATGCTGTAAACAAAGACGAGGCGGACGGAATTACCGAACTGTACATCGCGGAGCTTGTCAGCACAGGGAAAGTAAGCGTTGTGGACAGGGCGAACTTTGATAAACTTATCAAAGAAATGAAGTTTCAATCGGGCGATTGGTCAGACAAAGAAAAAACCGTTGAGCTTGGGAATGCCGCGAATGCACAACTTATCGCACGCGGACAGATAATAAAACTGGGAAGTAAACTGTATCTTTCCGCGATGGTAATTGATGTAAAGACTGCGATTGTTTTGTCAAGTGCGAAAAAACAATTTAACGGGCTTGATGATGTCTTTGATTTGCTGCCACAATTTTCAAAAGATGTTGTGGAAAGTTTGAGTTTGAAAATCGGGGATATTGGACCTGGTGGAGGAACAGTTTTTTATATTGAAGGGAGCAAAGCATACGAGTGCAGTGAGATACTTGGTTCAGCAACATGGAGTTCAGCATTTGATTTGTGCAAAAATTTTCACGGCGGAGGATATGATGACTGGTATTTGCCAAGTAAAGATGAACTTAATGCAATTTATGTAAATCTTCGCAAGACAGGAAAAATTTCAGGTAACGATTGGTACTGGTCGTCGTCTCCCTACGATTCTAATTACGCGTGGGCACAGCGTTTCAGCGACGGCTATCAGGACGGCTACACTAAGTATAGTACAAGTTGTGTGCGAGCGGTTCGGGCTTTTAGCAATTAAACTATTCAACTATTTAAACTTTTTCCGCAGTTAGGCGGTCGCAAAATTTTTGAAGTATGGCGTTGTACTATGATTTGCCGGTGTTCAAGGACACCTATGCGCTCACGCTGCGAATTTTCGAGCTTACGCAGAACTTTTCCCGTGAGTATAAATTTACGCTCGGTCAGGACATGAAGCGCGACTGCATTCAGTTGGTGCGGAGCATTTACCGCGCGAACAAATGCAAAGACAAGCAGCACTATCTTGAGTGTTTTCTTGATAATTTTGAGGTCCTGAAACTTGAGGTGCGGCTCTGTACGGATTTGCACCTCATCACGGTGAAGCAGCAGGCGGATTTATCCGCCCGTATGGACACCATCGGAAAGCAGATTACCGGCTGGCGGAATGCGAGCCGTGTCTGATAGATGCCGCCTTGTGCGGTTTCTATGCCAGAATCTTTTGTGCCACGGTGCAAGAGAGCGAGCAAGGTTTTTGTGTAAAAGCGGTCGGCAGCCGGCAATGTTGCCTGTAAGAGCCTTTTGTCGGAGTTCAGCTGTGTGCGCCGTTCGGCGTATGCAATAAAAAGTCGATTCTTTGCGACACAGTTGCTGATTTTTCTGGTCGTCGTCTCCCAACAATAATAATAACGCGTGGGCACAGCGTTTCAGCGACGGCAATCAGAACAACAACAATAAGAATAATACAAATTGTGTGCGAGCGGTTCGGGGTTTTACACAAAAACCATTTTTATGGGAGCAGATATGGCTGTTGTATATGATGTGCCGTTGGAAGATGTGTTTGCAGCATATTATGAATGTAGAAAGCACAAGCGAAACAAAAGTGGCGCGTTGCAGTTCGAAGTGGATTTGGAAAGCAATCTCATTCAGTTGTGGCAGGACTTGCGGGCTAGTCAGTATGAGTTGGAGCCATCTTCCGTGTTCATCGTGGAAAAACCTAAGCCACGGGAGGTGTTTGCGGCTTCTTTCCGCGACAGAATTGTACATCATCTTTTGCTGATGTATTTGAATCCGCTGTTTGAGCGCTATTTTATCTATGACAGCTATTCGTGCAGAACGGGCAAAGGAACGCATTTCGGCATTACCCGTGTGCAGCATTTTATCCGCTCTTGCTCGCAGAACGGAAAACGCAGGTGCTGGATTCTAAAAATCGACATACAAAGTTTTTTCATGAGCATAAGCAAGGCAATTTTGTACCGCCGACTGTGTGATTTTATCGAAGCACGATATACGGCGGAAAACAAGGCGTTTGTCCTGTATCTGTGCAAGAAAATCATCTTCAATAATCCTACTGACAAGTGCATTTTCAAAAGTCCTACGGAAAAATGGAAACTGATTCCGAAAGAAAAAAGCCTGTTTTTCACAAAAGATGGTTATGGACTGCCAATCGGAAATTTTACGAGCCAAGTTTTTGCGAATTTTTATCTTTCGCCGTTTGACCATTTCGTAAAGCATGAGTGTGGCGTTCGTTATTATGGTCGCTATGTCGATGACTGCGTGATTGTTGGCGAATCGCATTCTTTTTTGAAACGGGTCGTTCCCAAAATGCAGAATTTTTTAGAATCAGAATCAGAATTGCATGTGCATCCCAAGAAATTGTATCTCCAGCTGTATCATAAGGGCGTTCGTTTTTTGGGAGTTTTCGTGAAGCCTTCGTATTGTGTTTCAAATCCGCGCACATTCCGTAATTTTGAACAGAGCATTAAGAAATTCAACACGATTGCGGAGAACCATAAGCCTACAAAAGAGGAAAGGACTTCTCTTATTTCTTCAGTCAATTCCTATCTTGGCATTCTGCGACATTACAAAAGCTATCATCTGAGAAATTCTGTTCTTACAGAAAAACTTTCGCCGATGTGGTTACGGCAGGTCGCCATATTCGGAAAGGCGGAAAAACTCAGCGTGCGTGGAAAACGATGATTATACTTGCATTGAAATCATACCTGTAGTGGTGTGATAAAAAATATATTCTAAGGAGAACCAAAAATGAAAAAACTGATTTCTTTCGCATTTGCCGCCCTGCTTGCAGTGGGTGCGTTCGCCCAGACTGTCGCGGTGCTCGGCTTTGAGTCGGACAATTTCTGCATCGAGGAGCGTACTGGCACGATGAGCGACTTGCTCACGGACGAACTGGTAGGCTTACCGCACATCACGGTGGTGGAGCGCAAGCACATCGACAAGGTGACGGGCGAGATGAAGTTTCAGGCAAAGCCCTACACAGACCCCGCCACGGCAAAGTCGCTCGGAAAGATGGTCGGCGCGGACTGCGTGATTGTGGGGAGCGCGGATGTGTTTGCGGGAACGCTCACGGTGACGGCGCGGACAATCGAAGTGGAAACGGCAAAAATCCTCTATTCGACCAAGATGACCTGCGACACATGGAGCGAATTCAACCGCAAGTTGCCCGACTTCGCGCGGAATCTCGTGTCGGTGATTCCAGTTCCAGAACGGTTCACGGGAACTTGGACGGGCACGGTGCAGACTGATTCCTACACTGACGAGTACGAAATCACTTTTGAAAAGAAGGGCAAATGCACGGTGCGCGTCACCCCAGACGGAAACTTCGGCTCTCCGCTCACGGCAAAAGGCACTTGGAGCGATTCGGACGACATTCTTCACATCAACGCTCGCTTCAAGACCGACATCGCGCGTCTCAAAACCATGAACTGGGCGGCGGTCTACGCTCTGGGGGACGACGGTGAAAGTTTTTCGATGAATATTCGTGGAGAAGGCGACAAATTGGTGCGCGTCGTGTTTGCCAAAACGGAGTGAGAGGTCTTCCTTGCGTGGCTTTCATGTGCTAGGGTATGGAGCACCGCCGAAGGCGTTCCGAAGCGTAGCGAAGGAATGAGCGTAAGCGAAGTGCGGAACACCCGACCCGCCGAAGGCGGGTAGCACTCAGATAAAAAAGAGAAGATGCACAACGCTTCATGTCTCGCAGGTATGGCATTCGCAAATGCATTCCTCAGTATGAACCACTCTATGGCTCACAAGATTGGTGGTGAGTTCCATGTTCCACACGGACGTGCAAACGCTATCCTCTTGCCATTCACAATCCGTTACAATG
>JAFSTK010000126.1 GCA_017450535.1 Treponema sp.
GACGGGAATCAGCAAGGAGCGTTTTTTGGCGGAGTTTAATGGCGATAAGGCAAAGACTGCTCTGGAGTGCGATTTGGAGCGGACGGCTCGGCTCGGTATCCGTGGGCTTCCTGCGTATCTTGTGGAGTACGGCGGAAAGTCGGTGCTGATAAAAGGGCTTGCCCGCTACGAACATTTTGCGGCGGCGATTGCGGAGGTTCAGACGTTATAATTCAAAATCTATTTTCTATCTTTTCAAATAAATGCAATGCGCTTTATTCGAAATTCATCATAAGAAAGAATATCTTGAAGAGTGGAACTCATTGTAAAGCCATTTTTTAAGGATACTGGACACATTGTATATAAAGTATTAATCATCTAAAATGATTGAATTGAATAATCACATAACAGGCACTTCAAAGCCGACAGGGGGTCAAGCCTGCTGCGGTACAACCCATTGTTATGCCGACAGCCCACTGGGCTGCTAGTTTTGAAAGTATAAAAAATTCTATGTAAAAGTAATAATACGCTGTACACCCTTTACGAGCTAAAAGAAAAATTCCTTGCATACGGTAAATAAGGTTGTTTTTTGATTTTCTCCCGATATCGTGAGTTTTTTTGAAAATTTCAGAAAATTATGATATAATTGCTTTGTTGGAAACTCAATATGACGGAAGTACCAGTAAAAGACAAAATAGAATACACTGTTTCTCTTGTAAGCGACTTTGCCAAAAAATACTCGCTTTCCACGACACAGGCATTTAATTATCTAGACCGTTTTAATGCGATTTCACTTTTGGAACAGCATTATAATGTTGCGCATACACTTTCATTTTCAGAAATGCTTGATACATTGTCATTTTATTGTAAAGACCATGGAGGCAACCTGTAATGTTTTTGTATCACGGCTCCAATGTGGAAATAAAAGACATAGATTTAAATCTTTCTAAACCGAACAAAGATTTTGGGAAGGGCTTTTATCTTTCTAATAATTTTGAACAAGCTTACGATATTGCTATGTTCAAAGCGACATTTTTTAGAGGAACACCGCTTGTAACAAAATTTGAGTTCGATGAAAATCTCCTAAAGGATGGTAGCCTAAAAGTTCTGTCTTTTTCTGAGTATTCAAAGGATTGGGCTGACTTTGTTTTTAAAAACCGCAATCAGGAAAATCAAGATTTTTCACATGACTACGATATTGTTGTAGGTCCGATAGCAAATGACAGAGTGGGAGCGCAAATCCGTCGTTTTGTAGAAGGCGACATCTCTTTTGACACTTTCCTGGAAAGGCTCAAATATATGAAAGGCCTTACTTTTCAGTATTTCTTTGGGACAGAAAAAGCGATTCAAACGCTTGTAAACAAAGGACTCTGCAATGAATGACATTGAATATCAGATAGAATGTACCACACGCGACCTTGCCACATATCTTGTAAGAGATTTTTCTTTTTCTGTAGAACAGGCGTTGCGTGCCGTATACAATTCACAAACATATCAAAAACTCTGCGACCCAAAAACTGGACTTTTCTTTCAAAGCCCTCTTTATGTGTATGACTATCTAAAAAACGAAATCAAAACAGGAAAAATACAATGAGCGCAAGTTATAAAAAACTCTGGAAACTCCTTATAGACCGCGACATGAACAAAAGCAACCTCATCAAACAGGCAAAAATCACCAGCAACATCGTAGCCAAAATGGGCAAAGGCGAAGATGTTTCAATGGAAAGCTTGAGGAAGATTTGCATCGCGCTTGGATGTGAGATTGGAGATATTATGGAAGTGAATGCGGCTGAGAGAGAAAAGTAAAAAATGGAAAATAAACAAAAATTAAAAATCTGTAGTTTATTCACCGGTTTCAAATGCAGGAAACAGAAAGGGAGTTGAGGACATATTAAAGCACAAAGAAGAAATCTTTAATTTTTGTAAAAAAATATAAAATGTCGCTTCTGCGTTAGGCACTGGAAGGGCGCGAAGCGCGTGCGGAGCACCGAACGTAGTGGAGCCTGGAAGCGCCGACCCGAAGTGAGCTGCGCGAACGAAGGGATACGCCCTGTGACAATCTTTCAAAAAATCGATATACTTTCTTTAGGAAAAAAAATGAGCAACAATTTGATTTTTGAGACAGAACGGGAAATCTCTTCTGCGTTTATTGATTCGTCTGTGCGGATGGGAGTTGCGCAGGCGGTGCTGATGGTTCAGGATAATTTGACTGAAAGTTTTAATGCGATGAAATGCGACGGCGTGATTTACCGCGAAAAGTTCAATGCTTTCTGGGTGTTCACAAAGACTAAGGTGCATTTTGAGCGTCGGCCGGACTGGCGTGAAATTGTAACGGCGCGGACTTTTCCAATCGACAATCTTGGGATGCGCACTCATGTTAATACTCAGCTTGTGGATAAAAACGGTAAGACTCTTCTGCTGGCAAATCAGGAAGCATGTGTTTTAAGTCTGGAAAATCACCGGCCGATGAAAATCACAAACCTTCCCTACCCAAAAGAAAACTTTCCTGAGGCGGTTTTTTCCGAGCCTTTTGAACGCTTTCCTTCTGATTTTTCTGATGAGGATTTTGTTTTTGAGCAGGTAATCCGTTCTTCGCAGATTGATATGTCTCATCACATGAACAACATTGAATATATCAAGCTTGCGCTTTGTGTTTTTACTGATGATTTTTTGCAGGCTCACGAAATCACGGATTTGGAAGTTCACTACACCGGTGAAAGCAAGGAAGGGCAGATTCTCAAGGTTTATAAAAAAGAAGATGCCGCACTCGCGGGAAAAGTGTACATCCACATCAAAGAAGGTGACCGCTGTGTTTTTGAGTGCTACGTCAGATTTTAATCTGTGACGATGTGACTCTACACCAACATCTCCTGCTCTGCGCTATTCCCATTTTGTTTTATTCGCAAAGAGCACTAGCGCAAGCATGACCGGAACTTCCGTAAGCACGCCAACCGTTGTTGCCAGAGCCGCAGGACTTGAAGCTCCAAACAGCGCGACTGCAACTGCCACAGCAAGCTCAAAAAAGTTTGATGCACCAATCATTCCTGCCGGAGCCGCAATATCGTGCGGAAGTTTCATATTTACCACCTATCTGATATATAGGTAATTATCAATATGATAATAATATGTCAGATAGATAGATGCCAATATGTTTATTTTGTAGAAAGAAGTTTTTTTACTTCATCAACCTTAAGGACTTTGCCGCAGGAAACTACTTTCCCGTTGACCATTAAAGCCGGCATGCTCATTACACCGTATTCCATGATTCTCTGCAGATCTGTAACATATTCCAGATTAACTGCAAGATTCATTTCTGCAAGTGCGTCAATTACATTCTGATGAAGGGTCTGGCAATTTTTGCAACCGCTTCCCAACACTATTACTTGATTTTTCATACCATTAATGCCCCCTGCACCGCATTGAACACATAACCCACGACAATAATTCCAACCACGCAAATTGCGATGAATACAGCGAGCAGTTTTGACTTAACCACATTTTTGAGCATAACAAGCGACGGAAGGCTCAGAGTCGTCACCGCCATCATAAAGCTCAAGACCACGCCCAAAAGCGCGCCCTTTGCAAGCAGACTCTCAGCAATCGGGATGCAGCCGAAAATGTCCGCGTACATCGGAACTCCCAGCAGCGTTGCAAGAACCACACCGAACGGATTTTTATCACCGAGAACAGTTGTAATCCAGCTTTCCGGAATCCAGTTGTGAATGAACGCACCGATTGTAACGCCCGCAAGAATGTACGGAAATACTTTTTTGAGTGTAGAAAGCACTGAGTCCAGTGAGTTGCGAAGCCGTTCTTTTTGTGTCGGTTTTTCGCCCTCAAACTCTGCTGCGTTTGCCTTTGCGTTCCGAATAAAATCTGCGACCTGGTCTTCCATATGAAGATGCTCGATAATCGTTCCGCCTGCGACCGCAATCACAAGACCTGTGACCACATACGCAAGCGCAATCTTCCAGCCAAAGATGCTCATCAAAAGCACAAGGCTTCCCAAATCAACCATTGGCGAAGAAATCAAAAAACTGAACGTCACTCCAAGCGGAAGCCCTGCCTGTGTGAATCCCATAAAAATCGGAATCGACGAGCATGAGCAGAACGGCGTAACCGTGCCGAGAAGAGCCGCAACGCTCCGTGCCCCCAAGCCAGAAAACCGTCCCATAATCTTTCGGCTTCGTTCTGGCGGAAAATATGACTGAATATAGGAAATGATAAAAATGAGGACGAAAAGCAGAACCGTGATTTTTACGACGTCGTACACAAAAAACTGAATACTCGCCCCAAGTTGCCCAGCTGTATCAAGACCACATGCGTTCAAAAGCTGACCGACAAGCACATTCAGCCAGCGCATTCCTAAAATCTGATTTTGAAAGAAATTCCACACGGGCGGCACTCCTATCCGTCAAATATATCGATATTTATCAATATGAGTATAATTAGACAGATAGATAGATGTCAATATGTAAAACTGCTAGGAAGCCAATTTATTTGCAATCACACGAACACTGTTTTGCGCAGCTGATGTCCCCGATGACGGATTTGAACGCAGAGAACGAGTCGCATTGTATTGCGTAGTACGACCATTTGCCTTCTCTTCGCACGGAGACTAAACCAGCCTCGGAGAGAATCTTCATGTGGTGAGAAAGGGTGGGCTGCGTAACAGAAAGGGCATCAAGAATTTTGCAAGCACAGAGTTCGCCAGATGTGAGCATCTTGATGATTTTGACACGGTTTTCGTCACCCAATGCTTTACAGATTTTTGCGATTTCTTGTTCCGTCATGCAATTCCGCCTTGTAATAATTTTCTATAAAAAATATCGATAAAAATATAAAATGATGATTTATGGCATGTCAATATTTTAAGCTGCACTTTATGCAAAATACAGTTCGAAAATTCTTTCAGTGTTTTTTTGACGGAACTGTGCTAAACTAATAGTATGAAGAAAAAAGAAGCTTCAGCTGTCGCATTTTTTGCCGCTCTCTGTCTTTTTCTCGCCAGTGTTGAATACGCCATTCCTAAGCCCGTGCCATTTTTACGCCTTGGACTTACCAATGTGCCGGTTATTCTCTCATTGTATACTATGCGCCGTCGGGATACCCTCTGGCTTATTTTGCTCAAAGTGTTGGGGCAGGGTATTCTTACAGGAACGATTTTTTCTTATGTGTTTTTATTTTCTGCAGCAGGGTCATTTGCGAGCGGCCTAACCATGCTTGTTTTATACCCCCTCTGCAAAAAAAATCTCTCTGCAGTAGGATTAAGTTTAGCAGGTGCATTGGCGAATAATCTTGCCCAGCTTGTTCTGGCACGGTTTTTATTGTTTGGCGCAAGTACCCGATATATTGCTCCTATTCTGTTGATTACAGGCATTGTGACAGGATTTTTGCTGGGTGTATTTACCGAACAATTTATGCGAAAAAGTCGATGGTTTGCATTGGTTTCCGCAGACTCAGCCAAGGAGGCAGCAGTATGAGCGGATTACGCATTGGCATTGAGTGGTCAATTGTTTTTGTTCTGATGGTGCTTGCTTTTATCCGAAAAAAGCGAATTCGTTTGCTTCCGTCGCTTTTTTTGACTGTTTTTATCACATTTTTTGCACTATTATCACCAACAGGAAAGGTACTAACTACCATTAGTTCGTTCAAAATTACACAAGAAGCCCTCTTTTTCGGTCTGCATAAAAGCGCAGTTTTGGTAGGCATGGTATTTATAAGCCAAACTATCGTTAGTTATAAAATCCGTCTTCCAGGAACGATAGGCGCATTTGTAGCGCAAGTATTTTCATACTTTGAGCAGTTGACGGAGAAGAGGCTTTCTTTTCATAAGCATTCTGTTATTGAACAAATAGATGAAGCCTTACTTTCACTTTGGCAAATTTAATAGCGTTTTTTCTATAGTTATGATAAAATTAAAATAGGAAAAAAAGATATAGGGATTTTGCTTTGAAAAAAAATACATTTGTCATAGGTCTGTTTGTTATTCTTTGTCTTACGCTTAATCTCGTGGGTAAAACATTTGCAGATGCCTTGCAGCTTCCGTTATGGTTGGATTCTCTTGGTACAGTTATTGTCGCATATGCATTCGGTCCGATTTGCGGTTCTATTGTGGGAGTGACCACGAATCTCGTATACAGCGTGAGTGATCCGGTTTCTGCTGTATATAGCATAACAAGTGTTGCTATTGGCGTGATTGTAGGACTGACCGCTCGACGACGATGGTTTGAAACAGTATTTGGCACGATGACAGCAAGTGTGCTTGTGACTCTTGTAGCGGTGGTTGTTTCTGTTTCGGTGAGCCTCGTGCGGACAGAGGGAATGACAGGTAATCTTTGGGGAGATGGCGTTATCGGGTTATTGCATGAAGAGGGAATGCCCTTTTGGATGTGCGCTGTAATTGGCGAATTTTATATCGATTTTTTAGATAAAGTAATCACGTTGTTCTTCTTGTTTTTTGTCATAAAAATTTACCGAAACCGAAAGTTCTTTTTTATCAAAATGCATCGGCTGATAAAAAACCGCTCGGTGCGGGCAATCGTACTTTTTGCAGGCATCGGATTATGTTCTGTATATCCGGCGGAAGCTTCAAATATCAACACATATGTGCAGACTATATATTCCAGCCATAGCGGACTTCCTTGTGGTGAGGCAAATGATATTGCGCAGACAAACGACGGTATTTTGTGGATTGGAACATATGCTGGCTTATACCGTTATAATGGTTCTGAATTTCGTTGGATGAAAGAATTCTCTTCCGTCCGCAATGTGAACTGTCTGTATGTGGATGAAGAGGGACGACTTTGGATTGGCACAAATGACAACGGCGTTGCTATCTGCATTAACGAGCATATTGTAAACGTCTTGGATAATTCCAAAGCGTTGCCATCAAATTCGGTGCGTGGAATTGTAAAAAGTACAGACGGATTTTATTACGTAGGCACCACCATGGGAATGATGGCGATTACCTTGGACGGCGGTTTGCATTGGCTCAATACCATTACTGAAATCGGGTATACCGTCAGCATTGATGCAGATAAAAATGGTAATGTAGCCGTTGTTACAAGTGACGGTCGGTTGAGCATCATCAGAAATCGGCAGGTTGTCTTTTCCGATACGGTTGGGCGCGGCAAAGAAATCTATACTTGTTGTACCTTTGTGGACAATGTGTTGTATGCAGGCACTTCCCAGAACCATGTGTATCAGCTGCATGTCAATGATATTGGTTTTGAGCGGAAAAAAGTAATGACCTGCGGAAATTCCAGCCATATCAACAAATTGTATCTATCCGCTGGACGCATGTTTGTCTGCTCAGATATGGGCATTGGGTATCTGAGTGATTATGCAGGAAAAGAAGAGTATGTCAGCATCAATACGGGCGGATTTAACAACTCAATCGACAGCATGGAAGTGGATTATCAGGGAAATTATTGGTTCGCTTCTTCACGTCAAGGTCTGCTCAAGCTTTCGCCCTCATCATTTACCAATTTATATGGTTCGTTAGGAATGACACCTCACGTTGTAAATACAATTACTCGCTGGGATGATACATTGTATATTGGTACTGATAACGGCTTAGATGCTATCCGCCAAAACAATCCCATTCAGAACACTTTGACGCATATGTTTGAAGGCGTGCGTATTCGATGTATGAAAGTAGATTCAAAAGGAAATTTATGGGTGTGCACATATGGAAAGGGTTTGATAGAAATTCTTCCTGGTGGAAAAACAATCACATATGACAGTACAAACGATTCTTTTGGTGACTGGACACGTGTTGTCATTGAGTTAAGCGATGGTACAATTGTCGCCGCGTCGGATACAGGAATTGCCTACATTCAAAACCAGAAAGTCGTTCAAAAAATCACTACAGAGGATGGCCTCCCAAATGTAATGATTTTGACGCTGCTGGAAATTCAGCCCAATATTTTTTTAGCGGGAACGGATGGCGATGGCATTGCGGTAATTCAGGATGGAAAAGTAATTCGTCAGCTTACTCTTAAAGATGGATTGACGAGTGGCGTTATTCTGAGAACAGTAACTGATTATAAGCATGAAGGGGTATTTATCGTTACCAGTAACAGCTTGTGCTATATGGACTTTGATTTTAATGTGCGTGTGCTTGATACATTCCCCTATAACAACAACTATGACATTTGGATAAGTCGGTCAGGTCAGCTTTTTGTTTTAGGAAGCGCAGGCATCCATGTAGTGGCACGAGACACATTGCTTTCAGAAAGTGATGTTCTGCAATATACGCTTCTGGATGCAAAAAGTGGATTAAGCAGTGCGCTTACCGCAAACTCCTGGAATTATTGCGATGAAAATGAAAATCTGTATTTGTCGAGCGGAACGGGCGTGTACATGGTCAATTTGGAGAACTATCTTTCTACCAAACGGTCATACCGAATGATGCTTGCTTCTATAAAATTAGACAATGAGCAGCACCGATTGGAACGCGGAGAGCCATTTATTATTGGACGAAAAGTACAGAAAATTGAATTTTTCCCAGAAGTCATAAATTTTTCAGTTTTGGACCCGCTCGTTTGTTATTATCTGGAAGGATTTGATGCTTCGCCTCAGGTTATTCAGCAAAGCGAATTGACTAGCGTAACGTATACGAATCTTTCTTCTGGCAAGTATGTCTTCCATCTTTCGGTGATTGATAATAAGAATACGGTTTTGGAACAAAGTCAGTACGAGTTTATCAAGGCAAAAGCGATTTATGATAATCAGTGGTTTAAAATTTATATGCTGATTGTAGCGTTGATTGCAGTGGCTTGGTTTACTTGGTTTATCGCGCGAACACAAATTCAGCGTACTATTGATCTTCAGCGGCAGCGACTTGAACTTGCGGAAGAGCAGGTGCGTATGGGCAACGAAACAATTCTTGCAATTGCAAAAACAGTGGATGCTAAAGACGAGAACACCAGCCAACATTCAATGCGTGTTTCTGAATATTCTGTATTGATTGGCAAAGAATTGGGTTTTGATGACACAGAATGCGAGAATTTACGGAAAGCAGCTCTGTTACATGATATCGGAAAAATCGGTGTGCCTGACAGAATTTTGAACAAACCGGCGCGGCTTGATGACGATGAATACAAGATTATGAAAACTCATGTCGTTAAGGGCGCGGAAATCCTTAAAGATTTTACTATGATTCAGAACGTAAGCGATGGCGCGCATTATCATCATGAGCGGTGGGACGGCACTGGCTATGCGGAAGGACTGAAAGGTGAGGACATCCCTGTATATGCGCGCATTATTGGAATAGCAGATGCATTTGATGCGATGACGGCAAACCGCGTGTATCGTAAAAAACTGGCTATAAATCAAGTATTAGATGAAATCAAACGTGGTAGGGGAAGTCAATTTGACCCGAACATAGCGGACATTTTGCTCGGCTTAGTTTCAAGCGGCAAGATAGATATGAAAGCATTGTATGAAGATACTTCGGCAGGGGGAAATGAATGAATAGGGAAATAAAGATTACGTTCTTTGCCGCACTTATTTTTGCCGCATGTTTTCTGCTGTTTCATGCACTATATACGCCAAAAGAAACTACTTCACTCAAAATACGTGTTGGCTTTGTATATGAAGGCGATGAAAGCACACCCTATACGAGTAACTTTATACGTGCCCAACATGCTCTGGAAGATTTGTTTGGTGAAGCGGTAGAAATTCACATAAAAAATAATGTGCCCGAAAATCGGACAAAGAGTACGCTTCGAGAATTAGTTGACGAGAAATGCGACATAATTTTTACGAACAGTTACGGATTTAGTGACGGAACAAAACGCATTGCCGCTTTATATCCAAATGTTGAATTTTGCCAGGCGACCGGAATAAATGCAAATATTGAGCCTGTTTTGAAAAATTATCACACCTTTATGGGCGAAGTTTATGAAGGCCGTTACGTTGCAGGTATTGTGGCTGGAATGAAATTGAAACAGCTTATTGATGAAGGTAGCATTACTCCGGAGCAGGCAAAAATTGGATATGTGGGTGCATTTCCTTATGCAGAAGTGATTTCCGGCTATACGGCATTTTTCTTGGGTGCGCGTGCAATTGTTCCCAGCGTAACAATGTCAGTTTTGTACACTAATTCATGGAGTAGCTTTTCCAAAGAAAAACAATGTGCGGTTCGTCTGATTGATGAAGGCTGTGTAATCATTTCTCAACATTCTGATACGATTGGCCCGGCTGTTGCGTGTGAGGAAACGTATTCTTCACGCATTGTATATCATGTTGGCTATAACCAAAGTATGATTGATGTTGCGCCGACGACATCACTAATCAGTACACGCATAAACTGGACTCCTTATATTGTGGGCGCGGTAAAAGCCGTGATGAATAAGAAAAACATTGAAAAATCTATCAGCGGACACGTGCACGGAAACGACCTTGGCGCAGGATTTGCCTTGGACTGGGTGCAGATGATGGAACTGAATACAATTATCGCTGCGCCCGGCACCGAAGAAAAAATCGCAGACGTTGTTAAAGCATTTAAAAAAGGGCGCGGACCAGACGTGTTCAAAGGCAATTATACCGGCGTTAATCCTTACAACTCAAAAGACACGTATGACTTGAATGAAGGCTACAAAGAGAACCAAACATCTTCTGCGCCTACATTTTGTTACGTTCTTGACGATGTGATTACGATAGAAGAATAAACTGCTTTTCCGCCGTTCTTTCCGACCGCATAGATTCCAAACCGTCCTCCGACCCAATGCGCTTTTTCCGCGACAAACGGTGCGGCAGAGGGTGTCCATTTCACCTGAGCAGACCCGTTTGATGAAGTTTCCGCGCTGAATGTCACAATGCCCGTGCGCTCATCCTTTTTTTCAAAATGCAGTTTGAATTGTACAGCGTGCGCATCTTCAGCCGTAAGCAGCAGGCGGTCTTTTACAAATTCGGAGCGCACCACATCGCCGTCACCATCAGCCTCAAAGTAGACAAGCGCAAATCCGTCTGCATTGTGCTCCACTGCGACGGACGCATATGTTTTTCCCAAAAACACAATTCCTGTGCGCGCGCCTACAGGCACATTGCTTGCATCCACCGTCGCCACAACATCAAAGTATTCATGCTGAATCTTTTGCGTAAGCACATTTGCGCTGTCCCACAAAAATGGCAATTTATCGTTTTTCTTTGGGCGCGTGTCCAGTATATGTAACGCAATAGAGCCGTCCGCATTAAAATCCGCAAACGCATCATCCACATTCGCCGACCACTGCCACTGCATATCAATGTATGGACTTAGGCGTGTTGCATTTTTGCCTGGTACTATCGGCGCACCCGGCAGAGAGGGACCAGAGAACGTGCGATTTTCTCCGTTAGTATCTGTGCCCATCTGTTCGTACTCACGTCTCGAAATCACATCAGGCATCGCATATTCCGTCACCGCTTCGCCCGGAATTTTCCCAGTCTTAACCGATGTTCCCAGCAAAAGCCAATCATCTTTCCACACGGCGGGCTGCAAATGCACGATACGCCCAAATACACCTCGTTCCTGAAAATGCACAAACCAATCTTCTCCGCCCGCCGTCTGAACCCAACCGCCTTGGTGCGGGCCATTTGTCGGCGATTTTCCCTGCACGAGCATAATTTTTTCTTCGTAGTCGCCGTCAATTTTTTTACTGCGCAGTTCAGTCTGCCATCCCTTCGTCACTCCGCCCGCCGGCGCAAAAATGTAGTACCAGCCATTCCGTTTGTAAAACTTTGGACCTTCAATTGTTGGCTGCGTTTTTGTTCCGTCAAAAATAATTTTGTCCTCGCTGATTGCATCCATCGTCTTTGGGTCAAGCTCCAGCAAACCCAATTTGCTATTGAACCCGATGCGACTTTTCACATAACCATGCACCAGCCATACCCGTCCGTCATCATCCCACAGCGGACACGGATCCTCAAAACCTTTTCCCTGCCAGATAAAATGCAGCTCGCTCCATTCGCCCAAAGGGTCAGTCGTATGCGTCTCCATAATGCCCTCATCCGGTGTGGCGACAAAAATGTAAAACATTCCGTCATGATACCGAATTGAAGGCGCCCAAATGCCCTTTGCGTTCTGCGGCGTATCGTACACAGTCAGAGGAATCCGTTTTACCGCATAATTTACAAGCGTCCAATTGACCAAATCCGTAGAAGTCAAAATTGGAAGCCCCGGCATAAAATTAAAGCTGGAAGCCGTCATATAAAATGTATCTCCCACACGGATAACATCAGGGTCAGAATAATCGCACAAAATAATCGGATTAGTATAAGTCATTTTTTTCTCCAAAGGCGCAGACTTGCATGCAACAAGCACGAGACAGCCAAGAAAAATCGGAAGGATTTTCATAGAAATAGTATCTATCACTTTGCAAAATTTCGCTAGTGCCTATATAATAGAAATGATACTTTTTAAAGGGGGTTTTCAAAAAGTATGCATTTTCAGACAAAGAAATTGGCTGCCGTTTTGTGCGGCGCATTTTTTGCTGGTGCGCTCAGTGCGCAGACATTGTATCCTGCAAACGGTGCCACCGAAGCTGCGTATGACGCACAATTGGTACTGACTTTTCAGGCTGAACCGGAGCTTGTTCCCGGCTCTTTTATCACCATTTATGACGCAAGTGGCAAAGTAGCCGATAAAATTGCGTTTACTGATGACGAACAGGTTTTTGCTGATGGCACAACCGTTGCTGTAGGAAGTCAGTTGGTTCGCAAAGAAGGCAAAGCGGTATACATTCAGCCGCATTACGGCAAACTTGCACCGAGCACAACCTATTCTGTTGAAGTGCCCGCAGACGCAATCAAGGCAGAAGGATTTGGTGGCGTTGCAAAAGGCGCATGGTCATTCAGCACAAAAGCCGCTCCTGCTGCAGTCAGCGATGGTGCGACAATTACCGTCAACAACAGCATGGATGCCGCAAACAACGCGCAGTTCCATTCTATTCAGGCGGCTTTGGATTTCGTAAAGGATAATAAAGGCACATACACGATTGCTCTTGCACCGGCAACTTACTACGAATTGTTGCACTACAAGGGAAGCGCAAACATCATCTTGCAGGGACCAAAGGGCAATAAACGTGGTGACAACACTATCATCAAGTACATCAACTGTAACGATATGAACGCCAAGCAGGATACTCGTGTAGTATTCTTGTTTACGGGCGCAAACCTGACGTTGGAAAACTTGACGATTATCAATGATACAGACCCGCGCAAGGTATATATTTCTACAATGAAATATTCGAGCGGCAACTCACAGGCAGAAACCTTGTTTTTCTACAAAGGCAAAGGACACACGCTCAATGTGTACAACTGTTCTTTCAAGAGCTTGCAGGACACCATGCAAATCAGCGGAAAATGCTGGTTCTATAACTGCTATGTTGAAGGTGATGTTGACTATGTATGGGGAACAGCAGAAGTCGCGCTGTTTGAAGAATGTGATTTCCATAGTGTTTGGAGTCCGTTGAGCGGAAAAGACCGCGCTTATATTTTTGAGACACGTGTAGGTACCACAGAGGAGCCGCTGATTAACAAAGGCTATGTTCTGTACAACAGCCGCGTTGAAGTTGATGCGCGTCAGAATGCATTCTATGGTCGTCGTGCAACCGCAGTGGAAAAGGCAAAAGTTCCGTATTACGACCAGTGTGCAATCGTAAATGTTGAATTCTACGGTAAAGGAAATATTGGTGAGCAACGCTGGTATGTTGGCAAGGCACCCCGCGTTATTGGAAATAGTCAGCATGTTGGTTGGAAAGAATACAATGTTTCCTACAAAAAGATTGAAGGCAAAAAACCTTCTGACACAAGCAAGCGTTACAAAGATGCAGGAGACATCGACAAGAAGACCTACAAAGCAGAATACTCTAATCGCGATTTGATTATGAACCGCGTCTACAACATTGAAAAAGGTGTATACGAAGATGACACCGCCGCTCCGTGGGATATCAACCAACTTGCCCGCGACCGTGGTTACGCTGTAAAAGATTTGCCCAAGGCAAAGAAAAAGAAGTAATAATCACCGATTATGAATTAAACCGAATCTCCGCTTGTGCATGCACGGCGGAGATTTTTTCTGCAATCAGCGGATATAGCTCCGCACGAGTCTGTGCGAGTTCTTGCACTTGTTTCAGCATCACATAATATTCAATTTTGTATTTTTTCTGTGCCAGTTTTTTGAGTGTGGCAGGAATCTGTCGGATGTATTTTTTTGCATTCACCAATGGAAGTGAACTATCGGTAGTTAGTCTTATCAGTTCATTCAGTTCTTCAACTTTGGTTTGACAAGCGCATGTCTCCAGGACTTCGGTTATTTTTTTAAGTTCCGCATATGTGTATTGTGTCAAATCTATTTCATAGGGAAGCGCAAGCATAAATCCGTCTACGTGAGACAAAACTATCGTTCGTTTGTCTGTTCCCACCACAGAATCACGTGATTCTGCTGGAACAACGTTGTTTTCGGAAAATTGATTCGTTGGTGCAGTTAGATTGACATACAAACTATCGTTCGTTAATTGACAATTCTCCGCAAGACGCGCGCGATTAAATCGTCGCTTTAACAACACGAGAATCTGTTTTTCCAAAATCACTTTGTCTATGCGTTCGCTGCATTCTGGTTTGGCTTTGCGCTTGGTGTCAATTGCAAGGATGAATTCAATGTCGGTGTTCTTCCGGCTGTTGCTTTGCTTTCCGCCACGGTAGACGGTGTAGTCGCTTGTTACAATGGAGACGTATCCTTTTTCCAGACAAATCTGTTTCATCTCTTCAAACGGGATAATGCCGTCGCTTGAATAACTAACTAATATTAGTTTGGATTTTATATGCTGTACTAAATCACGGAAAGTGTCTGTAGCCGTCTTTTTGTAGCAGTAGAGAGAGCGAGTTTTTACCCAGTCCGCACGGATAGCCGCTTTGTTTACGAGCACGCCATTTTCGTCCAAATCCATCGGCTCTGGAATTTTATCCCATTCAGCAATCGTGTTCAGCAGATGATAGTTGCTTCCGTACTGATGCTGATTATACGGCGGGTCAAGATAGACCACATCCAGTTCGGGCAGCGTGCGGACTAATTCATTTGCGTCTTGACGGAAAACATGCACCGGCGCATCGGAATCAGCAAGCACTGGCTCATGCAATGCGATGGGTGCAAGAATACGGCTGAGCGCGTCTTTTCCATGTCCGCCAAATCCTTTGTGAAATGCCTTGAACACGCCCGATGTATTGGTGTGTGTCGCCGCCTCATAAATTAAAAGCGCAATCAAAATATGTCGGCGCGGGTCATCTTCTTTCGGGAATTTCTGTTCGATATAGTTACGGATTTTATCAAGTGCGAGCGCATTTTGTCGCGTGTAGAAAAGACGCTCTGTACGGAAATCTGCCTGCGCAACGTCATCAGTATGAGGCGCATAGTATCGGGCAATGTATTGGTCAGCTTCCGCAGGCTCAGGAAGCGAATTAATTTTTTCGAGCAGGTCACAAAATGCTTTTTCGTCTTTGAACAATTTTTTGCATTCGCTCTGGTTCAGCGCAACAAATCCGCGGGAAAGAATTTCAGCATACGGTTCCCAGTCGTTCGCATACACTTCAAAGCCCAGGAATTTCGCAAACCGTGAGACAACGCCACTCCCACTGAACAAATCGGCAAAACTTGTTCCTGCGCCCAATGTAACGCCTGATTGTTCCAACGCCGCATAAATGAGCGAGAGCAACTTACGCTTGTTGCCAATGTATGCGATGATTTGCTTTGTCAGGTAGGGAGTATCAAAATCCATTCTATAAATTTCTAAACACGAGAATAGTAGAATTCTACTGATAGAATTCATCGCTGTCAATGTGATATATTAAAACAGATACTTTTTATCACATGGAATAAACAATTGAAGTCAAAAACGATAGTCGGACTTGTGTTCGCTGTATTCACTATTTTTATCTGGGGCATTACGTTCGTCAGCACAAAATATTTGTTGCGGTCATTTAGCGCATTAGAAATATTGCTGGCGCGTTTCATATTTGCTTACATCGGCTTATGGGTGTTGCGTCCGCGGATATTACATGTTTCCTGGAAAGAAGAGCTTCTTTTTATTTGCGCGGGACTTTCAGGCGTAACGGTTTATCAGTTTATGGAGAATGTGGCGATTTCATTTACGTCTGCATCAAATGTCAGCATCATCGTTTCTATCTGCCCCATTTTTACGGCGATAATCGCACAAATCGTCCTAAAAGAAAAACATCTGACAATACCATTTGTGCTTGGATTTGTGCTGGCAATTGTCGGAATTGCGTTTGTCAGTTTTAACGGCGCAGTTGTATTGCATCTGAACCCAAAAGGCGATTTGCTTGCATTGGCGGCGGCTGTCAGCTGGGGATTTTATTCGCTCTTTGTATCAAAAATAAATTTGCTCGGTTTAGATTCAATTGTTGCGACCCGGCGCATTTTCTTTTGGGCGGTCTTCTTTATGATTCCGTTGGCAGTGTATGGCATTCTCCAAGGAAATCCGGATTCCAGCACAGCCATGACATTTGATGCCGTGATAAATGCTGACCGCTGGAAAAATCCGCTTAACTGGCTGAATCTTTTATTTTTGGGCTGGGGTGCAAGCGCATTTTGTTTTGCCGCATGGAATATCGCATGTGACCGATTGGGAACCGTGCGTGCTACAGCTGGAATTTATTTGATTCCCGTTGTGACGATTGTGTTCGCATTCTTTGCATTGGGCGAGCGAATTTCGCTTATGGGTGGCATTGGAGCGGCACTGACAATTGCAGGTCTGTTCTTGAGCGAACAGAAAAAACTTTCCCGATGACAAAAATATTTTTTTTCGCTACTATAAGGCTATTATATAAAGCAATCATTGTATAAATAGGAGTTTATAATGATTTCAGAAAAAAACAGAAAAATCGCAATCACGGGTGCATTCAGTGCGCTCGTTGTCGTCATGTACATTACAGGCTTAGGTTACATCCGCATCAATCCGCAAATTTCATATACTATCTTGCAAGTACCCGTTATTTTGGCGACTATCTTGGGCGGTTTTGTTCCTGGACTGATTACAGGCTTTGTGTTTGGTCTTACCAGTTTGATTAAATCAGCTGTCATGCCGTTGAGTATGCTTGACCCTTACTTTTTGAATCCTCTTTGCTCTATTTTCCCCCGCGTGTTGATTGCAGTGGTCACTTGGCTTGTGTTCACCGGAATGAAAAAGATTCCGCACATGCCTTCTGTAATCAGCGGAATTGTGGCGGCAGTGCTTGGCTCTCTCACCAATACAATCATGGTGTTCGCTATGCTCTGCTTGATTTACTTTAGTGAGATTGCTCCGATTGTTCAAAAAGCGATTGCAAATTTTCCGTCTTTGGAAAACGTGGCATATATCGCCATCTTGCTGACTTTTGCTCCTGCCGCTCTGGTGGAAGGCGCAATTAGTGGAGCAGTTTCAGGCGCAGTGCTCACTTCTATGGGAATCGCTGCCCACGGAAAAGCAAAACTGAGCAAGGAAACAGACGAGGAATAAACGGTGAAAATCGTTATCATTGGCGCAGGCTTTACGGGCGTCCAGCTGGCAAAACGACTTATCAACGGAAAAAATGATGTTGTACTCATTGACAATGATGAGGAGACCGTGCGCCATGCGTCAAACCGCTTGGATTGCGATGTTATTCAGGCGGATGGAAACAATCTGACCACACTGGAAGAAGCGGGGCTGGCAAAAGCGGACGCATTGGTGTGCGTGACCAGCAGCGATGAAGTGAACATGATTACTTGTTCGCTGGTGGATTCAGTCTATCCGAATTTGCTCAAAATTGCCCGCGTCCGCAATTATGCGTATTACGTAAACACTGCTGACGCCGCACAAAAACATGCGGGTGACATTGGAAAAAATCATCGTCCGCTGTACGGCATCGATTACATGATTCACCCAGACGTTGAGGCGGCCGAGGCGATTGTAAATGCGGTAGAACACGGTGCGCTCACGGATTCCATTCCGTTTGGTGATGATTATGAGCTGGTGCGTATTCCTGTTGAGGCGGGAAGCCCGGTAGACGGACAGATTTTGCAGAATATCCGCACGCTCACACAAAAACCGATTTTGATTGCATACATTGAAAGCTCTGGAGAAACATCTCTTCCCAGCGGCTCAACGGTTATCAAAGCGGATGATTGTTTGGGCATTCTGGCACGAAAGGCTGACATTCCGGATTTCTTGCATCTGTGCGGCTCAAAAATCAAAAAACTGAACAAAATTGCGCTTATCGGCGCAGGAAGAATTGGCACGATTGTAGCAGAACGGCTCATTCGACGAAAGCAGAGCATGTTCAGCCGTCTGTTTGGTCTGCAGAAAAAAATCTCACAGGATTTTGTCATTATCGACAACGACGAAGCTCATGCAAAACAAGCGGCAGAAAAATTCCCTGACGTAAAAGTGTTCCGTGCCGATGCAACTGATGAGGCTTTCTTACAAGAAGAAGGCTTGGACAAATTTGACCTGGCTATTTGTACTACGCATAACCACGAGATGAATATCGTTATGGCGGCATTCCTTGAATCATTGGGCGTAGAGAACAGCATTTGTCTTGTTTCGTCATCTGCATTTGCAGAAATTGCACATAAATTGGAAATCGAAGTTGCCGTGCCTTTGCGCGACACTGTGGTAGACAGCATTATGAGCCATCTGCGTGGTTCAAGCGTAACGGGCATCCATACGGTCACTGACGGCACATTGGAAATCCTGGAAATCACCATTTCTGAAAAATCACAAGTAGATGGTAAAATGCTCAAAGATATCGCAGAAAACGGCAAGTTCCTCATTCTGATGGTGCAAAAGCAGGGTGTAAGCAATTTCTCCATTCCGACAGGAAGCACTGTGCTCGCAAACGGAGATAATTTGGTGTTGATTACGACTAGCACGGACAATCAGCACATTCTTGAAAAATTCGGAGCGGAAAGTTAAGCCGATGACCATAATCACGTTTTTAAGAATCATCAGCATCATTCTTTCTATCATCGGCATTTCATTTGCTTTTCCTATCGGGACGGCACTTGCTTGTGGCGAATATAGCGTGATTCCTTCATTTCTCATCCCAATGCTGATTGCAATTGTCTTGGGTGTCTTTGGATTTTTCTTCGGCAAAAAACAGCAGATTCATCTTTCCACACGAAATGTCTTTTTGCTTGTCTCTCTTGCATGGATTGCAATCAGTTTGTATGGCGCAATCCCGTTGGTGCTTACTGGTACAATTCCAAGCATTACCGATGCGGTGTTTGAGAGCGTAAGCGGTTTTTCCACTACAGGCGCAACGGTTTTGAGCGCAGTAGAACATCTGCCTAGAAGCGTTAATTTATGGCGGTGCGAGATGCATTGGTTGGGTGGCATGGGAATTATCGCGCTTACCGTTGCATTGCTTCCGTTGCTTGGCGTGGGCGGATTTCAGCTGATTAAGGCGGAATCAACAGGTGTGGACAAAGGCAAAATCACGCCAAAAATTGCGAACACCGCGGAAACTTTGTGGGGCTTATATTTTGGCTTTACCGTCATAATGGCGATTCTGCTTAAAATTTGCGGAATGGATGTTATCGACTCAATTTCTTATGCATTCTCAACGCTGGGAACAGGTGGTTTTGCAACAAGAAATAACAGCATCGCATCTTACAACTCTGTTTCAATTGAAGTGGTCACAACGGTATTTATGTTTCTGGCGGGTATAAACTTCAGCTTGTATTTTTATATACTTACTCGCAAAGGAAATGAAGTCAAAAAGAATACCGAATTTAAGACATACGTGTTGATTTTTTTTCTGGTGCTCGTGTGCATTACGCTCGCGCTTATCCCTTATTATGGCAGCATTGCAACGGCATTACGATATGCCTCCTTTCAAGTTGGCGCAATCATGACGACCAGCGGATATGCTACAGCGGATTATACTCAGTGGCCATCTGTGGCACAATTTTTTCTATTCCTGCTGTTTTTTATTGGTGGCAGCGCAGGTTCAACGGCGGGTGGATTTAAGGTGATTCGTTGGGTGGTATTGGCAAAACAAGCGCGCAACGAGATGCTCCACATGCTTCATCCGCATGGCATTTTTACTGTCCGCCTGAACGGAAAGCCTGGACGTAAAGATTTAGTTTTTAACGTAGCGGCATTTACGTTCGTTTATTTTGCGCTTACATTCGTTACGACATTTATTGGCACATTGCACGGTCTGGACATTCAGACCGCTTTTACCGCCTCTCTTTCAATGATTGGCAATGTGGGGCCGGCATTTGGCGCACTGGGACCAACCGATAATTACGGCTGGCTTCCTGCTTCGCTCAAATGGTGGTACAGTCTTACAATGATAGCAGGACGTCTGGAACTGTATAATATTCTCATCTTCTTTCTTCCTGACTATTGGAAAAAATAGGAATTTGCGATGAAAAACACACAAAAACGCGAGCTTGCTGTTTGCGGCTTGGAAGCAGTAAAAGCATTGGCAAAAATGCATGGCGACAAAATCCGCCGCTTGTATTTCACAAAAGACCGAAAATTTGAATTCGGCGAAATCTGCAAACAGATGGCGAGCCGAAAAGCACCCTATAACATCGTGGAAGATGAAGACTTGGAAAAACTTTGCGGCAGCGTGCATCATCAGGGTGTAGTGGCAATGATGGAACAACCGCGCGTCGTTACGCTCAACACAGACATTACGGACGAATGGCTGCATCGCAAAGAAAGCGCAATTCTGCTTGACCGCGTAGGAAACGCAAATAATTTGGGAGCAATTGTGCGAAGTGCCGCATTCTTTGGCTTTAAGAACATCATTATTCCTATAGATGAAGCGCAATCCAGCATCACTACCAGTTCATATCGTGTGGCGCAGGGCGGCATGGAATACGTAAACATTTATTGTGTTCATTCTATTACGCGCTTGTTGCAGGCGATGAAAGGCAAAATGGTTCGCTTTGGTACCGATGTAACGGCAAAAGAGCCAGTCAGTTCTATTCCTGCGCTGAGAAAAGAAAAACCCGCGCTCATCGTCCTTGGCAACGAAGAACACGGGATTTCTAGAGAGGTAAAACAAAACTGCGACTACTTGGTGACTATTCCCTTTGGTGCGTCAGACGACGGTCAACAATTGGAAAGCCTTAACGTAGCGCAGGCCTCTGCAATCATTTTGTATGAATGCAGAGCGCGTTAATTTCGCCGAGCGCACTCAACGATTACGAAAACAACGGAGTTGACAAGTAGCGGTCTCCCGTGTCAGGCAAAAGCACAACGATTGTCTTGCCTTCAAATTCGGGACGTTTTGCTACCTGAATAGCTGCCCACAATGCCGCGCCAGAAGAAATACCCACGAGGAAACCTTCTGTGCGAGCAAGCTCTTTGCCTGTCGCAAATGCGTCATCATTTTCTACCGTGATGATTTCGTCCAAGATTTTTGTATTTGTCGTTTCCGGAACGAAGCCGGCACCGATTCCCTGAATTTTATGCGGACCAGCGACACCCTTTGAAAGTACCGGAGAACCAGCAGGCTCAATAGCGATGAGCTTTACATCTGGTTTCTTTGATTTAAGGTATTTACCTGTTCCACTGATGGTTCCGCCTGTACCAACGCCAGCGATGAATACGTCAACTGCGCCATCGGTATCTTCCCACACTTCCGGACCGGTTGTCTCTTCGTGTGTCTTGGGGTTCACCTGATTGGTAAACTGACCAGGGATAAAGCTGTGTGGTGTTGTGCGAGCCAATTCATCGGCTTTTTCAATAGCACCTTTCATGCCTTTTGTTCCGTCTGTCAACACAAGTTCTGCGCCGTATGCTTTGAGCAAGTTGCGGCGTTCAACAGACATCGTTTCGGGCATGGTCAGGATGATTTTGAGTCCGTAGCTTGCAGCCACAGAAGCCAGACCAATACCGGTGTTTCCACTTGTCGGTTCGATAATAACAGAGTCTTTGGTTACTTTGCCAGCTTTGATTGCGTCATCAATCATCGCCTTTGCAATGCGGTCTTTTACGCTTCCTGCGGGATTAAAGTATTCCAGCTTGGCAACGATTTTTGCCTTCAAACCAAGTTTCTCTTCCAGATTCTTCAGCTCCAGCAGAGGAGTGTGTCCAATCAAATCAGTAATTTTTGATGCGATTTTTGCCATAAGTGTCTCCTTAAGTTTAATTCCTATCGGAATAGTATGTTATATTTTAACTTACTTTTCCTTTTTCTGTCAACTACTTTTTCACATATTCGGTGGTTGTTGATGAATTAAATGATGTAATTAAAACATTCGACGTCAGTGTTGTCGTCGGTCAAATCTTGTAATGTTACGCTAGAAAGATAATCGTTTATTGCCTTGTCCAAGCCTTCCCACAATCTAATGGTTTGACAAGTCTCTTTACGTGGACAAGTATTTACTGGTGTTTCCAAACAGCTGACAGGAGCCAGACTGCCTTCAGTGATTCGTAATATTTCTGCAATAGAATATTCACGTGCTTGTTTAGCCAGTTTATAGCCGCCTTGTGGTCCGCGAACGCTCAAAAGCAAACCGAATTTGCTGAGCAAGGAAGTAATTTGTTCGAGATATTTGATAGAAATATTTTGTCGAGCAGATACATCTTTCAGTGCCACATAGGAACCGTTATCATGCTGAGCCAAATCAATCATGAATCTAAGAGCATAGCGACCGCGAGTTGATATTTTCATAATTCCCCCTATTTCCTACTACTCTACTAAGTATATAACTAAATTAAAATAAAGTAAAGGAAAAAAGAGAGAATTTTATCGATTCATTTCGCTTTGTTGACCTTTATTCTGGTGAGAAGCAATCATCGCGCTGATTTCATTGAAATCGGACAAAAGCAAATCGCCAAAGACAGTATTTTTGACGGCACAAGTAGCATTGCCGAATTCCATTGCTTTCTTTGGGTCGCCATATTTGAGCAATCCGAACAGAACGCCAGCACAGAATGCGTCGCCACTACCAATTCTGTCTACAACGTCAATATTTTTGTACGGCTCTTCGGTGTAGAATGTATCATTGTTATGGCTGTAAACCGTAGAAGTAAACGAATGGTTTTTTGGCGAAATAACTTCGCGCTCAGATGATGCGATGTATTTGATATTGGGGAAGTCTTTACAGAATTCGCGGTGCATATCCTGCAACGTGCCTTTTTTCTGGAACATGCGACGGCAGCTTTCTTCTGAGATAAACAAAACATCCACATACGGCAGGACTTTTTTAATTGTCTCGCGAGCAGTATCTTCATCCCAGAGGGTCGCGCGATAATTTACGTCAAAAGCGATTTTTGCGCCCGCCTGTTTAAAGCGTTTAATCATTTCAATGGCAATATTGCGCAGGTTTTCTGAAACTGCCAGCGTAATGCCAGACGTGTAGAACATTTTTGTGGAAGAGTACACGCTTTCCGGCACATCTTCCAATTTCATTTTCCAGATAGATGAGTGACGGCGATCGTACACGACTTTTGGCTTACGGGGATATGCGCCATTCTCATAGAAATAAATTCCAAGGCGCGCGTCAGGATTGTCGTCAAAAATGATAAAGTCATCGCTTACGCCACTGAAGCGGATACGATTTTTTACGAAGAATCCAATGTCATTGTGGGGAAGTTGTGTGATGACACCTGTGCGCAATCCAAGCAAGGAGACACCAGAAGCCACATTCAGTTCTGCACCGCCCGCATGTTTTTCAAATGAATCGCAACGACCAATACGCTGGTTTGTTGGCGGCGACAAGCGCAACATTATTTCTCCAAATGTAATCAAATCGAAATCTTTATCTGCCATAGTGTTATTCTCCTGTGCTGGGATTAATTAATTTTCCAACGGTTGCCGTTTCGTTCAAAGCGGGATGCAGGTATTTCAAGTAAACGACCATCTTCGCCCAGCATTTTTATCATCTGAGTGAGCGGGTTTACGTCAGTGATGCGGAAATTTGTCTCATCGTAGAAAAGTCGTAGACCCTCGTTGGGCAATTTTTTACGGGCTTCCGAATACCATTTGTATTCATAGCTCAAGCAGCACAAAAGTCGTCCGCACTGTCCGCTGATTTTCATGGAATTGAGCGAAAGGTTTTGCTCTTTTGCCATTTTGATGGAGACGGGCGGTAATTTGTCGCTTACCGAATGGCAGCAATATGGTCTGCCACATACGCCTAAACCGCCGGTAATTCTGCTTTCATCGCGCACGCCAATCTGCCGCAATTCGATGCGCATCTTAAAAATGCTTACCAAATCTTTTACCAGCTCACGGAAGTCTACGCGGTTGTCGCTGGAGAAGAAGAACAGTGCTTTTTGCTCTTCAAGTAAGAAATGCACCGCCACAAGTTTCATGTCCAGTTTATGTGCCGCAACTTTTTCTTTGAAAGTCTTGAATGCTTCGGCTTCTTTGGCAGCAAGCTCATGGAATCGTTTTAAATCATCTTCGTCGGCTTTGCGGTCAATCGTTACGATATCAGACTGCTTTATGCCGATAGGATGCTCAGCTTTTCCGAGCACCAATGCCAAATCTTTTCCGTAGCGAGTGGGGATGATAACATAATCGCCGTTTTTTAGTTGAGGAAATCCTTTGGGAACACCAGCATATACGCCTTCGGAAGAATACTCCAGACGAGTACGGTATAATGGCTTGGGGTAGGTAAAATTAACCTCTTCTTCGTAAGAGGAATCAGTGTCTTCCAGACCTTCGAGGTTATCTTCTTCGTCTTCTATATCTTTTTCAAAAATGTCGCTCACGCTTTATCTCGCTATTTTTCTATTTTAACTCTAAACGGCTATTAAGTCTATAATAAGGCCGTTGATTTCTTCAACCTTTGCCAAAAGCTGAAGGTTCGCCCTTTGCAGGTACATCATTTCAGAAGCAAGTTTGTTTAATTTTTCATCAATGATTTTTACCTGTACGCGCGGGTCGATTTTTCTGCCTTTGCGGTTAAATCCACGCCGCTGGGTTTTTTCTACTTCAAATGAATTTTTTATTATGTACTGCATGAATTGCTTTACTTTTTGGCGGTATTTTTCCATGGAAGCTAAATCTTGCCGTTGCTTTAGTTCATCGCCAGCCATTTCCACCGCATCTTTTAAAAAGACAACGGCTTCTTCCGTATTCATGCCAGCGATTTCCAGGGGCAACCCTTCTTGAACTAATGTGGCTTCTTCTTGTGATTTTGTCAGCGCGGAAATAAATGAAGGTGGTGCAGCCTTGCCGGTTTGCTCTTGTTTTTTTGCCTGCTGATTTCTTGCCGCTTGCTGAGATGCTGCCTGAGCCGCTGCGAGATACATTGCTTGTGAGCCGATGGAATCAATTGAAGGCATCAGACAACCTTACTGCGAATAGCGCGGCGGTCATTGTAGTTTTGTACGGAATGATTAAATGCGTCTTCGTCTTTAATTGAAATACAATGACCGTGCAAAACAACATCGTCTTCTACCTGAAGCCGTTTGGTTGTGACATCGCCAATGACTGCTGAAGAAGAAAGCAAAGTGATGCCCTTGGGCGCGGTGATATCGCCAATGACAACGCCCTCAATGACAGCAGAAGCCGCAATAATATTTCCGTGAATGCGGGACGCTTCTCCCACGTGGATATTGCTGGTAGTTTCAAGATTACCATCAACATCGCCATCAACACGAAGACGACCATTTACTCGAATGTCGCCAGAAATAGAGGAACCTGCACCGATGACCGTGTTAATTGAAATGTTGTCGGTAGTAAATGCCATATTATTTTGTCGTCAGCTTCACGTTGACATATTTTGCCGGGTCAACGACATCAGAACCGATGTGCACTTCGTAATGCAAGTGTGGACCCGTAGTAATACCCGTGTTACCAATATAGCCGATAATCTGTCTCTGTGTAACGAACTGTCCTTTCTGCACATTTGAGCGAGACATATGACAGTAGCGAGTGTAAATACCGTGTTTATGTTTGATGATAACGTAGTTTCCAAAACTCATGTCGTAACCAACAGTAACAACCTGTCCGTTAGCCGTCGCAATAACAGGGTCGCCGCTACGCCATGTGGAGAAGTCCAGTCCTTTGTGAATGTACCATTGTCCTGTAATTGGGTGCACATTCTGACCAAACTGCATTGAAATATGTCCGATTCCACCTCTAATCGGCCAGATGTTCGGGATATCAGCAAACAAATTTTCCTGGCTTTCCAACATCTTTCCGATTTCTTCGATTGGCTGAACAGCACTTTCCAAATATGAATTTAACAGGCGGATATCGTTTGCCTCGCGTGTTGAGCCTGTTACTTGTTCCTGTGTGTCAAATAATGAAGAAAGGTCTGAGTCGCCCATGGAGGCGCGGGAAACGGAAGATGACTGATTGATACCGATTAAAGACAAAGCCTGAGAGAGGGATGACTGAAAGCGTTTTGCTGTCTGAAGTAAATTGTTGTTTTCGTCACGGAGCTCGTCAAGGCTTGCCAATGTCTGACGATTTTCGCTCATCAGACGGCTGATTTCTGCGCCAGAGCCTGCTGCCTGACGGTTAAAATAGACAAAAGAAGAGACAACACCGATAACCAAAATTGCGGCACATGCCAAAGCGAACACGTTTGTCTGGAAATTGACAACTTTTCCTTTTGCGTGAGGAACAATCATGATGGTAAGTTTGCTGTCGCAGAGCTTAAAGAATTTTCCGAATACGCTTCCAATGGCTCCAAAAAAGCGGCGCATTGCGTTTATGAAAGAAGAGACTGCATTTTTTTCCAGACGCTTATAATGACGTGTCCTAGCCATATTGCTCTCCGTAAATTGACTATTATCCCTAGAATATTATACAAAGATAATTCTAGCATATTATTCTATTCTATGTCAAATTCCCCTATGTGCAATATGCAAGACTTTTGCATATTTTTTACATTGAAAATTTGACAGATAGAAAGACCTATGGTATTATCGGAATAGACAACAAAAGAAATAAGTTGTTTGTGGCAAAGTTTTGCCAAATTCATTTCTAGGAAAAAGCCATGCAGTTTTTTGATACTCACGCCCACATCGGGCTTATATACGATGACCCTATTGAACAGTTGCGCGTCATTCAGCAGGCGAAGCAGAATGGCGTTACTCGCATTATAAGCATTAATAATAGCTTGTACGATTTTAAAATCGTCTATAACACTCTCAAATCGGTAAATGGCGTTTATCATGCCGTTGGTGTCGCACCGTCAGAAATTCTGAATCCTGGACGTGATTGGGTTGCAACGATTGAAGAGAGCGTCAAGTTGCCAAATGTCGTGGCAATTGGCGAGACTGGCTTGGACTATTTTAAACAGTATGGCGATAAGCGTACGCAGATTGAGATGTTCATCACGCAGCTGGAGCTTGCGCAAAAATACAATCTGCCTGTTATCATCCACAACCGTGACGCTGGCAAAGATATTTTTGACGTGCTGAGCGAACGTATTCCTGAAAGCGGTGCGATTTTCCACTGCTACAGCGAAGACGCGGCATATGCGAAAAGATGTCTGGATGCCGGTTTGAATGTGTATTTCTCATTCGCAGGTAATCTGACCTACCGCAACGCGCGCAATCTGCATGAGACTGTGCTGAATATTCCGATTGACCGTGTGCTGATTGAGACTGAAAGTCCCTTTATGATTCCCGCAGAATTCAGAGAGAAAAAGCGCACCATGCCGGCCTACCTTCCGAGCACCGCACGCTTCCTCGCAGAAATGCTGGAAAAACCTTTGGAAGAAGTGGCCGACCAGTTGTGGAAGAACAGCTGCAAAGTGTTCAAGTTGCCAGAGTAAAGCGAAATAACGGTGTCTCTCTTTCATCCTGTAAAAATTGGTTCTCTTTTGCTTGACGGCAATTTGTTTCTTGCGCCAGTGGCAGGGTATTCTGACCGTGCCTTTCGGTCGATTTGCCGGGAATGCGGGGCGAATTTTGCGTATACGGAGATGGTATCTGCTGAGGCGTTGACGCGCGGTTCTGGCAAAACGGAAGAGCTGATGCGTCGTGCGCCAAACGAAGAGCAGTATGCGGTGCAGATTTTTGGCGGCAAGCCTGAGACGATGGCTGACGCAGCGCGGATTGTTTTGGAACGGACAAGTTGTGAGTGTGTCGATATAAACGGCGGCTGTCCTGTTCCTAAAATCATCAAGACGAATGCAGGAAGCGCGCTTACCCGTGACCCAGAGCATTTGTACCGCATTGTAAGTGCTGTCGTCAAAGCAGTAAAAGATTACGACGGAAAGCGGATAAACCGGGCAGGCGACATTGTTCCTTACGAAAAAGAAATTCCTGTGACAGTAAAATTCCGGCTGGGCTGGGACAGTGAGCACATCACGTGGAAAGAGTGTGCAGAGGCCGCTATTGCGGCAGGAGCAAGCGCATTGACTATGCATGGTCGCACGCGGGCACAAGGCTACGAGGGCAAGGCTGATTGGCGCGCGCTCGCAGAATTGGTTTCGTTAGTGCGGGAAAAGACGGCTGATGCCCAGCAAAAAATCCCGGTGTTCGGAAGCGGTGATGCCTTTACGCCGGAGGATGCCAAATGTATGCTGGAAGAAACCGGCTGTGATGCGGTGATGTTTGCGCGCGGTGCGATGGGAAATCCGTTCCTGTTTACGCAGACACACGATTTTCTGACGACAGGCGAAATTCATGAGATAGATTCAAAAGCGCGCATTGAAGCCGGCTTCCGTGAGCTTGATTTACTGGTAGCCGACCGCGGTGAAAAAAGCGCGTGTCTTGAGATGCGCAAACGCTTCTGCGCTTACAGTCGTGGCATTCCGGGCGGTGGTGCGTTACGCAAGCAGCTTGTTCAGGCAGAAACGGTGGCACAGTTTAGAGAGACGTTTGCGAATGCGATGCAGACCTAAGCCGTGCTGGAAGAGAAAGGGGGTCTGGGGGAAGGAGAAACAACGCTTCGGAGTAGAGGTTTCTTCTTCCCACAGAAATACGCGGGGTCTTAGGGGCTGCGCAAGCCCCTAGGCGAAAGGGGTATGGAGCCAACGCAGTGGCGACTAGGGGAAAGGCTTTTCCCTCTATTGTAAAATTCAGAAAATAGTCGTAGAATAGAATAATATGGGTTTTTTTCAGGCGATAATAGAGTTTCTCGAATCGGTTTTTAAGAGCAATTCGCCAGAAGTACGTAAACGCAATGAAATCCGTAAAATTGAAGCAGAGATAAAATCTTTCCAGCCTAATATCTACAAGAACAATTTGTTTACTCCGAATTTTGGAGAAATATTTCGCGTGTTGTATGAAAATACGAAGCCGTTGGGTGATATTTTGATGGACACTATCTGCAATGAAGATGTTCAGCGCGCGATGTTTTTTGAGCAGCAATTGCTTTTGACGGGCTTTTCGGAAGCAAGTCAGGAAAAGCTGGAAAACTTATCGTACGAGAACCGCAAGCAGGAAGTGTTGAATTCAAATCAGCCGATGACGGATGTGCTTCGTGTGCAGCGGCAGCGTTTGGAATCCTTGGCAAAAGAATTGAGTACGCCAGATTTTTTGAAAATTGATGAGATTATTGCGAGTCTGCATCAACTTGAGGATATCTGTCGTTACAATTACATGAGCGTTATTCATACATTTGACCCGGAATATATGGGCGAAAATCCGTCTTACACACCGAGTTTCCAGCCGGCAATTCCGGAGACATTGGCAGGTTCTTTGCAAGATTTGTATTATGTTTCTGCGCGTCAGACGCTTTCTTCTTCGACGGTGCGGGCATTATGTGCGTTGGATGAAGTGCGAAAAGGGCGTGCGCTGACCTCTGATGAGACAAAGCAAATCAACATGTATTTCCGAAAAATAAATGCAATATTTACCCGGATTTTAAATGCGGAAATGCTGAAAAAACTGATTTGTATTGCCAAGAAAGACCCGGAAGCGAATCCTCAAATAGCGACATACAAACCAAATGCGCGCCAAAAATATGCTGACTTCATGGAAAAGAAATTTTTCGCTGACGAGAAAAAGTTAAAAGTCGAAATCAAGGATATCACTATTTCTGCGGAAATCCAAAAATTGTTCGGCGCAAAACCGTTGGAGCCTATCATGGGCTACAATAACGAGAATAATGAGAATTTGCAGCAGAACACGCCTGCGGCATTTACTTGGATTACGCCGGTTCAAATTGTTAAGACTTTCATAAAATACTTCCTTAACGAACCGATTATGGCATTGCTGAATGATATCGTCATCGAAGGATTTTTTAACAATAATGCGGCTAAAACGGATTTTTCTACGGATGTCTTTTCAGCAGGCGAGATTCCAAATGAGATAGATACTTTTGAAAAATCATTTTCACGCAATGCGCCGAACGATATTGCCATTTTGGAAGGATTTATTCGTGATAGCCACAAAGATCCTGAATTCCTCACAAGATTGTCTGCTACTGTCGATACTATAAATAAGCAGGCGCACAATCTGATTCAGAATGCGACAAAAAAACTGTACACATTGTATGTTCAGATTAATGAGATGCTTACCGATTCCAAGAAAACTTCTCCGGACACGATAACAAATATCAAAGTCCTGTTGAATTCTTCCAGAAACCGTGATGCGGCGGAGCAGTTGGAATTGCACTTTGAGATGTGGAAAGTCTTCTTAGAAATAATGAAGAATTATGTTTTGATTGGTGATGTGGAGAAAAAAGCATGATGGAAAACGATCAAAATAATGCGGAACTTTCACTTGAAGAAAAACTTTCTCAATACGAAAAGAAGATTTATGACTTGCAGCAATTGCTTGATATTTCGCGTTCTTTGTGTTCTACAATAGATTTTTCTACGCTGATTGAATCAATTTTGTATACGTGCATGGGTCAGATGCGAGTGCTTTCTGCGGGTATTTTTATTCTGAATGCGCTGGATTCTAACTCATATATGCTGGACACTAACTATAGCGGATTGGATTTAAATCCAAATGTGAGCTACAAAATCCCTGCGACACATCCGCTGATACATGCTCTGGCTACGCATGGACAGCCCTGCACATTGGAAGAAGCGAGAAAACTATTGCCAGCTGGTACAGATATTCGTATGATAGCATCTTTGCATCCCTCGCTTTTAGTGCCGCTTATTCAAAAGAACCATTTGGACGGTATTCTGGTGCTTGGCGAGCGGTTGGATTTGGGAAATGACTTTAATTATACTGCGGAAGACAAAGACCAGATTTTGATGATTGGTTCGTTGGCGGCTATCGCAATTAACAATGCGGCTTTGGTGGAGCGTTCTTCCACAGACATGATGACGCATCTAAAACTAAAGTATTTCTTTTATAATATACTCACCGATAAACTTGATGCCGCTCGTGTGAATAATCTTCCGCTTGCTGTCATTATGTTTGACATTGACTTTTTTAAGCGATTCAATGATACGTATGGTCATGCTTGCGGTGACTATGTGTTGATAACAGTGGCAAAAATCATCAAGTCCAGCATTCGCGCTGAGGATTTGGCAGGACGTTACGGTGGCGAAGAGTTTACGGTCATGTTGAATAATACGAATCGTGATGACGCCATGACTGTTGCTGACAGAATTCGCAGTAAAGTGGAACAATATGATTTTTGTTATGAAAATCTGCACGTAAAAGTAACCATTTCCATCGGCGTTGCCGAATTTGACGCAAAATTAAATCCCGTTACCTCGCCGAAAGAATTGGTGGATCAGGCTGACCAGGCATTGTATGTTTCCAAGCGTGGCGGAAGAAACAGGGTGACTTTTGCCGACCCCGATTTAATTGCAGAGATAAAAGTACCCGAATGAATCTTTTGACCCCCCTGCGCAAACCCTTTTCTTATTCCTTTTCAAACGCTACCCTTATCATCATTTCGATAAATGTGGTGACATATTTTTTGTTTAGTGCAACTCCGCTCGCACAATACGAGAATTATATGGCTTTGAGCGTAATTGGTCTTTTTCGGCTGCATATGTTCTGGCAGCCTGTCACTTATATGTTCATGCACGGGAGTATAAGCCATCTTTTTTTTAATATGCTGGCTTTGGTGTTTTTTGGCATCAACACGGAAAAAGCTGTAGGAACGAAAGAATTCTTGCTGTTGTATTTTCTGTGCGGTGTTCTTTGTGGCATCATTTCTGTGGTCATTTATTTTTTTACGGGCTACTTCATGCTTTTCCTTGTGGGTGCAAGTGGCGCAATTTATGCAATTTTATTGGCGTATGCTGTAATCTTTCCTCGCTCCAGGATTTTTATTTGGGGAATACTCCCAGTGCCTGCGCCCATTTTGGTGATTGCTTATGCGGTCATTGAACTGGGAAACCAATTGCTGAGTCAGAATGGTGGCGTTGCCCATCTGACACATTTTGCTGGGTTTGTGATGGCGTGGTTGTATTTTAAAATTCGCATGGATATCAGTCCCGTGAAAATTTGGAAGGACGCATACGGTCAATGAAAAAACTGCCGTCGCTTAAAAAATTTATTTTCTCCTTGCTGCTGATGGTCTTTGGGTCGCTTGTATTTGCGCAAAAAGTGTATCAGGACCAGCAGATTCGGTTTGCACTGTGGGCGGCAAGAGACGCATATCCGGGATATTTTGACAAAGAAAAAAAACAAACACCTGTAGAAAGCGATGATATGTATGCCGTGGCTGTTGAACGAATCAAAGAAGTGACTCCGTTTTTGCTGGAAGGCATGATTTATGGCTGGAGATTTGACTACACCCCTTACGATAAGGCGCGGCGTGTAGAAGAGTATTTTGAGTTCAATCCTGTGCAGACGCTTACTGATGCGGACAAAGAGCAAATTACCTACGTAAAACCGTGGGCGCAAGATGACCGGCTGTGGTGCTGGGTGGAATTCCGCCGTTCTCCGCAGATGATGCATATTTTTAATTCATGGCAGGTAATTACTAATCCGCACATAAAAGGCATAGGCTATGCGCGGTTGGTTGATGGTTTTGCGGGTATTCAGGAAGCATGTGGGGAGGCACTAAAAAATGCTGTGCGTGAATACGAGCGCAAATTGATAAAAAATAAGCCAAAAGAGATTATGGGCCGTGTAATGATAACCGAACCGCCGCTCATTGGGATTGATGCAGGTCGGTATGTTGTTACACTTGATTTTTTCTTGGAAACAGATAGAATAATAAAATATGAAACATTCTAACTGTTTATCTGTTTATGTTTCATAAGCGGTGTGAAAAACATCGTGTTTCATAGGAGGAACGAACATATGAAGAAAATACTAGCTATTGCATTTGCACTGTTTTGTGCGACAGGTATGATTTTTGCTGAAGATACGGATGACTACCTTAAGCAGCAGGAATTGATTGCAAACAACAAGACAATCACAATTGTTCCAAAAGATCAGCATCAGGATGGTATTAAAACCGCAAAGGTTCAGCTTGAATACACACCCAGCACCCATGAAGTGCATATCTACTACGATTGTCTGGCGGTTTCTTATGACCAGGGCGCAGCGATGAACACAATCCTTGAATGTCTGAAAGACTTCCAGGATCAGAACATGCAGTATGAAAGCTATCGCTATATGCGCAAAGACAGCGTAAAGTATTACAACGATGAGCGCAAACTCAAATGGGCACGCTATCATTCATGGGTCGAGTTTAAGCCCCGCACTCTTGACGATAGCATTTCTGATTACATCAGACAGCAGCAGAACAAAGCAAACTAATTTACAAAAAACGTAAGCCAGTTTCGGACTTCTGCGGAACTGGCTACTTTTATTTATGGAGTCTCCCAATGGATATTCAAAATGTCGTAAAGAATCTGCACCCTCTGGAAACGAAGGTGCTTTTGCATTACACACAGAAAGATGAGCTGACCTCAGAGCGCTTGCAGAAAGAGTTGGACTACAAAGAGGGTCATGCGAATCAGGCATTTTCTTGGCTCGGCGGAAAAGATTTGGTCGCTGTTGCCAGCCGCACACCGCACACATTCTATGAGATTACTGATGTCGGTCGTGAAATGGCAAAAACGGGAACTCCCGAAGAGCGCATCATTGCGTTCGTAAAAGATAACGGCGCAAAAACTCTGCCCGAAATCGCCGCAGGTCTAGGCATTGAAAACAAAGACGTAGGCAGCGCATTCGGTCAACTTTCAAAAGATGGCGTTCTGAAAATGAATGCGGAAAAGAAAGCCGAATACACTGATGCCGCTACTCCCGCCCGCATCACCATTGCAAAAGCATTGTTTGAAAAAGCGGCTGCCGCAGAAAATGGTCAGCTGGACAATGCCGCATTGAGCGCGGACGAACAGAAAGCAATCTCTGGTTTTGCAAAAAAACGTGGCGCGGCTGACAGTCCGTTTAAGATTGTTGAGCGCGAAACTGTCGTATACAAATTGACCGCAGCAGCAGCCGATGTGGTTGCCGCGCTTAAAAATGCGGGCGTTACTGGAAACGAATTGGGCGAAGTGACACCAAAAATGCTTAGCTCAGGCGAATGGAAAAACGCTACATTTCGTGGCTACAATATCGCCATTCCGCCGGCACGTATTATTCCGGGACGCACCAATCCGTATGTGCAGTTCTTGGAAAGCGTAAAAGACAAGCTCTGCTCTCTCGGTTTCAAAGAATTTGACGGTCCGCTCGTAGAGACTGAATTCTGGAATGGCGACGCATTGTTCATGCCGCAGTTCCACGCAGCGCGCGATATTCACGACGTATACCGCATCAAAAATCCGACTCACGCAAAAGAAATTGAAGAGCCGTATTTGAGCAATGTGCGCGCGTCTCACGAAAACGGTGGCAATTCTGGCAGCCGTGGTTGGAATTATACATTTGACACTGAATTTACGCGCCGCCTCGTGTTGCGCTCACAGGGAACAGTTTTGTCAGCACATCAATTGCACAAGGCTGAAATCCCCGGCAAATACTTTGGTATCGCACGTTGTTTCCGCTACGACAAAGTAGATGCGACACACTTGAGCGACTTCTACCAGACAGAAGGCATTGTATTGGGCGAGGACGTAAACTTGCGCACTTTGTTGGGCTTCTTGGAAATGTTCGCAAAAGAAGTGGCGGGTGCAACTGAAGTAAAATATGTGCCGGGCTACTTCCCGTTTACGGAGCCAAGCGTTGAAGTGCATATCAAGCATCCTGTCTTGGGTTGGTTTGAGCTTGGCGGCTCAGGCATTTTCCGCCCGGAAGTGACCAAGGCGATGGGCGTGGATGTTCCGGTTGCCGCATGGGGTATCGGTATTGACCGCATGGCATTGATGGCACTGGGCTTGAACGATTTGCGCGAGCTCTTCAGCGAAAATATTGAAGAAGTCCGCTTACGCAAAGCGAAGTTCTAGCCAACTTCCTGTGGGCTAGAACTTCCACAGCAGACAAGCTGCTGTCTTGGCTTTTCAGCGCACATCCTTGTGCGCTAAAATTTATACTTGAGGACATAAGTCATTATGGAAAAATTACGCATTCTGCTGGCAAAGGGCAGAATTTATGAATCAGTATATGAACTTTTGAGCGATGTGGGCATTTCAATCAAATTGCCCGACCGCACCTATTTCCCGACGACCAATCAGAAAGATTTGGCGTTTCAGGTAGTTAAGCCGCAGATTACGAGCTGGCTCTTGGCAAACAACAAGGCTGACTTGGGATTCTCTGGCAAAGACTGGGTGTATGAGAATGGCGTTGAAGATAAAGTAGAAGAAATCATGGATTTGGGCTTTGACGGTGTACGCATTGTTGCCGCTATCCCGAACACCGTTGACTACGATGCATTGCTCAAATCACCAGTTACAATTGCTACAGAGTATCAGAACCTGAGCAAGAGATGGGTGGAAAGCAAAAAAATTGACGGCACTATCTTCCGTACCTGGGGAACAAGCGAAGGCTTTGTGCAGGACAGCGAAGATGCGCTCGCACAGATTTTGATTGACAACACTTCAACCGGCTCTTCTCTCAAAGCAAACAATCTGAAAATCGTAGACACGATTATGGAATCTTCCACCAGAATGTATGCGTCAAAAGAAGCACTCAAAGACCCCGCCAAAAAGCAGAAAATCATGGAACTCAAAATGTTGTTTGAGGCCGTGCTGAATGCTCGTGGCAGAGTCATGCTGGAAATGAATGTGGCGAAGGACAAATTCGACAATCTGGTAAAAGGCCTGCCTTCAATGCGCAGCCCCACCGTGAGCCAATTGTTCGGCGACAACGGTTACGCGGTAAAAATCGCTGTACAGAAGAGTGAAGTTCCCACCTTGCTGCCACAACTGCAAAAACTCGGCGCAACCGATATCGTGGAATACGAGTTGCGTAAAGTTCTGTAGTTCGTTTTTTCATCCGTATAAGAACGAACTACGCATCCATGCCGCTAGGAGATAAAACTGTATGCTACGAACTGCTACAATTGAACGGAAGACAGGCGAGACTCAAATCACGCTTACGTTGAACCTTGACGGAAAAGGCACCTGCGATGTAAAAAATCCGATTGGCTTTTTTGACCACATGCTGCGCTCATTCTGCAAACATGGTCTGTTCGATTTGAGCGGTGAAATTAAAGGCGACCTGAACGTAGACCAGCACCACACAATTGAAGACACTGGCATTGTGCTCGGCTCATGCTTTGCAAAAGCCTTGGGCGATTGTGCGGGCATTTACCGTAGTGGCAGTTTCTTGTACCCCATGGACGAGGCATTGCTCCGTGCCGCAGTAGATTTTGGTGGTCGTCCATTCTTGGTTTGTAATGCTGAACTGACAGGCATTCCGCTTGTGTCCGCAGGCGATGACGGAAAAGAATACAGTTTCCAGACCGATTGCTTTGAGGACTTTTGGAACGGCTTTGTGCAGACCGCAAAATGTAATCTTCACTTAGACACTTTGCGTGGCAGAAGCGACCATCACAAAATGGAAGGCTTATTCAAAGCCGCTGCCCGCGCCATCCGTGCCGCCGTGGAAATTGACCCGCGCCGCAACGGAGAAGTACCCAGCACAAAAGGCACTATTGTATAAAAACGAAATGTCGGGTTTTTGCCCGACATGTTTTAAAGTCTGAATTCTTCACATACTGGTCTGCTAATTTGTAAATTTTCTATAAGAGCCAACAATTCTTAGCAATCATTTCCTCATTCTCTTTTTAAAATCAGAAAATTTCATATTGCTGACTGTTTATTTGTAAAAATTAGGTATATACTAGTTTAGATATAGTTTGGTGAAAACCATACAAAAGGAGTTATTCTATGAAATTAAGAAAAATACTATGTGCGCTGTTGGCGGCAAGTATTGCATTTGCGTCAATAAGTTGTAGCAGTGACGGGGATAGTCCTGTATCTGTTCCGATTGTTCAACCTGCTACGGCTTCAATTGAGGTTTCCAGCTCATTGGAGAATGTAGTCCTCGTGAATCAGTCCGCTACGGTAGATTTTGTGATGAAACTGTCGAACGCGGAATTCACGGATACTGCCTTGGGCTATTCAGCAAACAAGGATGTTTCCGACTCTGTTAAGGTCGATTTTGGTCAGTCTACGGGATTGACTGCCACAAAGGTTGTCCTGAAGGAAAAAATCGCAAGCGATAAAAAGAATGTCGCTACCTTTACCGTAACATATTCATTCAGCGGTTCCCTGCCTGCTAACGGTACGGCATCAATCACGGTTACGGCAACGGGTCCTCTGGTAACGCAGGCAGTGACAAGCACAGCCGTGTCTAAGAAATTTTCATTTTTGGCACCGAATGTCACTGTAACGGGTTCTGTGAGCGGCAATGCTACCGAAGCAGGTTCTGGAGAAATCACGGTTACATTGGCTAATAATACAAAATTTTCTGATGCTGTAATTGCATTGGACGTAAATGCAAGCCTCGTATCATATATAACGATTGCGGCAACGGACGGGATAACGGTAAATGCAATTACATTGAAAGAAAAAGTAACTGCGGACAGCACCGTATTGAAGGCAAATGTGAGTGTCACCAGTTCAAAAGCAGTTGATGCCACTACTACTGTAACAGCAGAAACCGCTTTGGTTAAAAATGTTACGGAGAAGACAACAGGTCAGTTGAAATATTCTTTTGCTCCAAGTGCACTTGTAACCGCTTCTGAATCATCATTGGTTGCTGTGTGTGGTGCGGCAGCACAAAATGAATTTGTCGTCACGCTGAAAGGTGATACCTTTAAGACAGATGTGTTGCAGGCCGAAGACAACAAAGTTGATGGCGATGGAAATTTTTATGTAACGAAGTATTTTACTTTTGCTTTCGATAATTCTAATCTTAGCGTAAATTATGTTCGTCTTGTTGAGCCAATTACAACAACAGATGCCGGTCTTACAAAAGCTCGTCTGCTTGTTGAATATACCTGCAAGGCGACGGCAGCTGCGACAGGAACAGCGAAGGTTAATCTTACTATTGCCAAGGATGCACTTGCATCAACTACAGAGACAAAAGGAAAAGAAATTGCACTGAACTATGTCTTTGGTAAAGATGTTGTAACCAGCAATGGAATAAATACGCTTGTCATTCAGGAAGAAGGCAGCAATGGTTATTCAAGTACGACAGGTACCTTTAAAGCTCAATATGTTGGCTATACAGGAACAGGATATACCGAAAGCCTTACGTCGGGTAAAGGAATTTTCTATTCTGTAAAGTCAGAAAATGCCATAACAAATGCACAGATTGGCGTTCGTTATGCAATGTGGAATGGAAAAACACAAATTCGCGGAGTTTTGGTATATGTCAACGGTGTCTGTGTAAATCCAACGGCAGCAATCAAGACGGTTTATCACAACAAGGGAAGTGCTAGCAGTGTTACCGAAGGTCGCTGGGCATATTCCGACTTCTTGAGCAATGTGCCTCTGAATGCGGGCGAAAATACTGTTTACATTACAGGTGCTTCTTCTGAAAGCCAGACCAGTTTTGTGATTCCAAGTGGTGATAGCGGTTCATTGCCAAATATCGACTGCCTTATCGTGAAAGGACCTGGAATTACATACGGCACAGATAAGTCAATGTATTATACGTTTGAATGCAAGTCTGAGAATGATGCGGGTGGTTCTGTTACGAGCAATCCGGTGGTTACATCTGCAAAAGAGGGTTCAAAAGTAACCGTTACTGCCACTGCAAAATCAGGCTACACTTTTGAATGTTGGACAGACGGTTCTACTGAGAATCCCCATGAAATTACGATTTCTGGAGCGACAAAGATTTATGCGCACTTTATTCCGACGGGCTCAGCTCAGCAGACAGGATTGGTTGGATTTGCTTCTGTTACTAGCGATGCGGCTGCGACTTACACGATTACTGGTGGTGCAGGTGGCGAGACAATTACCATCAATTCTCTTAATGACTTGACATCGGAGACAAACAAGGCAAAACTTTCTGGAAATACCCCTTATATCGTAAAATTCACCAACAGCACAAGGATTACGACAACGGATAATCTGAGTCTTATCTGTAATATTGGTTCTAACAAAACCATTTACGGTGCGGTAGAAGGCGCAGGTTTGAAGAACATTGAGATGCGTGTTTCTGGCAACAATGTCATCATCCGTAATCTGATTTTTGGCGAAGTCATTGCGTACGACACGCTTGAAGGATATAAAGGTCAGGGAAATGACGCACTTTCTCTTAATGGGGCGCAGCATGTTTGGGTTGACCACTGCGAGTTGTTCTCACATCTTATGCCGCAGGACAATTCAGGTAACGCCATTACAGCTTCAGTCGATGCGAAGGACTGGTATGACGGACTTCTTGATTTGAAGAACGGTGCAGCGTGGATTACCATTTCAAACTGCTATTTCCATGACCACTGGAAAGCATTCCTTTGTGGCTCTGGCGATGCACATGATGATGGTGACAGCAATATGCGTTTGACGATTGTTGGCTGTTTCTTTAAGAATATCAACTCTCGCCAGCCGTTGTTCCGCTGGGGCAAGGCGCATATCTACAACAATTACTTCTTGTCAGAGGAAGGCAGTACCGTATATCGTGATTCAAATTGTATTGATGTGCGTACGGGAAGTACCATCTTGGCAGAGGCGAATTATTTTAGCGGAGTCAAGAATCCTATAGGTATCGATTTGGCTAACGGAGGCACAAACGGAAAGGAGGAATACAGTTTCCCTGCTTCAAATCAGTTGGAAAATTGTGTAAATGCTCCTCAACCGGGAAGTTCAACGTATAAACCAGCATATGCATATACCGCCGCTACTGCAAGCAAAGATGTAGCAAATACAGCGGGTGCAAAACTTGGCACGACTTTGACATACTGATTTCTTTTGCGTACAAAGTGAAATGATGAATGATGGCGGTGTGTTTTCACACCGCCATTTTTTATGCTACAATCTGCTATGCGCCAAATTTGCTATAAATGTCTGCGTCCAATTCAAAATTGTTTTTGTAAGTATCTTGAGCCGTTTGATTGCGGGATAAAATTTGTATTCCTCATGCATCCAAAAGAAGCAAAACGGCAGCGTACGGGAACGGGACGGATTGCGCATGCGGGGCTGATTGATTCTGAAATTATTGTGGGAATTGATTTTACGAAGAATGAGCGGCTGTGCGCGTTGTTGGAGGACGAGCAGTATTTTTCTATGCTGTTGTACCCTGGTGAGGACGCATGGACGGCGAAAAAGGAAGGTTTTGCGGAGGCGGTGGCAGGAAAAAAGTTGCTTGTTATCGTGATTGATTCCACGTGGTTCTGCTCAAAGAAAATGATTCAGTACAGCACGAATGTGATTGCGCTTCCAAAATTGTCGTTCAGCGGTGAATATCGCTCAATTTTTACGTTTAAGCGCGAGCCTAAGCCTGAATACATTTCTACGATAGAAAGTTGTTATTATCTCATAAAAGAATTGCAGTCGGCGCAAGTAGTGCAAAATGACTGTGACCCAGAGTGCCTGATGACGGCGTTCAAAGAGATGATAAAATTTCAGCTGCAAAAAGAAAACGACCGCATTGCTGGGCTTTTACCCAACACGCATTTTCACGATTACAAATACACGCGCAAAAAAGAGATTCCTACTTTTGCGGAGTGATGCGGGTAATCTCGTCAATTTTATCTTCAAACTGGTCAATTTTTTCGCATTTGAGCTCACGCGCTCTAAAAAGTGCGGCATCGCTTTTGTCTGTGTCGCCGACATATGCATATGCTACTGCAAGATTCGCCTGAATTACGGCAATGTTCGGCTCAAGTGCGGCGGCTTTTTCTAGAATTGGTATCGCTTGCACAGCATCGTTCTGTCCAAGGTAGAGTGCGCCTAAACTGGCATATGCCTCGCCTTTTTTTCCATCCAGTGCAATGGCATTCTGGTAGGCGACAGCGGATTTTTCATCATTTTTTACCAGATGATACAACATGCCCAGCGTTACGTAGCCACGGTAGTCGGGATGTAATTCCAGCGATTTTTCCTGTGCTTCTACTGCTTTTTCATATTCGCCTTGATTTGCGTATACGTTGGCGATAAATGTGTATAAAATTTCGGGAGAATAATTGGTGTCTTCGTCTAATGCTTGTGTAAAAAAATGCAGGGCGGTGTCGTATTGACCTGCACCATATGCTTGAATCGCCTGTCGAACTGTATTGTCGCCCGCTTTTGCGCAAGAAGACAATATCACACAAAGAATCACCAAAAAAATAAGAATTACTCGCTTCATACCATATCATTGCATTTTTTTCGATTTTTTGTCAAATTTTTTTGCCGCGGAAACAGTATTCTTTCCCCTTCGCCCATTGACGATTGCAAGTTTGTGATTTATCATAAAAAGACACAAACTAATTGGAGGAATCATAGAATGGCAGAATTCAAAATGAAGGATTTTGACCTTACTGGTAAAGTTGCTTGGGTAACTGGTGCTTCATATGGCATTGGTTTCGCTATTGCAAAAGCATTCGCCGCAGCTGGCGCAAAAATCGTTTTTAACGACCGTGGACAGGAGCAGCTGGACATGGGCTTGAAGAACTATGCGGACGCAGGTATCAAAGGTGTCCACGGCTACATCTGCGATGTTACGGATGAAGCACAGGTTCAGGAAACCGTAAAGAAAATTGAAAAAGACGTTGGCGTGGTAGACATCCTCGTAAACAACGCAGGTATCATCAAGCGCATTCCGATGCTGGAAATGAAGGCAGAGGAATTCCGCCAGGTTATCGACGTAGACTTGAACGCTCCGTTCATCGTGTCAAAGGCTGTTCTGCCTGGCATGATTAAGAAGGGACACGGAAAGATTATCAACATCTGTTCAATGATGTCTGAGCTTGGTCGCGAAACTGTTTCTGCTTATGCGGCGGCAAAGGGCGGTCTTAAGATGCTCACACGCAACATCTGTTCAGAATACGGCGGACAGAACATTCAGTGTAACGGTATTGGACCGGGATACATCGCAACTCCGCAGA
>JAFSTK010000127.1 GCA_017450535.1 Treponema sp.
ATAACTAACCAAGAAAATTTAAGCATTGTCTTAATCATGATAATTTTACTCCTCTGAAACTCAGCGGTTATCCGCCGAGTGTATTAGTTTTCTTTTATTTTTTTATTATATTCCTCTTTTTGCTCTTTTGACCACATAAATTTGGGGTCAAATACATTTAGAAGGCCAGGAATAATGGTCATGGCAAGCGTTGAGCTTGTGAACATAACCGCTGCGACCAATGCACCAATGTAACGCAGGATGATGAACCTGCTGAACAAAAGCACACAGAATCCCAAGCCAACTGCAATTGCATTTGTCAGAATGCCACGCCCGCTGGTCTTGAATGTGTTCTTTGTTACCTGTTCAAGGTCTTCTGACTTTGCGCGCTCGGCTCGATATGTCTCCATAAAGTGAATCGTGTAGTCGATGCCAACGCCGATTGCCACTGATGCGATGATACTTGTACACAAGTCAAGCGCGATGCCTGCATAGCCCATCACCATATAGTTCAGCAGAATGGTCAGTCCCAGCGGAATTGCGCCGATGATACCCGCAAGCGGTGATTTGAATGACAGTGAGATGATGATGAAGACCATCGCCAGAGAAAGTATGATACTTACTGTCTGACTGTTCACGACCATTTTTGTCATCGTGTATTCCATTTCACCGTTTCCGGTCGCTTCCAATTTGTAGCCTTTTGGGAAGTATTTTTCCGCATAGCGTTGTGCGGCCGCAATGATTTCTGCGGTGTCGTCCGTGCTGTGTGTGCGGAGCTGAACCTGCGAACGGATTGAAGTCGGCATGGTCATGTTGTTCGCAAAACGCTGAATCTGTTCGCTGGAAAGAAGGTACAGGTACTGCGTGACCAAATCACCCAATTCTTCGCGGCTAGCTACGGGATACTTTGACGTGTCGTATGGCACTTCGTAGTAGTTTATGCCGTTAAAGTTGAATTTCTTTGCAAGCTCGTTTACCACTTGTTCTACCGTAGCGTATTTTCCGCCAGCTTCTGTGTATGCGTCGTAGAGCATTTCCAAGCCCTCCTGTACCGTCTGGGTAGAAGAGAGTCGTTTTGCGTATACTTTGTTCGGGTCATCATAGCCTTCTATCTCCGCGTCATCCAATGTAGGAACGTGCATCACCTGATTCATACGCTTGATGAAAGTGGTGAATGAGACGATTTTGCCGATTCCTGCGTAATGCTCAGTAAGATAGTTCTGCAATCCGTCCACCGCATGAAGCAAATCCGGGTTTGCAATCATATAGTACGATTTGGGAGATTCTTCATCAGCGCGCGTGCTTTCTTCGGTACCGAATCCAAACTCGTCGCCTGAATCGCCAAAGTCAAAATCACTTGCCACATCGTTTGAGTCGCCAAAGTCAAAGTCGCTTGCTACATCATTTGAGTCGCCAAAGTCAAAATCGCTTGCCACATCGTTTGCGGAGTCTGCGGCAACTGCATCTGCTTCATCTGCAGGCTTTTCCTCGCCGCTTACCAGGAGATACAATGTGTTTGAGCCGGCCAGATGTTCATCCACATAGGTGATATCCTGGCGGAATGAGCTGGAGCGGGGGAAGTAGTTGACCAATGCGGTGTCCACAATAAGCCTCTGGAAACCAATCAATGCGACAATAACCAGAATGAGTGTTGATACTATCAGACGCGGCTTTGTGCCGGAGAAGAAATGGTAGATAGTGTACAAAGTGTTGCTCGTCGCTTCGTTTGAATCTTGTCCGCCACGACGCTTCAGCTGTTTTTCAATTTTTGCGCGGAGTTTTGCGCTCAACTGGTTTTTGTTTTTCCAGTGTTTTCCTACTTTGTTGATTGGAGTCACATACAACATCGCCGGAATCAGCGTCACAGAAAGAATCAGAGAGAACGCAACGCCTGCCGCCGCAAAAACAGAGAATGATTTAAGCGGCATAATCGGGCTGGTAATATTAGAAATAAAGCCGGCGATTGTGGTGACTGCCGCAAGCACAACGGCAACCCATACGTCCTTTAAGCCGTAGACAATTGCATCTGTATGCTTTTCTTTAGTTATCTCGCCTTCAATTTTATCCAGCGCGATGTAGTAGTGGGTGAGAACGTGAATGCCATATGCGGAACCACATGCGACCAGACAGACTGGGATGACGCTTCCGATAATGGTAAATGTAATGTTCAAAAGACACATGATGCCCACTGACCAGATGGTGCTCATCAAAACCGTAATCAACGGAAGCAAGGTGCCGCTGAATGTGTGGAATGAGAAAAAAAGTGAAAGCAGAACGACCAGCGCAACGAACGGAATGAGCGTCGTCAAGTCGCTTATCATAAAATTATAACCGTCATCGCTCAGAACAGGGTCGCCAAAAAAACGCACTTCCAAATCAGAGCCGGCAGTCGCTTCCTTACAAATTTGCTTGATTGTGTGCAGTGCTGCCATCTGTCGCTTTGAGTTCAGCATGTCGCCGTTCTCATCTTTTGGATCTAACGTAATCAGCAGTGCTGTTGTTTTGTTGTCATCGGTGATGATAAAGCGGTTGTACAATTCCTGCCAGTCAACGAGACGCTGTTTGATGGCTTCTATATCCTGTGCGCTTCCCGTGTAACTGTCGCCGCCAAGAACGCTTGCTGCTACGAGGCTTCCTTCTTTTCCAACGATAAAATCGATGTTTGCCAGTGAGTCAACGCTTTGCACATAGTCCACGTGCTCAATCTGCTCGGTGATTACTTTTAGAATTTCGATGTACTCTGGTGTAATAATCGAGTCGCTGTTTGTTTCAAGCGAGATACCCAGCACCATCATACTGCCAAAATCCTCTTCAGTTTTAATCATTCGCTTGTATGATTCTGAGGACTGGGGCATATACATGCGGACAGTGTTCTCAATGCTGATTTTTCTCAGCTGCCAACTAAAAAAGCCAGTAATCACCAGACTCAGGGCAATGATAAGCCATGAGCCACGTAACATTTTTTTAATCATGTTCCTTCTCCTAAGATGCTGAGAAAAAATAGTCGTTTACAAACTGCAAAAGACTTGCATTTTTTCTCTGAATGTTTTAGTATTGGTTCAAATGATTAAACCGATAAATTAAATATACAGCGTGCCTTGCGTTAAGTCAAGAGACAATTAGGAAAAACTGGTGATTTTGTAGACAGGAGGGCATATGGTTGATAAAGAAAAAATAACGCTTGCTCGTAAACAGTTTCAGGACTGTTCGGAGATTTTTGTTGCGCTTGGAGATATAACACGTCAGAAAATCTGCCTTGACTTGGCGGAGTCGGCTGATGAGGGAATTAATGTGGCGCAACTGACAGGAAAATCGCTTTTGTCTCGTCCGGCTATCTCCCATCATTTGAAAGTGCTTAAAAATTGTGGTCTTGTGGAGCCGATAAAAAAGGGCACCCAGATTTTCTACCGAATTCGTCTGCGGGATAATTTTGCCGTGGTGCGGCAGCTTATTCAGACGCTTGATGAGATTTTTGCTGAGGAAAATGCATAAAAAATGCACCTCCTAAAATTGAACCTTTTTTGTCCAACTTTAGGGGTGCACTTCAAATCACGCTTAAGTTTTTTACGAGTTTTCAAAGCGAATTGCGCTAAGAAAACCCACGTGATATTTTTAGAACTTTCCTGTGTTCAGCCAGTTTGTCGTAAAGTATTCCTGTTTGATGCTCTTGGGATTATCAAACTCAACTTTTGTTACCGTAACGCGAGTGCCGTGTCCTGTGCGAAGGTTACGTACTTCTGCGCCGTTACGCAACGTGTAGTTTACTTTTCCGTCAGCACCTTTTACCATGCGGTAGCCGAGCGTCTCCCATTCTTTGAACAAACCTTTGCGGTCGTAGAATTCAATGCGCATGGGCAGGAATGATTCTTTGTCTACCCAAATGTAGCGGTAGGTGAATTCCACGTCTTTCTTTACCGGCGTAGACTCAACTTTCCAGCAATTGTACTTTTTACCGAGAACGGTAACTGTCGCATTTTCTTCCAGCATTTTGTTTTTGTCGTCCTCAAACTTGCGGACAGTCATGTCGTTGTAGGTGAAGTCTGAGCCAACAAATGATGCGCGGCGGCTGGATGCAGCAATCTGACGGGTAGTGCGGAGAGAAGGCTCGTAAGCCCATTTGTCATCATCCTTACCCTTGTTTTCTACCTGCAGAACGCGGGTTCCTTTTACGGATGCGGGCGTATCGAAATAGAAGATGGTCTTTTTGAGACTGTTGTGATCCTTCATGCCGAACTGGCGCATTTGGCGGGTTTCGGTAACATTGCCATTTTTGTCCAAAAACTCCATCTTGAGCGTGCTTGCGCTGCTTACGGGTGCTTCCAGACCGGTCATTTTACGCATAACATCGTCTGCGCTTTCTGCAAAGGCTGTCGCTGTAATTATCGTTGCCAATGCAATTGCCAAAAATTTCTTCATAGTATTCCTCCGAAGATTACAGTATATAGTATATATATAGAATAACGCAGTTTTAAAAAAGACACAATCAAAAACTAATTTGCACGATATTTTTTTAAGAAAAAATAATAAGTGAAGATTTTTTTATGGACATATTTTTTTAATGTTATATAATATATAGAAGAGTGTATATAGGTCATAGGAGGGTGTTCCACAAATGAAGACTGCAAAAAGACCTGCTTCAATTGCCAATTTGATTATCGTTGGTATTACTTGTTTGGTATTGTTTTTGCTTGCAACTTTAGGTGTCACGATTTATGTTCGTGTAAAGCCGCTTAATGAAAATCAGTTTACAGATAAGTTATCTACCACTATGCGTCTGACAGATTCTACGCTGGCAGCGTACTTTAATGGAATTTCTAATTCAACTGCACAGCTTTCTCTAGCGGCAAATTATGATGCAGATTCGTTGCTGGAGCTTGAGCAGGTGATTGCAGAGGCGAATACGAATATTGTGTCTGCTTCGGTCTCACTGTTTGAGACGGAAGAGACAATCTGCTATCCGGAAGGGGCGGTTACGTATGAAAATGCAATCAGCAGCGAGTGGTATGACCTTGCGCAAGATATGGACGGCATTCCCTATTTTTCTCCTTTGTATGAAAAAGAAGACGGAACTCTTGTCATAGCCTGTGCGCTTACCACGCATAATGACACGGACGGCGATATTAACGGTATAGCTGCCATTGAGTTGCTTGCGGAGTCAGTGGGATACCTTGTTGGTGACTCTACGACGATGGGCAACATCAAATTCTATATGCTTGACATGAACGGCAACGTAGTTGTTGACCCGTACGAGAGCCAGCTGGTGATGAAGGCATGTTATGAGACTGGCATTCATGCGCTGGAAGGCTATACGGCCGGATTTGCGGGTATTTTCCATGAAAAAATTGAAGGAAAGCCCCACGAAATCCGTATTCTCGGCTCGGTGAACAATGCCATGGCGTTGGATTATGCGATGCTTATTCCGACGAGCGAAATTGAGGCGGGGACAAACGCAATCGTCTTTACGGTTGTGATTGCGCTTGTGTTGGGCATGATTCTTTCGGTGGTGGTGTCTGTTTTGCTTGCGAGGGGCATCATTCGTCCGCTTAAAAAAGTTATCGCTATCCTTAAAAATATTGCGAGCGGTGACGGCGATCTTACCGTGCGGCTTCCCGTGCTGACGAACAACGAAATTGGTCAGCTTTCTGAATATTTTAACCAGACGATAGAAAAAATCGCAAATTCGCTCAAATCGATTATCGAAGAGTCTAAGCACATGCAGGAAGTCGGTCAGAAACTGACTGGCAACGTGTCTGAAAGTGCGGCGGCAATCAATCAAATCAGCGCGAATATCGGCAGCGTAAACCGCGATGTAACAAATCAAGGTACGAGTGTCGTTCAGACCAACGAGGCGGTGAACAGCATTGTGCGTAACATTGATATCTTGAACCAGAATATTGCTACGCAGTCTGAAAATGTGGCTCATTCGTCTGCGGCTGTTGAAGAGATGGTCGCTAATATTAAGTCAGTTACGGATATCTTGGAGAAAAACCAGGTTAATGTGCGTGAGCTGCAGGAATCTGCTGAGATTGGACGCGCCGCAATCACTAAGACTGTAGAGATGACCCGTCAGGTCGCCGAAGATTCTGCCGGCTTGATTGAGACATCTACGGTTATCCGTAATATCGCGAGCCAGACAAACTTGCTCGCTATGAATGCTGCTATCGAGGCGGCTCATGCTGGAGATGCGGGACGAGGCTTTGCCGTTGTTGCGGACGAAGTTCGTAAACTTGCCGAAGACTCTGACACGCAGGGTAAGAAGATTACTAACGTGCTGAAAAAATTGCGCGACATGATTGTGTCTGTCTCCGAGAGCAGCTATGAGTTGCAGCGTCAGTTTGACACGATTTTCGAGCACACTTCTACGGTCAATACGCAGGAAGGCATTATCAAGGCGGCTATGGACGAACAGAATGCCGGTTCACAGCAGGTCATTGAGGCTATGAACGAAATCAGTTCAATTACCGCTGAAGTACGGAGCAACGCCGCCGAAATGCAGGAAAGCAGCAAGGCTGTGCTTGGTCAAATGGAAAAACTTGAGTCTGTTACCGAGCAGATTAACGGCGCGATGGTCGAAATCGCAAATGGTGTTGAAAGCCTGAACAATGGTATGCAGGAAGTGAACGCCATCGGTCAGGAAAATCAAGACTCAATCAATAACGTCTCTTCTGAAATCAACCAGTTTAAGGTGGAAAACAATCAGGAAGAGCCTGCTGAAGAAGAAGCGGCAAAATAACAATCTGCAAAATTACAAGCAGTACAAATAATCACCAGGGGCAAAAATGGCTGTCTGGTGATTATTTTTTTTCTGCAAGGAATGCCGCAAGTTTTCCCAAATCGCTTAAAACCGTCGTGGACAGCGCGCGAATTTCTTCTGTAGGTTGCACCTGGTCTGGCACGAGAACACATGGTATTCCGGCTGCGACTGCCGCGCGCACTCCGTTGGGGCTGTCTTCAACTGCGATGCAGTCAGCGGGGGAGAGCGAAAGAGACTTGCAGGCTTTTTGGTAGATGTCGGGAGCGGGTTTAGAATGCTTTACGGTGTCGCCGCAGGTGATGGTCTCAAAGTAGCTGATGATTCCGGCTGCGGAAAGTTGTCGGTGCACTGAGGAAGTGCGTGTAGAAGATGCGACCGCAAGACGATAGCCTGCCGCTTTAAGTGAGTCTAAGCACTCTCTCACTTGTGGCATGAGCGAAAGCCCTTTTTCTGCTTCTATCACATGAAACAATTCGCCTGTTCGTGCGTGAAAATTTTGGGCATCAAATTTTGTGCCGTAACGGTCATGCAGTATCACCATGGTGTCATTTATGTTTGTACCCACGCAAAGACGATACGTTTCTTCTGCGTCAGGGAGACCGTATTCGTTTCCCGCGCGTTTCCAGCATTCAAAACATACGCTCTCAGTGTCGAGCAGAACGCCGTCCATGTCAAAAATAATCGCTTTTGTTTCCATAGTTAGCAAATCTTCTTCTATAATGATAGCAAAAGAATTCTATTTTTTCTATAAATATCTTGAAATTACATGAAAATCAAATTAAAATAGATATAACAGGTTTTTATCTGTTTGGTTAGTTAAATTTCTAATCTGAGGAGATTCTATGAAAATTACCAAAAAATGTGTGCTTGCTCTTGCAACTGCGTTATTTTTAACTAACGTTGCGTTTGCACAGGAAGGTTTCGGCGATTTCGGTGGAGACGATTTTGGCAGTGATGACTTTGGTGGCGGAAGCGACGAGTTCACTCCAGAATTCACCTTTAATGGTTCTGCGGAAGTCATCGCTAGACTTTTTCCGCGCAGAAATAATTTAGATTTTAACAATTATGATTATGACTCAAGCTTTACCGATTTTAGGAATAAGGCAACATGGGCAAATGCGGACTTTACATTGGGCGCAAACTATTCTGGCGCATTTTCTGACTTTGACGCAAAACTCAAATTCAATCGTTCTATTCTGAATGATTATCGCGAGGACATCTTGCAGGAATTTACAGCCCGCGTTTACCTTGGAAACTTCCAGGTGGAAGCAGGTAAGATGAAATTGGTTTGGGGTAAGGGTGACAAAGTTCACGTTCTCGACAATTTCAATGCGAACGATTACACCGACTTTATCGTGCCGGACTATATTGACCGCCGCATTGCAGAGCCGATGTTCCACCTTGTTTACAACACACCGTTCAATGCTCGCTTTGAAGGTGTCTATACTCCGTGGATGACTCCTGACCGTCTTGCGGCAAGCGGAATGTGGCAGCCGGGAAAAGCGGCGACGTTGACATCGACTGTTGAAAACATGATAAAAGACTATGCTCTGGGTCAGACAACGACTCCGGGTGCGACAGCAGCTCTGTTGTACGCCTCAACTTTCAAGGCTGATTCTTTGTACTCTGATACAAAACAGCTGAAGTACAGTCAGGCAGGTCTTCGTTCAACCTTTACTCTTGGCTCTGTAGACTTGGGCGCAAGTTACTACTACGGTCATTACAAACAGCCGAGCTCAAATTCCTACAAAACAATTCTTTATAATGCCTTGCATACTGATAGAAATACAAAAAAATACACTAGTGACTATACAGAATCACTAGGATATGCGCTTGCATATCAAGCTGCTCTCGCAAAGGCAAAGGCTGCTGGTCAGGAAGTAACCGATGCCGCTGTTCAAGCAGCTGTGAAAGCTCAAGTTGAGTCAGGGCTTGCAGGTTTGGCAGCAACATATGCTCACCCAAAAACTGGTCTTCCTGAGTTGGACTATGACCAGTTGCAGGTGTTCGGTTTGGAAGCGGCAACTGTTATTGGTCCGTTCAACACTCGTGCAGAACTTGCGTATAACCTGACAAAAGATATCGCTGGTGATGACCCGTGGATTCACAACAACAGCATCGCATGGGAAGCAGGCTTTGATATCAACCTGCCGATTCACAACATCAACTTGAACTTCCAGACGACTGGTAAATATATTTTGAACAACGACAAAATCAAAGACGGCGGTATTACTGTTCCGGGACTCGGTTTTGTTCAGTGGAGCACACTCGGTACAAACTATGATACCGACTATGATGCGACCGGCAAATACATCCGCAATCAGTTCATCGTTGACATCACCGATACCTTTAACCATGAGAAAATCAAGCTCGACGTAAAGGGTATCTTCCAGCTTGAAACAAGAGACTTGATGATTCTTCCGTCACTTAGCTTCCGTCTGGGCGGCGATGACTTTACGCTCAGCTTGAGTGGTCTGTACATCTGGTGTGATGACGAAACAGAGAGCGAATACTATGCTTGGCGTAACAACGACTTTGTTTCAGTCGGCATTAAATATCAGTTCTAAAGATAGATTGCTGTGAGCAGGAACTCCGGTCAGTAATGGCTGGAGTTTTTTTTGTGTCTTTTTTAGAAAACCTATGTTATACTATTTACTATGACACTTACCGTAAAAAATCGAAGTGCACTGTTAGATATGAATCTCCATGTTGTACCGGATGAGACAACTAAGGATTTCTTCACCTATTTCGACTTTCAGTGTGACCATATTGTTGATTTTGTACATCCAGATGAGCGTCAGCGGTTTATCGACTTAGTAACAGGCAAAGACAACAAAGATGATAATCGATCTGATGTTTTTCATCTGCTCAGAAACACGGGCGAGTACTGCTACAATTTTGTGACCGTACGAAATGTGCGCGGAAAATTTGCGGCTCGTATTCGTCTGTTTGACATTTATGAGGCTATTGAGTTTGCCCGTGTTGCTGCGGAAGAGAACAGCATGGTGCGTACTGCGCTGGGACTTACAGGCTCATTCCTTTTTTCATATCGAAAATCCGACAATATTCTTAAAATCACTCATTATAGTCAGGGCTTGGAAACGACGGTCTATGAGATGAAATTTTCTGACTGGAAAGAGCAGATGATTTCGGAAAAACTGGTGCCCGAATCTGATATTTCCATGCTGGAAGTGCTGGAAAATGAAATTACGGTTTTTCCGTCCAATTTTGCGGTCAAAATAAACAGTTCCATTCGTACAGGTGGGGCGGTGACGGAAAATTTGCGCTTTGTCGGAACGCGGCATGAATGTCTGCATGAGGGAAACCAAGAGGTGTACATGATTGGGCAAATTCTCAGCGATGAGTCTTTGCGCCAAATTCACCATGCGCACAATCTGCTGGACGAACTGCAACTGGATGCGCTCACGCAAGTGTACAACAAGAAAACGATTACGGCATATGTGGAGCATCGTTTTAAGGCAAAGTTAAATGACAGTTTTGCGCTGGTAATTGTTGACCTTGACCATTTTAAGCCGGTAAACGACATGTACGGGCATTTGGCAGGAGACCGTGTTCTTGCCCGTGCTGCCGCAAAAATCAAAGAGGTTGTGGGCGGAGATGGCGTTGTAGGGCGTTTTGGTGGCGATGAGTTCATGCTTCTTCTGAACGGCGTGGAGAATGTGCAGATTTTGCGCGGTATGCTCAGAGCTTTGCTTGTGCAAATCGAAAAAGAATTTTTGGGAAATTTTGAAGGCATTGATTTAACATGCTCAATCGGTGCGGCTGTGTATCCTGCAAACGGAGAGACATACGACGAATTGTTCCGTAAGGCTGATTTTTGTTTGTATCGTGCGAAAGATAAGGGCCGCAACCGTTATGTTTTCTTCCGTGACGATTTACATGCACAGGCGTATGCGGATGCTCAGGCTGCAAAAAATGAAGGAAAGAAGATTGAGGGGCGCGAGATTCAGGAATTGAAATTTATGGCGACCTATTTGCAGCAGCTCAGCGCCGACCCTCACGGTGCGATTATGAACATTATGCGCCACATACTCGGAACTTATGCGGCAGACGGAATAATTGTGTACGCTGGTAACGATATGCACCGTGTCTTTAGCGTGGGCATTGAGCGCGCTGAATTGGAATTTGCAGATTACGTTCTTTCTGATAATTTTGCGAAAATTCAGCGGGACGGATTTTTTTGCTTTAATTTTCCCAATGAGATTCCTGAGGATGACGGCGAGTTTTCAATTGCGATGCAGCAACGAAAAATCTGTTCAGCGTTACATTGTATGATTGGTGACTCTGAAAAACCGTCGGGTGTGGTGGTGTTCTTCCGTGCACATACGCCTTCGCAATGGGCGGATTACGAGGTGAACTGCGCTAAAATCTTTGCGGGAAGTTTAGGGCTTTTAAATTTAGAAGAATTGGAAAATATGTGATGGAGGTTATATGAAAGATACGACGATTATTTCTACGAGTGCGCTTGGTCAGCACTTGGAAAGAATTGCGGAAGGTTCACAAGTCTCATACTTGATGTTCAACAAGCAAAAAATCACACTGGCGGCTAAGATAACGATTGGTCGCTCTACGGAATGTGATGTGGTGGTGGACAATAAATTGGTGAGCCGTCATCATGCGCTGATTCAGAAAATCCGGGACGCATATTTTTTGCGTGACGACGGAAGCACAAACGGCACTTTTTTGAACGGCAAGCGCATTCCCGATGGAAAATACATCAAATTGAATTCGGGCGATAAGATTACTATCGGCAGCGCAAATCTTGTTATGTCCTAAAGAGCATGATGAACCAGTTACTTTCTGAGCTGAAAAAAATCTATGAGACTCACGTTTTGCCGGAGCACAATGATTTATTAGTGCTCACCGACGAAGCTATTACCGTATTGGAACGCGAATCTGATTCTTATCGTCCGCGACAAAAAACTGATGACGGTGAGAAGGGCGGAGGCTTGCTTGATTTTTCAGATGCGCCGGAATTGCCCCTGATTGTTGTGCCTGATTTACATGCGCGGTGCGATTTTTTTATGCATCTTATGGAAACGCCGCTGTCTTATCTGGGCATTGGAACTGATGACGGAGAGTCCGCAGAAAGTCTTGTGGTGATTGACGCTCTCGCCCAGAAAAAAATCCGCATAGTGTGCGTGGGCGATTTGTTTCATTCGGAAATGCGCGGAAGAAACCGCTGGCTTTCTGCATGGAATGAGTACGAGCGTGGAAATTACACGAGTGAGCCGATGACGGAAGAGATGCAGGAAAATCTTACGCTTTTTCAAATGGTTTTGCGCGTCAAAGGCGCGTACCCGGAGCATTTTCATTTCCTCAAAGGCAATCACGAGAATATTTTGAACGAAAGCGGGCGGGGTAATTATCCGTTCATTAAATTTGCTGACGAAGGCAACATGGTATATGATTTTATGTTTTCGCGGTACGGAGATGCTATTTTGCACATGATGAGCCTGTGGGAACATACGCTTCCTTTGTGCGCGGTATTTCCTGGTTGCGTCGTAAGCCACGCCGAGCCAAAACACGTGTACGCAAAGAAAAAAATCATCGACTATGAGGAAAATCCTTCCGTTGTCATAGGGCTTACTTGGACTGCAAACGACGAGGCAGACGATGCGAGCGTGGAAAAGACAATGGCGAATCTTCTTGGAAAATCACGCGCAAAAAACGCTGTCTGGCTGTCCGGTCATCGCCCCGTACAAGAAAAATTCGCGCTTCGCCAAGGCGGAAAACTGGTGCAAATCCACAACCCGTCATTGGAACAGGTGGCGGTGATTTTACCGGGGCACACTTTTTGTCCTGGTACTGATATAATACAATTGGAGTAGAGAATGGGAGAACAAACGCCTGTTTACATTGGAAAATATCGCATTATGGGGCTTGTGGCTGAGGGCGGCATGGGCTCGGTGTACAAAGCGGTGCACCCCACGCTCAAACGGCTTGTAATTCTCAAAAAACTGACAATCCGTCGGAATCCTACGGTGCGCGAGCGATTTAAACGTGAGGCGCAGATTCTTTTGGATTTGCAAAGCCCGTACATTGTGCATTTGTACGATTATTTTATTGAAGAGAACTCACATTACATTGTTGAGGAATTTGTAGACGGCATGAATCTGGGCGAGGTGATTGAAAAACAAGTCGCGCTCGGAACGGAAATGTCTCTGCTCGTGTTCTTGGATGCTTGTTACGCGCTCAAATATGCTCATGCAAAAGGAATTGTCCATCGTGACATCAAGCCGGCAAATATTCTGATTTCCCGCCGTGCTGAAGTGAAACTGGCTGACTTTGGCATTGCGTCGAGCGAGAAGGGCGATGATTTGCATGGCGACAAGGAAAGCGACAGCACAGACGACAGCCTTACCAAAACAGGCGTAACGCTCGGAACGCCAGCCTATATGTCGCCGGAGCAGATTTCTGACTCGCGCTCTGTGGACAAACGTGCTGACATTTATTCGATGGGCGTGATGCTCTACGAGATGATGACCGGCTCAAAACCGTTTGGCTCCAAATTGTCCGCTGAAAATCTGGAAGACATAAAAAAAGGACGGTACATTGACCCGCGAAAAATTGACCGCTCCATTCCAAAGCCAATCTGCGCGATGATTCGTAAAATGCTCAGAGCGAAGCCTGACCGACGTTATCAGAGCATGGACCCGATTATTGATATTGTCAAAAAATATCTCTCACGTTTTGATACGCATGCGATTCGTCTCGCGCTCGCTCAGTGTGTGCTGACAAAGCGTCAATTTGCCGTGCCAGTCTTTGCGCAGAAAAAACAAACGGCTCGCAATGTGACGCTGGCTATCATAGGCGTTGCAGCTCTTGCGGCTGGCGGATGGTATGCATGGACAGAAAGTTATTTCCATGCGACGATTCTCAGGCATTGGTATTCCGCCGTGACAGTGAATATGACGCTTCCTGCGACTGCGAGCGTGAACAGCGACTTGCCTGCGCGCGCATTTTTCTTTGTTGATGACGGAAGAAATATTCCTGAGGTTCAGAACAGCCGCCGCAGTTTTTCCGAAATCAAATCAAAAGCAAAAAAGCAGACGGTTCAGAACGCGCCAAAAAAATATACGGCAAAAAAAGTGTATGTCAAACCGGGACATTATCGCATCAAAGTGGCGGCGGGTCCTTATGTGGTTTGGCAGAGTTTTGCAATCGGAACTAACGACATCACTATCAATTTGGATGAGCTCAAAAATGTCGGTCGTCAGCTAAAAATCACCGCTCATTCGTATGACACTCACTCGGGCGAAAAACTGACGGGAAAAACAAAGTTTTCGATTTTGTACAAAAATTCGTGGGTAGATTTGGATGAGGTGCCACAAAATGAGCTGGTAACTGGCTCTGTCTGGAAAATCATCGCACATTGCCCCGGCTACAAAGACGCACTTTTCTCGCTGATTATCGACTGGTATCAGGACGATTTGCGTCTTAGCGTGGGGCTGGAAAAGATGTAGGTGAAGACCCGCATTTTGTCTTAGCGATATGTCTTGCTTTCCTGCGTGTTTGCAAATGTAAAGTCCCCGATAAAAAAGTCAGGGCTTACGGCCGCCATGTTCAGACGGATTTCCCAGTGCAAGTGCGGGCCTGTCGCCAATCCTGTCGCGCCTGAAATGCCGATGAGTTCTCCTTGCTGCACCATCTGTCCGACTTCCGCTTTTAATTCGCTCATGTGATAGTAGAGGCTGTACAAGCCCGGCAAATGCTCAATGCAGATACTCCAGCCAGTGGTGATGCGATTTTCTGCCATAACGACTTTTCCGGAGGCGCAGGCACGAACTTCGCTACCCGTAGGAATTCCGTAGTCAATGCCATAATGCAGGCTTGTGGAAGATTTTCCGTTATTGTAGGCAAATATGCGGCGGTCGGCAAAAAATGAAGTGCGCCGTGTTGCTGGATTTGGTGCGGAAAATGCGCCGTCACAAAAAACGCTGTCCATATTTTTCGCTTCCAAAATGGCGTTCAGCCGGTTGATTTGGTCCATGCGCGTTTTGCTTGTGTCTGTCCGGATAGCGGTATTCGATGCGTTGAGTGGAATTGTTTCCGAGATAAATTCTTTTTCCGTTACTGTGACTGGAAGAGAGAATGTGAAGTCCGGTTTTCCGAACGCTGAAAAAGTCACCGTGAGCTGGTAGTCGCCTGGCTTGCAGTACGATGAGAGCGGAACGCCTGCGAGCAACACGTCATTTTTTGCGGCTCCTTTTCCTTTTTGGTCTTTATTGATGAGATACATCGCCGTTTTGCCAATTGATTTTTGCTCGCTTCCGTCTACGGGCGTGGTAAAAATCTGCATGGTTCCCGTTGAAGTGCCTGTGAGTTTTCGCACCTTTTTTACTCTGGGTTTGAGAATGAGGCGGGCAAACACTGCGTCTCCCGGTTGTACTGTTTTGTTATATTGAATGCTTAATCCGTAATCATCGGTTTGCCAGCGACCCAATTCTGCGAATGCTGCAAAGCCGAGCAAAATCAATAGGGTGAGAATAATATGTTTTTTCATGATTACAGGGATTGTAGCATAAATCGAAAAAATATGGTAGACAAAATTTATTGACAACGATGTTTGAGCGTGCTAGTTTTTAAATTGTCATGAATACATTGAACGACACGCAGATTGGAGAGACAGTCCGCATTGAGAAATTGGGCGGAAACGGTGAGCTTCGCCAGCACTTTTTGGACATGGGCATTATTCCGGGTGCGGAAATCACACTGGTAAAATATGCGCCGCTTGGTGACCCCATGGAATTTCGTCTGCATGGCTATGAGCTTACATTGCGTGTGGCGGACGCGGAACAGATTGCGGTCAGTCCTGTTGAAAAAACGACTGTCGAGCAAATTGAGACTTCACATTCAAAATCGCATCACCCCGGTTTGGGCGAGGGCGGAAAATTTCATGCGAAAGGCGACGGAAATCCGCTTCCTGACGGAACAAAACTTACATTCGCGCTCGTTGGAAATCAGAACTGCGGAAAGACTACGCTTTTTAATAAACTCACTGGTTCAAATCAGCATGTGGGAAACTTTCCCGGCGTGACGGTTGACCGAAAAACTGGCGTAATCCGCGGACATGAAGATACGCTTATCACGGACTTGCCCGGCATTTATTCGATGTCGCCATATTCGAGCGAGGAACGCATTTCACGGAATTTTGTGCTTGAAGAAAAACCGCATGCCATCATCAACATTGTGGACGCGACGAACATCGAGCGCAATTTGTACCTCACGATGCAGCTTTTGGAGCTGAACATTCCGATGGTTATCGCGCTCAACATGATGGACGAGGTGACGGCAAACGGCGGCTCAATCGATGTGAACAGCATGGAATCTATTCTGGGCGTTCCAGTCGTTCCGATTTCAGCGAAGAAAAATCAGGGTATCGAAGAATTGGTGGAGCATGCCATGCATGTGGCGAAAAATCAGGAGCCGCCTCTTCGGCAAGATTTTTGTGACAAGACAGACAATGGGGGAGCGGTTCATCGCGCGTTGCATGGTATTATCCATTTGATTGAAGACCATGCGGAGAGCGCAAAGATTCCCGTGCGATTTGCAGCGAGTAAATTGCTGGAAGGCGACAAACTTATTCTCTATCAACTTAACCTTGATGTGAACGAAAAGGAAACGCTGGAGCACATCACGCTGCAAATGGAAGCCGAGCGAAAATTGGACAGAAGCGCGGCAATTGCTGACATGCGTTATTCGTTCATCTACCGCCTCTGTGACGCGACTGTAAAACGTCCTAAAGAGAGCAAAGAGCGTACCCGAAGCCAGATGCTTGACCGCATTCTTACGGGAAAATGGACAGCGATTCCTGCTTTCATCGGCATTATGGCGCTTGTGTTCTACCTTACGTTTAATGTTTTTGGCGCGTGGCTGCAGGATTTGCTTGAAATCGGCATAGAAAAATTGACGGCTGTTACGGACAGCGCGCTTACGGCAATTGAAGTGAACGAAGGTCTACATGGGCTTGTTATTGACGGCATTTTTGCGGGCGTGGGAAGCGTGCTTTCGTTCCTGCCGATTATTGTGACACTTTTTTTCTTTCTCTCTCTGCTGGAAGATTCGGGATATATCGCGCGCGTTGCATTCTTTATGGACAAACTGTTGCGAAAAATCGGGCTTTCGGGGCGGAGCATTGTGCCTCTCTTGATTGGTTTTGGTTGTTCAGTTCCAGCAGTAATGTCTACGCGCACGCTTCCAAGTGAACGTGACCGACGCATGACAATTTTGCTCACTCCGTTTATGAGTTGTACGGCAAAGCTTCCGATTTACGCTTTTTTTGTGAACGCTTTTTTTCCGCAGTATGGCGCGCTGATTATGACGGGCTTGTATCTGTTGGGAATCCTTGTTGGAATCAGTGTGGCATTTTTATATAGAAAGACATTGTTCAAAGGTGAGGCGGTTCCGTTTGTGATGGAGCTTCCGAATTATCGTTTGCCCGGCGTTCAGAACACGGCGCAACTTTTGTGGGAAAAGGCGAAGGACTTTTTGCAGCGCGCGTTCACGGTGATTTTTATGGCGACCATCATCGTGTGGTTTTTGCAGCATTTTAACTGGAAATTGCAGTTTGTCAACGATGCGGAACTAAGTATCCTTGCCTCGGTCGCAAAACTTCTCAATCCGATTATGGCTCCCGTGGGACTGGGCGAGTGGCAGATTACTGTCGCGCTCGTAAGCGGTTTTATGGCAAAGGAAAGCGTCGTCTCCACACTCCAGATTCTTTTCGCAGGCGATGTGTCGGCAATGCTCACGCCTCTTGCGGCAGGAAGTCTTTTGGTGTTCAGCCTGTTGTATACACCTTGTATTGCGGCAATTACTTCGGTGAAGCGTGAGTTGGGCACGCGCTGGGCTGTCAGTGTGGTTTTGTGGCAGTGCGCGATTGCCTGGCTCTGTGCTCTTGCAGTGCGCCTGATTGGGCTTGCGCTGGGAGCGGGTTGCTGACAGCGCAAAAACTCATCAGTACTTTACGTGCAAAAGTTCGTGCGATTTGTGTCCCAATGGTTTTTCGAGGAAGTTTTTGTAACACTCCGCGATTTCCGGGTTCTCGTGACTAAAGCGAATCTTGTTGGCTTTGTCGAGCGAGTAGAGCACATTTGAGCGGGCCTGAACGTCAGCGCCTCCATCGTGGATTGGCTGACCTCCGCCGTTTATGCAGCCGCCGGGACATGCCATAATCTCAACAAAATCCCAGTCGCTTTTTCCGGCTTTTACCAGCTCCATGATTTTCCGTGCGTTTCCGAGACCGCTTGCGACAGCCACTTTGATTTTTGTGCCGTTCAAGTCGAATTCGCTTTCTTTTATGCCTTCAAGACCGCGTACCACTTTGAATGCGTCTGCGTCAGGATTGTTTCCGGTGACGAGTTTGTATGCCGTTCGGAGAGCCGCTTCCATAACGCCGCCTGTCGCGCCAAAAATGACGCCTGCGCCAGTGCTGACGCCCAGTGGCTTGTCAAAATCATCTTCTTCCGCTTCTTTCGGATTGATGTAATATGCTTTCAAAAGACGCGCGACTTCACGTGTGGTGAGCACTGCGTCCACATCTGCGCCAGTCTTGCAGGAATCCATGCCTTCAAGCGTGATTTCACGTTTCTTTGAGACACAGGGCATGAGCGAGACTACAAACAATTGTTTTGGGTCCACGCCAAGAATCTTCGCGTAGTAGGACTTTGCGATTGCGCCGAACATCTGCTGCGGAGACTTTGCGGAAGAAAGCCGTGAAAGATATTCCGGGTATTGTGTCTTCATAAAACTTACCCAGCCCGGACAGCAGGACGTGAACATCGGAACGCGGGATTTTTTGATTTCGCCGAGCCGCTCCAAGAATTCGCTTCCTTCTTCCATAATCGTAAGGTCCGCGCTGAAATTGGTGTCAAAAATGTAGTCAAAACCAACTTTGCGCAGGCTTCCGACGAGCCGTTTTTCCGTCGCTTCTGCATGGGTAAGACCGAAATCTTCTCCCCAAGCCGCACGGACAGCAGGCGCAATCTGCACGATTGTGATTTTGTCGGGGTTTTCCACGGCGGAAAGCACTTTGCCCACATCGTCACGCGCATGGAGCGCTCCCACAGGACAATTCACGATGCACTGACCACAGAGCGAGCAGTCTGATTCTTCAAGTTTTTTGTTGTGGTTCACATTGACCGTTGTGCGCGAACCTGTGTTCACTACGTCCCAGATATTCAGCGTCTGAATTTTGTCGCAGACCTGCACACAACGCATACATTTTATACACTTGCTTGTGTCGCGGATGAGCGGGAAGTCAAAATTGATTGGCTTTTCTTCGGGAACATTGTCGTAGGGCAAATCCGTGATGTTGAGAATCTGCGCGATGTCCTGAAGCGAACAGTTTGAGCTACGCACACAGGTGGCGCAGTGAAAATTGTGCTGTGAGAGAATCAGTTTTACGTTCGTCTTGCGCACACGGCGGGCTTTTTCTGAATGCGTGAGCACTTCCATGCCTTCCGTGACGACAGAATTACACGCCGGAACACATTTTTCGATTCCCTTGACTTCGACCACGCACACACGGCATGCTCCGATTTCGTTCAAATCTTTTAAGAAACAGAGTGTCGGAATCGTGATGCCGACTGATTTTGCCGCTTCGAGAATCGTCGTTCCTTCGGGAACTGATGTTTGAATGCCATTTATTGTAAGATTTACCATGTTTCTTTTCTCCCGCCTCTGAATGAACCGAAGCCAAAATGGTCACAGCGGAGACAACGACCCGCTTCCTGACACGCCTCCTCGCACGTCATGCCGTTTTCAATCGGCTTAAAGTCTGCCTTGCGTTCAATCGCGCTTCTGAATGACATTTCCACACGGCCGCAGGCTTTTTTGTTCGTGTAGTCAGGCTCCGGGATTTGTACGTCCGAGCTGATTTCGTGGTGAAAGCCCAAATATTCGTCGATGTTCGCCGCCGCAACTTTTCCCGCCGCAATCGCACGAATCACCGTAGCAGGTCCCGTCACGCAGTCGCCGCCCGCAAAGATTCCCGGAAGATTTTGAATCTCACTTGAATCCAATGCCTCAATTGCGCCACGTTTAACGCCGATGCCGAATTCTTCAAACGGCTTTGATACAATTCCCTGACCAATCGCAACGAGAATCAAATCGCATTCGATTTTTTCTTCAGGAAGATTTGCATTTTTTGGAGCGGGGCGGCCATAAGACACTTCGCTTATCATCTGCGGCTGAACGACGAGCGCGGTAACTTTGTGGTCTTTGTCCGTCTCAATCCGCACAGGCGCTTTCAGTTCAACGACTTCGCAGCCTTCTTCTTCTGCGCCTTCAATTTCCTCAAACAATGCCGTCATGTCGGCTTTTCGTCGGCGGTACACAATTTTGACTGAATCTGCGCCCGCACGCACTGCAGAACGCGCCACATCCATCGCTACGTTTCCGCCACCAACGACGACGACGCGCTTTCCCTTGTAGTTTGGAATTTCATCGTCACCAATCGCACGGAGCATTTCGACGGCTGGAATCACGCCAATCGCACCTTCTTCGCCCTCAAGCCCAAGTTTTTTGTCAGTGTGCGCGCCGATGGCAATGTACACCGCATCATATTGATTTTTGAGTTCCAGCATGGAGATGTCTTTTCCGACGCTGATTTCAGTTTTGACTTCGATTCCTGCGGACAAAATTGCGTTGATATCTTCTTCAAGTTTTTCACGCGGAAGCCTGTAATTCGGGATTCCGTAACGGAGCATGCCACCGAGTTTTTTTCGCTGCTCAAAGATTGTGACCTTGTGTCCCATGAGCGAAAGATAATACGCCGCAGAAAGTCCGCCCGGACCTCCGCCAACGACAGCGACACGCTTACCGGTGGAAGGCGCACAATTTGGAATCGGCACATTGCCTGCCATATCCACTGCGACACGCTTTAATCCGCGAATATTTACGGATGAGTCGAGCATGTTTCGTTTACAGCGGTTTTCGCACGGATGCTCACAGATGAAAGCGCAGACAACGGGCATAGGATTGTCTTTTCTGATAAGACGCACCGCATCGGCATAGCGTTTTTGTGAGACGAGCGCGATGTAGCCCGGAATGTCCACGGCGGCAGGGCAGAGTGACACACAAGCAGGCGGCTGGTTTGAGTTGCACACACAATGATGCTCAGTGATATGCGATACAAAATCATCGCGGCAGTCGTCCACGCATTTTACCGCCATGCGCGCCGCCTCAAAGCCAATCGCACAATCTGCAGACTCGTAGATGCTTTGCGCCGTTTCTCTGATGAGGTCAATTGTTTTTAAGGTTGCGTTCCCGTCAAGAACTGAATCCAAAAGGCGCGCCAATTGGAAAAGTCCCACGCGGCAGGGAACACATTTTCCGCAGGATTGGGCAAGACAGAGTTTGATGAAGGAACTTGTCAAATCGACATAACATAATCCCGGTGGACTAGCCACAATCCGCCGCTCAAGTTCCGTGTACAGCGCTTCAATCGTAATCTGCGCCTGGTCTTTCGTTTTGATACTTAGTCGGCTCATTTATTACTGCCTCCTTTCTGTAGTTTTTCTCACATCTTTCAAAACCATCTGCGGAGTCTCTACGCCGTTAAACAAATTCCGGTTGATTTCGTAGAGCACGTCCACGTAGTCGCCTTTTGCAAAATCTCTCCCAAGACGTTCGCCTTCGCCCCAAAAGAGCGCGGGCCATTTTGTTTCGCCACAGTCCAGCGTGAGTTTGAGATGCATGCGCTCAGTTTTTCCCATCAGCTGTGCATCGACAATTTTTAGTGACTGCGACATAAATGTGAGCGGACGGTTTTCCTCACCATACGGCTCAAATTTGTCCACGACGTTCAGAATGTCGCTTTTGAGATAGGGCGGGGGAAGTTCAGCGTCCACGTCGATGGTCTCACTCTTGTCTGCTTCCAGCTCAATTGTAGGCGCAAGCAGTTCCAGCTCATGGGTGAACTCAGACAGTCGTTCTTTTTTCAGGCTGAATCCCGCGGCTGAATTGTGCCCGCCGTGGTTCAAAAAAAGCGCGTCCATTTTGTTCAAAAACCTGGTCACATCGTAGCCGCGGCAGCTGCGCATGGAGCCGATAACCGTATCGTCCACCACAGTCGCCACAAGCGCGGGCACATTGTACTGACCCACCAGTTTTCCCGCCACAAGTCCTGAAATGCCACGGTGAATGCGCTCGTCAATAACGACACAGAGTTTTCCTGCGTGTGTCGCAAGACTTTTTTCCGCGTTTTCCATGGCATAGCCAAAAGACTCGGTGCCGAGTTGCTTGCGCTGTTCGTTCAGACTGAGTATTTTTGCCGCAAGCTCATCACGTTTTGACGGATTTTCTTCCATAAACAATTGTGCCGCAAGTTCAGGCTGCCCCAAACGACCTGCCGCATTCAGAACAGGAATGATTGACCAAGACAAATCGGTGCTGGTAATGCGTTTTCCAAGCATACCTTGATGCGACATCAGTTCCATAAGACCCGCGCGCACTTTTCCCGCGTTGATTGCCGCAAGTCCGTGGTGAAGAAAAATGCGGTTTTCGTTTTTGAGCGGCATTACGTCAGCGAGCGCGGCAAGCGAAACCAATTGCAGCTCACGTTCTTCTGCCTGCGCATTTTGCGGGAACTGGGCGGCAAGCTGCTTGTTCATGTAGGTGACGAACAAATTGTAAAAGCCTTCGATTTCCGTTGCTTTTGCTGGATTATACCGCGCGATTTTTGAAAGCGTTTTGAGCCGCACGAGAGAAAGTGACGCTACTGACGGAATGAGTTTTGCGATTTCAGGACGAATATCCATCAAATTGAATTCAACGCCGTTTCCAAAGACAGCGGACAGCATTTTGCTGGTCAATTCGCCGTCCCATACAAAAATCTGCTGACCACGCAAAAATTCTACGAGGCGCGTTTTGCTGATTGGTACAGTGCCGGGAATAATCGTCTCTTCAAGCAAGTCTTTTTGCACGAGGTTCTGCACTTTCAGGCAGCTGATTGTGTAGGCTTCATTTACCGGGCGCACTGAAAGGAGACAGATTTCCTGCTTGTAGAGCTCGCTCAAAGCAAAACGCAATGCGCTTGTCGTCTTGAATGCCACCGCACAGCCGGAGATGTCCGGGAACGGATAGCCTGCATCCTCACATTTTGCGTCCACGATGATTGCAGGTGAGGGGAGCACTTCCGGCGGATTGTGATGATCAAGCACGATGACATCGATTCCGAGACTTGCGGCGTAGGCAACTTCTTCTGTGTTTGAGATGCCGCAGTCCACGGTGACGATGAGCGTTCCGTAATCGGCGGCAAATTCGTCAATTGTCTGTTTGTTTAAGCCGTAGGCATCGTTTCCTCCGGGGAGCCGCCATTGTGTGTCGATTCCAAGCGCGGTAAAGCATTCGTAGAGCACCGTTGTACTTGTCACGCCGTCCACGTCGCGGTCGCCAAAAATCAGCACTTTTTCGCCTTCGTCCTTTGCCTGTAAAATGCGGTCTACCGCGTCCTCCATGTTGGAAAACTCAAACGGATTGTGCAAAAAACGCTTGTCATCTTCAAGAAAATATTGTATGTCTTCGCCCGTCGTCACACCGCGCCGAATCAAAATCGAAGCGGTAAGCGCGTCCACACCGTACTTTTCATGCAGCTCTTTGGTCAGCTCACGGGAGACGGGTTTTTTGTTCCAATTTTTCATCAGTGGATTTCCTTGTAGATGAGCGGTTCTGCGGGAATCGCTTTCTCTGAGTAGAAAATCGCTTCTTCTTTGAGCAGTTTTGTTGCGGGCGCAAGACATGCGTCGTCTTTTCCGTATACGTCCAGAATCACATCGCCTTTCGCCACTTTGTCGCCGGTCTTTTTGTGCACGATAAAACCTGCGTCCGCGCAGACTGGTTCAGTTGTCTTGTTGCGTCCCACACCGAGGTAAACGCCTGCAAGCCCCGTCTTAAACGCATCGAGCCGCAAAAATCCGTCGCGTTCTGCGACAATCTGCGTGTGGAATTTTGAGCGGCGTTTTCCAATTTCAGAAAGCAATGTGTCGGGGTTCCCACCCTGTTGCTCCACATTTTTGAGGAAGCGTCGCAATGCCTCTCCGCTTTCCACCGCCTTTTTGCACTGTGCGATTCCGTCCGCCGTGTCCTTCGCTTTTCCGCCGAGAAGAAGCATTTCGGCTCCTAACGCGTAGGTGAGTTCCATCACGTCGGCGGGGCCTTTTCCTTGCAGACACAGAACAGTCTCTTCAATTTCCAAAAAATTTCCGACCATCACGCCAAGCGGAGTGTTCATATTGGTAATCAGCGCGCTCGCTTTCTTTCCCATTGCCGCCGCTGTTTTGACAAGGCTTGTCGCCAATGCTTCCGCGTCCTCAGGTGTTTTCATAAACGCGCCGGAACCGCATTTTACGTCGAACACAAGCCCGTCCGCACCTTCGGCAACTTTTTTGGAGAGAATGGACGCAGTGATAAGCGGAACTGATTCCACGGTGCCCGTCACATCGCGCAAGGCATACATTTTTTTGTCGGCGGGCGCAATGGTAGGGGTCTGTCCCATCATTGCAAATCCGTTTTCTGCCATGATTTTTCTGAACTGGTCGGGCGTGAGGTTCACGTTGTAGCCCGTGATTGATTCCAGTTTGTCCAACGTGCCGCCCGTGTGTCCCAAAGCGCGACCGCTCATCATCGGGTCTTGAACGCCACATGCGGCTACAATCGGCGCAAGCGGAATCGAAATCTTGTCTCCCACACCGCCGGTAGAATGCTTGTCAATAAACGGTCCGGTAAGTCCGTCTTTTCCGTGCAGTTCAATTACATCGCCTGAATGCAACATGCAGTCGGTGAGCACGCCGGTTTCCTCAAAGGTCATGCCGTTAAAATACACCGCCATGAGCCACGCTGAAATCTGATATTCGGGAATCTCGCCCGAAACATAGCCGTCAATGAGGAATTTAATTTCTTCGCGGGTGAGAGTGGTGCTTTCGTTTCGTCCCTTCGTGCCGCGTTTTTTCATGATAATATCTGTCGCTCTCATAATCACTTTCTATTTTACTGCATTTTCGGGAATTGCGCCACTTAAATTTTTACGACAGTGAGGGCGTGCGCGTTATAAAATTCCCAAGCCGGATTCCAGTGATTTGAGTTTTGTTCCGCAGGCATTTTCAATCAGATAAAAACAGAGTTGTTTCATTTCGGTCATTGTCTGTGCGTCTACACTGATGGCACGAACTTCCCGCGGACTCAAATCGCTGACTGCTTCAAGATAGGTGAGTGAGGCGCGGCCTAATACGAATTGTCGTGAAAAAATGTCGGTGCATTCGTCGCAGGCAAATCCGTTTTCGCCCGGCTCATAGGCAGCCTTGTAGGTAGCTTCTGTCAGTGTGCCGGTCAAAAATGATTTTCCGCACGCAATGCATTTTCGTGTTTGTGGACGCACGCCGAGCAGTCCCAAGTACCGCCATAAAAAGCGAACCAGTCCCAGCCGGCTCCCATTTTCGTCGGTCAGCTCCATGCCGTCAAGCAAGCCGTTTATGAGCGACCAGCATTGTGCAGAAGAGCCGGCACATTTTGTCTTTACGACGATTTCCGCCGCAAAGGAAGCCGCCCAGGTTTTGAACAGATTTTCACGGAAAGAAAGATGGTAGTTGGTCACGTCAAAGTCAGTTATTTTACAGGTGTGTTTTGAGTCGTCTGTGTAGAGCCAGATTTTTCCTCGATTGAACGGACTTACTTGCGCGCGCAATTTGCTTTTTGGTCCTCCAAAGAGCGTGGCGTACACAATTCCGTTCTCCGGCGTTAAAAGTGTGACGGAGCGGTTGTTTTCACCCTGAATGTGAGTTGTCAAAACTAATGCCTCGCTCGATGAATTCCGGCTCATGGACTGTAGTGTATCAGAAACAGGCAGATTGCAAAAGAGAGTTTTTCTTGCTCGATGATGAACTGAGTGTTGTATAAAGGTTTGTCTTGTGTCCGACTGTGTAATCTGCTGATAATTCTTTTTGACCATTTGACACATTGTGTTCTTTTCATATATAATGAATGAATATACGAGGTGATTTGAATGATTTTCCCCCTTGAAGCATTGGTAAAATTTTCTGGTAACGTGTATGAGATTACAGTGGCGGCAAGTCGCCGTGCGTTCCAGATGTCCAAGATTGAAGACCCTGTCATTGAGATGAATGATGGAAAGGTCGTTTCTCTTGCGGCAAGTCAGTTGTTCAACGAGAAAGTACAGTACAGAATCGAAAAACAATAGCGGATTCAATGATGTCACTTGACGAAAGTGCGTTATTTGATATAATGAATACACATTTTTTACTAAGGAGTGCCCGTCGTGCCCTGTGGAAAGAAAAGAAAGCGCCAGAAGATGGCTACACACAAGCGAAAGAAGATGCTTAGACGCAATCGTCATAAGAGCAAGTAACACTCTTACGTGCGTACAAAGCGTAATTTGAAAGACCGCGAGAGTAATTGTACTGCGCGGTCTTTTTTTTCGGGGAGGGCAGTTTTACGATTCTTTCTTCTATTAATTCGCCTAAAGATTTAAAACAGATTCCAGAATCTCAGCTTCCCGAACTTTCGGAAGAAATCAGAAAGAAAATTCTTGCGGTCGTCGCGAAAAATGGTGGTCACCTTGCCAGTAATCTTGGCGTAGTGGAACTGACCATTGCCTTGCACCGTGTTTTCTCCAGCCCTGAAGATGCGATTATTTTTGACGTAAGCCATCAGTGCTATGCCCACAAATTGCTGACCGGCCGCTACGGGCAGTTTGATACGCTTCGTAAGCATGGCGGCATCTCAGGTTTTACCCGCACGCAGGAAAGCGAGCACGATTATTTTGATAACGGACATTCTTCCGCCTCGGTCTCACAGGCGTTGGGCTTGTTGACCGCATGGAATTTGCAGGATAAGGCGGGAAAAGTGGTGGCGGTCATCGGAGACGGTGCGCTCACAGGAGGCATGGCGTTTGAGGCGTTGTGCCATGCGGGTCAGCTCTCCAAAAAACTGATTGTGGTGCTGAACGACAACCAGATGTCCATCAGCCCGAACAATGGTTCGCTTTCACGTTATTTGAGCCGGCTCACAATGACGCGCACCTATCAGACATTCCGCTACCGAATCGACCATTTAGTAGATAAGCTGCCCAATTCAGAACGGCATTTGGGTAAATTTATTATTCGTTTTAAGCGCGCTCTAAAAGGTTTTCTCCTTTCCAACAACCTTTTCTCAGACTTGGGCTTTGAATACGTAGGCCCGCTTGACGGACATAATATCCCTGAATTGGAGCAAGTTTTCAGACGGGTGCGGAATCTTCCCAAGCCTGTGGTCGTCCATGTGCGCACGACAAAAGGAAAAGGCTATTCCCCTGCAGAAAACGACCCAGCCACATTCCACGGCATCGGTCCGTTCCAGATTTCAGACGGCACATTTGAAAAATTCGATACGCTGAGTTTTACCGAAAGTTTCAGCCACGCGCTCATTTCACTTGCAGAAAAAAATCCGCATATTGCGGCGATTACGGCTGCGATGGCAAAGGGCACGGGGTTGGACGCATTTTCCCGCCGCTTTTCGGAGCGTTTTTTTGACGTGGGTATTGCCGAAGAACATGCCGTCACTTTTGCGGGCGGACTTGCGGCGGGCGGTATGGTTCCCGTTGTCGCCATTTACTCCACCTTTATTCAGCGCGCGGTAGACCAGATTATCCACGATGTCGCGCTTAGTTCCCGCGGTGTGGTGCTTTGTTTTGACCGCGCGGGTGTGGTTCCCAATGACAGCGAGACGCACCAAGGTCTTTTTGATATCGCATTGCTTCGTTCCGTGCCCAATCTTACGATTCTTGCGCCCGCTTCGGCAAAGGATTTGGAGCGTTGTCTTGCATGGGCAGTCGAATTGAAAAAGCCTGTGGCAATCCGCTATCCAAAAATGTCCTGCCCGTCGGAAACAGATGCGTTTGCTTCTCCTGTTGAAATCGGGCGCGGGCTTTTGGTGCGGGCAGAAGACGTTGTTCCCACGCTGGCAGCGGAAGATGTGCAGAAAAAAGTGCTTTTTGTGACGACAGGCGGCTTTTACACGGAGACGGTGCAGGCTGTACGTTCGCTTGCCATGGAAGAAATCTACGCGGATATATACAGCCTGCGTTTTATAAAACCTTTAGATGAAAATTATTTAGTGAGCCTCGCAGAAAAATATGCCGCCGTTGTGCTTGCAGAAGATGGTGTCGCATTGGGCGGAGTCAGCGAGTACATACAAAATGTGCTCTTTTCACGGGGAATTACAAATATCGCGGTAAAAGCTTTTCCCGACGCTTTCCTTTCTCATGGTACGAGAGACGAAATCTGTTCGGACGCGCATATGAGCCCCAGAGATTTAGCTGGCGCGGCAAAGCGGTTGCTGCAAGGAGTGCAAGATAAAAACTGCCTGAAATAGCGTCAGTTTTTATCTTTGCGAAGTTTGCGTTGCAAACTTTTTATCAACTGCTGTTCCTCATTGCATTGCGGAACAGCGTAAAAAGTCAAATCGGAAATTGAATTTTCCTCATTGACTTTTTATGGGATTTTAATATGAAGTCATTGAGACTTGCGAATCGAACAATTTCTACTGACCGCCCCGCCTTTGTGATGGGCATTGTGAACGCTACTCCCGATTCGTTTTGGAAAGAGAGCAGGGGAACGATTGACCGTGCTCTGCAACTTATTGAAGAAGGCGCGGATATCCTTGATTTGGGCGGCGAGTCTACGCGCCCTGGCTCTGCGTATGTGAGCGCAGAAGAAGAAATCAGCCGCATTGTGCCGCTTATTAAAGAAGTTCGCCGCCACAGCGATATTCCTGTTTCCATTGATACCCGAAAGATGGCGGTCATGCAGGCGGCTGTGGATGCGGGCGCGGACATGCTCAACGATGTTTCTGCGCTGGAAGATGATGCGCAGCTTGGTTCTTTTGTCGCTCATGCAAATATTCCTGTCATATTGATGCACAAACGCGGAATTCCTGCTATAATGCAAAATGATACGGCGTATAGAGATGTCTTTGCGGAAGTGAACTCATACCTTGAAAGCCGTGTCGCCCATGCGCGTGGATGCGGTATCAGCGATGACCACATTATTTTGGATCCCGGCATTGGATTTGGAAAAGACACGGCGGCAAACTGTACGCTTATCCAAAAGTGCGGCGCATTGTGTGGCGGCTCGTATCCGGTGCTCATGGCGCTTTCCCGCAAGACGGTCATCGGCGATTTGACTGGCCGGGCGACTGAAAACAGACTGGCAGGAACGCTGGCGGCAAATCTTCTTGCGGTGCAGTACGGAGCGTCATTGATTCGTGTGCATGATGTAAAAGAGGCCGTCGATACTATGGCAGTTTTGGCAAAAATAGGGCATAATGAATAAACGCAGTTGGTGAGGATATAAAAGTGGGTGCATTCGATAATGTTGTAACATTGTACAATTATATTCGTCCGGTGCTGGATATCGCTGTCATGGCGTTTATCTTGTACAAGGCGTATCAGCTCGTCATCAAAACGAACGCCCTTCAGATTATCAAGGCGGCGGTTATCGTTGCTTTTGCTTATGCGCTTGCATTGCTTTTGGACTTGGAGATGCTGCGCTGGGTGCTGAACATGATTGCCCCCGCATTGGTCGTCAGTTTTGCCATCGTGTTCCAGCCGGAAATCCGTAAGATTTTTTTGAAGTTGGGGCAGAGCGAGTGGTTTACGTTCGGAAACCGTTCCCGTCACACGTATGTAGACTCCGTGATTATTGCGGCGGAAATTCTTTCCAAACAGCGGCGCGGAATGCTCGCGGTGTTCATGCGCCACACAAAAATGGACGACATTCTGGACACCGGCACCCGAATCAACGCGGATTTGTCTTCTCCGCTTTTGGTGACGATTTTTGGTCACGATACGCCTCTGCATGACGGCGCATGTTTTATTCAGAACGGCAAAGTCGTCTCTGCGGGATGCTTTTTGCCGCTTTCCGAGCAGTATGACATCAAAAAAACATTTGGTACCCGTCACCGTGCGGCACTTGGTTTGAGCGAAGTGTCCGACTCCGTGGTGCTGGTCGTTTCGGAAGAGTCTGGCGCAATCAGTCTCGCCTATGATTCAAAACTTCATTACGACTTGACCACAGACCAGCTGACAAAAATTCTGGAAAATCTTCTGGAAATCACCCCTGACCAATATACGATTGAGGACACGATAAATGAAAGCAAAACAACTATTTGAGAAAGCGCGTGAAAACTGGCTTGCGAAAGTCATCTGTTTTGTGGCGGCGTTGTTTTTCTATTTGTTTTTTCAGCTCTCAACCTTGGACAGAAAGTCTTTTTCCGTGCCGCTCAGAATTGAGGCAAAAAATGGCATGGTGGCGGCAAGCTCTTATCCGCAGAACGTAAAAGTGACGGTGCGGGGAAAACTGGAGAATATTTCTACGCTTCACGAAAGTGATTTTTCTGCTTTTATTGATTTGGATTATATTTCTCGCGAAGGAAAGGCATTGGTTCCCGTTCAGCTGACGCTGAGCAAAAATGCCATGCTGCTTGATACGATGGAACTGAAAGTCAGTCCAGAGCACATCACGCTTGAGATTGAGGAGCAGATTTCTGCCTATGTGCCGGTCAATCCGTTGGTTTCTGGCGACCCTGCCCATGGATATGAACTCAAATCCGTTGAAATCAATCCGCCGGAAGTGCGTGTCACCGGTCCTCGATCCATGGTGAACAACTGCCGTCGCTTGCAGACAAAAATGGTTTCGATTGCCGACATACAGACCGATAAGGAGATGCCTGTTCAGCTTGAAAGTCCGGGCAGATTTTTGCATCTCTCTGACGGAGAAAAGGTGACGCTCACGGCAAAGGTGACGCCCAAACTCATGGTAAAACGCTTTGACTCTGCGATTGTAAATCTTTCTGGTTTGCGCGCAGAATTTGAGCCGACTGGTTCAGGACATACGATTTTGTTGTCTCTGCGCGGACCTGTGCTGTCGTTGGAGAACTATGCGCCGCGTGTCTCGACTGTTCTGGCGGACTGTAAAGGCATTGACAAAGAGGGCGTGCATGAGGTGCCGCTGGTCTTTAATTTGCCGGCAGGAACGGTGGCATTGGACGAGACTCCAAAACGCATTCGGATTTCGGTAAAGCGCAAGCCCACGGAAGAAGATGTAAAAGAAGTGCCTGCAAAGGATGAGGAATGATATACGGTATCGGTACTGACATCGCAAAAGTCTCCCGATTTGAACGCTGGCTCAAAAATAATGAGCTGATTTCCCGTTTTTTTGCCGAGGAAGAGCGATTTACCGGAACCTTTGAAAAAAATCCTTCAGCTGCCTGCCAGCATTATGCGGCTCGGTTTGCGGCGAAAGAAGCGTTTGCCAAAGCTTTGGGAACTGGATTTGTCGGATTGACCTTAAAGGATTTTTGGGTCATAAAGAATGAAGAAGGAAAACCGTCGTTTGCATTTGGCGAGGCGACCAGAAATATGCTTTTTCAGCGGGCAGGGAAGTGCGTCGTGCATTTGTCGCTGAGCCATGAAAAAGAATTTGCGACGGCATTCGTTATAATAGAAAAAACTGAGCAGGAGGCTGACTGATGTACGCAAACGTGTCGAAAAAAAAGGCGGGCGAAGACAAAAAGCCAAAGATTTCTTATTGGTCAAAAACAAAGGTACGTTGTCCGCTTTGTCAGCGAGATTTTGAGCGCGAAGAAATGCTTTCTGGAAGTGGTCGTATGATTGCAGGCGACTTGACCGATGAGCTTCACCGAAAATATGAGCCTTCTGCAAAGTACGGCATGATTTATCCGCTCATTTACACGCTCGGAGCCTGTCCAAAATGCCATGTCGCCCTTTTTTGGAATGATTTTAAAGAAATTGATGATACAAAAACCATTGAAGCCCTAAAAGCGAATGTGGATGAGCGCAAAAAAATCGTAAACAACGTGTTTCCATATTATCAGCTGACAAAAGAACGCTCGCTTTTGGACGGAGCGGCAGTGCATCTGCTTGCTTTGCTGTCTTACGATAAAGTTGACCTTGGTTATGCGCCCACGGTCAAGCGCGCGATTATTTCTCTGCGCCTCGCATGGCTCTGCAATGATTTGAATGACGTTGTTCCCGGTCACAACTACGACTATGTTGCCCAGACATTTTACCGCAAGGCACTTTTTTTCTACGACCAGACATTGATAAATGAAATGGCGCGCGTAGAGTCTTTTGGTGTGGTCAACAATCTTGGCCCAGACACGGACAAAAACTACGGCTACGACGGCTTGATTTATGAGCTGGGACTTTTGGAATACAAATACGGTCAGACAGAAGACATGCAGGCGCGTCTCAAAAAATTGGACGAGTGCAAGCGTTCAATTGCGCGCGGTTTCGGTCTGGGAAAATCATCCAAATCAAAACCGGGTCCGCTTCTGGAAAAGTCCCGCGATTTGTACGATAAAATCAACGCCGCTTTAGCCGAAGCGAACGACATTGGCTTTGTGCCCAGCGATGACGACGATGAGTGATATGCGCAATATTCTGCTCACGCTTTCTTACGACGGCACAGATTTTTGCGGCTGGCAACGTCAGGACAAGGCTGACAAAGGAAAAGCGGTTCGCACCGTACAGGCGGAGATAGAGGCCGCTCTGGAAAAAGTGCACAAACAGCCCGTCACCCTGTACGGAAGCGGACGTACTGACAGCGGCGTACATGCTTCTGCTCAGGCGGCAAACTTTTTTTCACCGATTGCATCTATTCCCGCAGAAAAGTATGTGTTCGCCCTCAACTCATTTTTGCCACAAGACATCCGTATCAACGATGCCCGCGAAGTGGACGCAGATTTTAATGCCCGTTTCAGCGCGACAAGCCGCACCTACCGCTATTTTATCTACTGCGGAAAAAGCCCCATGGCGACAGAAACACGTTACGTATGGCAGATTCATCATCAGCCGGATATCCGCGTGCTCAACGACATGGCTTCCTGCTTGCGGGGCGAAATCGACTGCGCTACCTTTGCCGCAGCGGGAGACGCGAGCAAGTCCACATGCCGCTACCTGGAGAATGCCGTCTTTTACCCTGACGGAAACAAACTGGTATTTGAGATTACGGCAAACGCATTCCTCTGGAAAATGGTGCGCAGTCTTACCGGTACCTTAATTTCCTTTGAAAAAGAAGGCAAAACCGACGCAGATTTTAAACGCGCTCTCGAAAGCCGCGACCGAAAAAACGCCGGTCCCACCGCACCCCCCACAGGCCTCTTCCTCTGGAACGTAAGTTTTTCCGGTCTCCGCCGCCATGTGTAAGACAAGGCATTATCCGCTACGTCTTGTGTTTTGCTGAATTTTCGTGCATTATAGATGTAGATTTTTAAACGTAGATGAACGCCCGTATTTTTCGATGTCATGCGCATTTTTCTCCTGTCGCCACCATATTGGCCGCACTCTTTTTCTTGTGCTCAATTCCGCTGTCTGCGGCTGATACCTCCACGACGCAGACGAATTGGGTGCTCGCCGCGCAAAAATATACGTTTCCGCAGAAAAATTCACGTTCACTTTCTGTTGAGCAGTTTGCGACTGTTCTTCCTCAATTAATTCTTGAGCAGATTGCTATTGGCGGAACACGTGTGCTTCCGAGCCAGGAAGTATTGGACAGAAAACTCAATACGCTTCAGACGGAACGGCTCTCGCTGTTTCTTCAGCTTTCAAAAGAATATCAGGCTCGTGATGCGCTTGTTGTGAATACGCTCAAACCCCGTAAGCTGACAAAGGCATTGGAGGCTTCCCAGGAAAAAATTGACGCGCTGCAAAAGAAAATAGATGAAAATCTCGCTCAGACTGAAAAAGAACGGGAAAACTATCAGCCGAAAATCACACGTGAAGAGGCGATTGCCCGCGGTGAGCACGTGGAGACGGAGAGGGAGAGCAGATGGCGTTTTCCGTTTCCATTTTTTTCTGATGAAGATGAAGGCCCAAAAAATGAAGTCGTCACGCTGTACAAAAATGATGCGACGGCATTGTTTTCTCCTTCCGAAGCCGCTTCAAAAGAAGGTGTCACAAGTCGCACGTATGAGAAAGAGATGACGAGCGCAAAAATCAACGGACTTCTTGTCGGAACCATGAAGATTTATGGAGACTATGCGTCTGCGACTACGGAATTGTATGTGTATCCGGGCGCAAAACTGGTAGGTACGGTCACAGAAGTCGGTACTATTGTCGATCAGATGGATTTTGCGGAAAGAATTGTGCAGCAATTGGTACCAAAAATTGCGAACAGTCTGCCCGTAAACTTGCATTTTGAAATTGTACCCGAAGAGATTGCCGCAAAAGCGCAGATGACTGTTGACGGACTTGTTTATACAAAAATTCCATCGGACTTGCAGATTGACGCGGCTGTACATACTATCACTGTCGAAGCAAAAGGTTATGAGGCCGCATCTTTTACGTATAAATATGAAGGAAACGAACGGTATAGGATCAAAGTCTCCCTTACGCCTGCGCGCACTGGTACCTTGCAGCTCCGTCTGAAAAAATTTGGCGAAGGTCTGTTTTATGCGAAAGGCATGAATCCTGTTTCTGTCGATACAGTGAATACAGCCGCACCCATTACGGTGAACGGAAAGGCTGTGCTCGGCATTTTTACGACGGGAACGGGTGATGACGCAAAAAGCGCGTTTTTTTACATACCAGAAGACAAGGCATTTGACGGCAGCAACGTAAAGGTGAACGCAAAGCCTTTTGACCGTGCGGAAAACATTGATAAAAGGCGACGCTGGTTGTATACTGCCTATACTGCGTTCATCTGTTCTATGCCGTTTACGTTCTATTTTATGGGAAACAATACTGCGGCGGTAAAAGCATATACTTTGGATGGTCGAATCACATACAGCGACGCGACAAAATGGCAGACTGGAAAGAACATTACGGCGGGCATTTCCATCGCATGCGGTGTATGGGTTGTGTATGAGCTGGTACGCTATCTGTATGCTGCCAACCAAGTGCTTCCTGCGACGGCTACTGTTGATAAGCGTGATTTTACGGTTCCTGCCGAGACGGAAGTAATAAAAATCACTGAGGAAACTGAAGTCTCAACTGCATCGGAGCCTGAGAAAACTGATGATTCTGAAAAGCCTTCTGAGGAACAACCTCAAGAGGAAATGAAAAAACAATAATTGGAGACATTATGGCGAAACAATCTTTTGCAGAAAAACTGAAAAATCTCTTTGGCGGAAAAAAAGTCGATGATGAATTTTTTGATGATTTGACCGACGCGCTGGTAGAGGGCGACATCGGCGCAAAGACTGCGTTTCAGTTGACCGATGATTTGCAAAAAATCTGCAAGGAAAAGCGTTTGACCGAAGAGAGTGACATCCGCGCCGAACTGAAAAAAATGCTTTTAGGATTTGCAAAGTCTGTCTCCCTGGAGCCGCAAAAAGGAAAGACTTCAATTTATATGCTTTTGGGCGTGAACGGAGTGGGCAAGACCACCACCGCCGCAAAACTCGCCAAACATTACGCAAAATCGGGCGACGTTATCATGGCGGCGGCAGATACGTTCCGTGCGGCGGCTGAGGAACAGCTGGAAATGCATGGCGAACGATTGGGAATCCGTGTGGTGAGCCATCAGCATGGAAGCGATCCTTCTTCTGTCGTGTTTGATGCGGCTGATGCGGCGCGGGCAAAAGGCGGCGCACTGGTGCTCGCTGATACAGCAGGACGCTTGCACAACAAAGAAAATCTCGTGCGCGAGCTTCAAAAAATTGACCGCATCGCCGCACAGAAAGCCGATGAGGGCTGCTACAAAAAATTGCTCGTCATCGACGCCACCACGGGACAGAACGCCGTCCGTCAGGCAGAAGTGTTCCACGAAGCCGTAGGAGTGGACGCAGTTGTGCTTACAAAATATGATTCTACGGCAAAAGGCGGCGTTGCCTTTGCGGTGGGCAAAGAATTCGGCATTCCCGTGGCTTTCGTCTGTACGGGCGAAGGTTACGATGACATCCAGTTGTTCGACCCCGATTCCTATGCCAACGAATTCTTGGGGTGATGTGAGCAAAGAACTCGCAGACGCACATGACGCAGGTTAAAAAATGTTTTTTGAGCCTTATTTTTTTTCTCTCTCTGGCACTCGCATCTTATGCGGAAAATCCTGTGCAGGAAATTTTTTTTGAGCTTACCCGTCAGTGTGTCCGAGGCATTTCGACGATGCCCGTGAGCGATGCCATGGTAGATTTTTCTCGTCCTGCCGCAGAATTTTTTGTGCGTCCGCTCTGGCGCGAATATCGCTTTTGTCCGCTTTCTATTATCGAATATTATTACCCGGAAAAAATCGGTGTGCTGGACAGCACGTATTCTTCCACGGATTTATTTGGCATTGTCGATCAGGGTGAAGAAGACACTCATACTGATTGGGTGGATTCGGCATTGCTGGCAATAAAAATGCGCGCGAATGCTAAGACGAAACCGGAGCATTTTGATGTGGCTGAACAAATGCTTTCCCAAATGGATAATCGTGACGAAGGTGGCATTATGGAAGGGGAGCAGTCAAAAGATGCCGCTCCGACGGAACTTTCATATACAGACAGCGCAGGGCATCTCCGTCGTTTTTCTCATGGTGAAGAGCAATTTTCAATGCGTGAAAAAGACGGTATCAGGACGATGATTGATTCGGCTGAAGGTCTTGTAATCCGCCGATTTTTTGATGACCATAATCTTATTCTAAAAAAAGAGTCTTTCAAAGTCGGAGCGTCCGCACGGAGTTTGCAATTGTTGACCTCCCGTGAATATGCCTACCATGAAAATGAGGCGATTCCGTACGAAATGACCGAAGATATCACCAACGGCAACAAGCACAATGTTACGCGCTATGACGAACGGGGGCTTGCGCTTCAAATTGAATCGGCGCACTATGTCTATCCCGACAAAAAAAGCAAAAAGCATAAGAATGACCCGCCGCGTCTGGTAAAAGATAAGACAGACCGATGGACATATGATGATGAGAAACGCATTACGATGGAAGAGTCGATAACATATCTGTATTCAAAAACTGCCACCGGAAAGGAAAAAATCGAACAGAATGTTATAAAGAAAACCTATAATTATAAAGGATTGGGAAAACTGCCTGATGTCGATTTTTATGAGAATGAAGAATTGCGCATGAGGACTGTTTATGAATCTGAAAATGTGTATAATGAGACTATGTATTTTGACGATGGCTTTACCGTTCTTGCATTATATGAGAATTCAGTAAAACGATTGGAAATAATTTCAGTAGATGGTGTGGAATTGAGGAGAAGAAGTTTTGAAAAATAAACCGTTTTTATCATCGCTGTGGGTTCTTTTTGTTTCCCGCCGTTTTTCTCGTGTGGACAGAAAAGGGCGGTCTGCGGTAACGTCATTCCTTGCTTCCTTGGGAATTTGTTTTGGTGTTATGACGCTTATCACTGTTATCAGCGTGATGAATGGCTTTCAATTGAGTTTTATTGACGCGATTATGGAGATTTCGTCATATCATGTCAGAGTAGATAATGTTGAGCCGGCGGCATTTGAGGCATTCTGTCAGGACGAGCCTTCGATTACAGCGGCGACCACATTTTATGAGGCACAGAGTTTGCTGGTCGGTGAAAATGAGAGACAGTCTGCGGCTCTTATCCGTGGCGTGAGCGAAAATCAGTTGGCGTTGGATGAGGGGTTCCGCAATCAGCTGCATATGGTCCGCGGTCATTTTGATTTGAGCGGAGAGAACAGTATTGTCATCGGCAGCGGGCTGGCGAGTCAGCTGGGAATATTTGTCGGCACAAAAGTGAATCTTTTCGCGCTTTCTGGTGGAAATGATGTTGATTTGGTTTCTTCAGACCGCATTTTTACGGTGAAAGGCGTTTTTCATACAGGCTATGCGGATCTCAATGCGGCGTATGCGTTCATCAGTTTGAAAAACGCGGAAAAATATTTTGGTGAGAGCGCGGTGATGCATTATGGCCTCAAATTGCAGAATTCCGCTGATGACGCTCTTACCGTTTCTCGCATCCGAGAGCATTTTCCTCAGGCAAATGTCGAGTCTTGGAAAGATTATAACCGTTCCTTTTTTGGTGCGCTTCGGGTTGAAAAAAATATGCTCATGCTGCTTGTGTTCTTGATTTTCATCGTTGTTGGCATCAACATTTTTAACGGAATGCGGCGCATGGTGTATGAACGTCGGGAAGAAATTTCGGTGCTCTCTGCGTTTGGTGGCAAAGCGTCGCTCATTCAGGCTATCTTTGTCACGCAGGGATTTTTAGTCGGCGTGATTGGGGCGATTCCGGGCTTAGCGATAGGATTGCTGCTCAGCGTGCGCATGACACAGGTGTTTTCTCTGATGTCAAAAATAGTGTATTATGTGCAGTATTTCGGGTATATGATTATTTCTCCTGAAAGCGCATTGTATTTGAGGGAAAATCCTATGTACATGGTGTATGCAAATATACCGCCCCGTATCATTCCGAGTGAAGTGCTGGTGATTACTATTTTTGGCATATTCTCATCATTGCTGGCTTCATGGGTCGCGAGCAGAGGGGTATTAAAAATGACTGTAGCGGAGGTGCTGCGAGATGAGTAGCATTGTGACAATTACGAATCTGGAAAAAACGTATAAGACTGACAGTGAGACGCTGACAATTTTAAAAGACTTGAATCTGGAGATTGAGTCCGGAACAAAGACGGTAATCGTCGGAGAAAGTGGCAGCGGAAAGAGCACGTTTCTCAATATCATTGGTGGGTTGGACACCGCAACATCTGGCAGCGTGAGAGTTGGTCCTTATGAAGTGTCATCGTTGTCAGAAGAGTCGCTTACGGAATACCGCTCACATTTTTTGGGATTGATTTTCCAGTTCCATTACTTGCTCAAAGATTTTACTGCGTTGGAAAATGTATTCTTGCCCGCATATATGGCTGGTATGCCAAAGCATGAGGCTCGCGAAAAGGCACTTTCTTTGTTGCATGACGTAGGACTGGTAGACCGCGTAGACCATTTGCCCAGTCAGCTTTCTGGCGGAGAGCGTCAGCGTGTTGCCGTCGCTCGTTCGCTTATAAATGATCCGCAGATTATCCTCGCTGATGAGCCTACAGGCAACTTGGACCCTGCGAATGCGCTGATGATTGGTGATTTGCTTTTTTCGATGGCAGACAAATACCAGAAGACACTGATTCTTGTCACGCACGACATGTCATTGGCGAAAAAAGGTGATTTTTGCTATGCCATCACCAATGGGCAGCTGACGGAGCGACAGATATAATGAAAATAAAAGCCTCCCTTTTGTTTGCATTGCGACTTCTCTTTCCCCGAACAGGAAAAAAATCGAACGCCCGCCGCAGTTTGGTTGGTGCCTGCGTTTGCATTGGTATCAGTCTGGTGCCGCTCGTTATGGTGCTGACGGTCTCTAACGGCATGATTCAGGGCATTACCAATCGTGTCATCGGGCTTTCCAGCTCACATATCAATTGTATTCTGTATCCGTTTGCAGAAACCGCAAAATCTGAGACATCGCTTCGAACGCTTGCAGAGTCGTTGCGCAAGGCAGACGGCGTAAAAAACAGTTATCCAGAGATACAGGGTGTCGGACTTGCCGCCGGAAAAATGGGCAGAACGGGTGCCACGATTCGCGCTGTGGAAAAAAATATTTTCACTGACAACGCCGCTTTTGCTGAACTTTTTGAAGTCGTTTCTGGTGAGCCGTCGTTGCAGTCAAAAAACAGTGCTATCATCGGAAAAAAACTTGCGGAGACCTTGCAGATATCAGCCGGCGATACGTTCCGCTTGATTACAGCGCGTCGCCTGGAGTCAGGAAAACTGGTGCCGAAACTCACGTCAATGAAAGTGTCGGCTGTCGTTTCCAGCGGTTATCAGGAATTGGACGCGCTCTGGGTGTTTATTCCGCTTTCTACGGGCTTTTCGATTATGCCTGTTCAATCCAGCGAAGTGCATATTGCTATTGAGACCGCCGATGCGTTTGATTTTGTAAGACTTGGACAAGTGCAGGGGCAGATAAACCGCATGGTGCCACAGTACACTAGAGTCTATCTCTGGAATGAACTGAACACTGCCCAATTCGAGAATTTTTCTTCCACGCAGATTATGTTGCTGTTCATCATGCTGCTGATTGTGCTGGTCGCATCTGTCAATATTTCCAGCGCATTAGTCATGTTGGTCATGGAGCGGCGAAAAGAAATCGCAATTTTGAAAAGTCTTGGTGGCAGTGCGGAAGGTATCAGTTTTGCATTCCTCGTTACGGGATTGGTTACGGGCGTTTTTGGCGTGATTGGTGGTATTCCGGCGGGACTCTTGTGCGCCGTCAATTTTGATACGATTATCAACTTGATAGAAAAAGCGGTGAACAGCATGGCGATGGTCGCGTATATACTTGCTTCCGGCTCAACTGCTGACTTTACGCAAATTCATCTTCTTGACCCCGCATTTTATCTCCAGAAGATACCGCTCGCCATTCCTTTGGGACAGCTGATTATCATCGGTTGCGGAACGCTCGTCCTTTCGCTTTTGGTGAGCGCGATTCCTGCAATCCGTGCCGGAAGAGAAAAACCGATTGATACGCTCAGAAAGATTTAGTGTGGTCTTTTCGCATACAAAAAGGTGTACCGCGCTCCCAGGTATCGCCCGATAAAACGGCTCATAAACGCTGTGAACCGCCATTTTATCGTCTGAAGCGCGATTTTTTTTCCGTTGCGGCTTGCTTTGAGACAGTGGCGCACCACTTTTACGGGGTCTTTTCCGTGCAGCACTTCTTTTCGCTTTCCGTTGCTCGCTACATTCGCAAAATTAGTGCTCACGCTTCCGGGGCAAAGCGCACATACTTTGATTCCGGCATCTTGTAATTCCGCTGCCAACGCCACGCTGAATGAGAGCGCATAGGCTTTTGTAGCGGCGTATACAGCAAAATTTCCCAGCGGAAGAAATGCCGCAAGGCTTGCCGTGTTGATAATGCGGCTTCCTTTTTTCAGGTAGGGCAGGGCGATTCCGCATACTCCCGTAAGCGTCGTGCAATTTAAATCGACCATCTGCATTTCACGGTCCACGTCAGTTTCCGCAAACGGCCCGTAAGTGCCGAAGCCCGCATTGTTTACGAGCAAGTCTATCACAAAATCGCCCGCATTTTTAGCCGCTTCCAATAATGATTTCAGTTCATGCACGCCGTTCGCTCCGCTCAAGTCTAAGGCGACAGTGCGCACTGCAATCGGCTTTCCGTTTAATTCTTTTGCCACGGTTTCAAGGTTTTCTTTGCTGCGTGCGATAAGCCAGATTTCTTTTGCGTCGCCATCTTCTGTTTGTTCGGCGTATATTTGGCGTACAAATTCCGCTCCCAGCCCGGAGCTTGCACCAGTAATTATGGTCAATTTCTTCATATTATATATAGTATAATTTGTGTTTTGACTTGTGTAAACAAGAAAAAATTTATACAATAGTTATCATGATGTGTATCAGCAAAAGATTTTTTCTGTTAGTTACCGTTTGTTCGGCTGTCGTTTTGCTATCGTCTTGCGTGACGAAAGCAATCGGTAATTCTCTTTATGGTTACAAGAAAAACGGAAA
>JAFSTK010000128.1 GCA_017450535.1 Treponema sp.
CCTCCGAAGAAATTAATTTGGGCGTTCGTCGTTCGCTAAGCTCGCGACGTCGGGCTTTTCGCACTTCCGCTGTCGCTTCAGCCTCCTCACTTCGTTGCGGTGGCCGCCTCCGGCGGTGCTACAATCCCTAACGCTCATCTGCATTATAAGCGACATCTGTCTATTTATTAAGGACAACTTGTGGTATAATGTTGTTTAAACGACAGATTTAGGAAATGTGACTATTAAAGAGGTTTTCTGGAGGGAAAAATGTCAGAAGAAAAAACACAAATCAGACTTTTTGAAGAACAGAAAGTTCGCACAATATGGAATGCCGAAGAAGAAGTAAAACACGGTGGTTGAGCATGCGGTTACTGAGCCTGTCGAAGTGTCCTGTTTGACAAAAAATTGACTGTTCCGCAAGTCATAAGATATACTAGTATATCTATAAAAAAGTGAGACGCGCCATGCAAAAATTCGGGATTCCCGACAAAAAGAAAATCCGCGTTATTTTGGATACAGACGCGAAAAACGAGGTTGATGACCAGTTTGCCGTTGTGCAGGCTCTTTTAAGCGAGTCTTTTGATATGCGGGGAATCGTTGCGGCGCATTTTGGGGCTGAAAAATCCGCACATAGTATGCAGGACAGTTTTGACGAAATCAAGAAAATTCTTTCGCTTATGGAAATTGACGCACTTGTTTTTCACGGTGCGGAGCATGAACTGAAAGACGAAAAAACTCCGATTGAATCCGAGGGAGCACGGCTCATCATTGAAGAGGCGATGAAGGACGATGACCGCCCGCTATATGTCGCTTCGCTCGGCGCAATCACCGACATTGCATCTGCCTTGCTTTTAAAGCCTGAAATCGCGCAGAAAAATCTTACGGTCATTTGGATTGGTGGGCGCGACTGGCCTTCGGGTGGATGGGAATACAACCTAAAAAATGATGTCGTTGCGGCGAATGTGGTATTCAAGTCCGCCGTTCCGCTCTGGCAAGTGCCGCGCAATGTCTATCGCATGCTGTCTGTCTCATTCGCCGAGTTACAGACGCGCGTCCACCCGCACGGAAAAATCGGCGCATATCTTGCAGAAAATGTCTTTTCGTTCAACAATGCGGAAGTCTCCCGCCCAGCCGAATACCGCATCTTAGGCGACTCACCTGCCGTGGGGCTTATGCTCTACCCCGACTGCGGCGAATGGGAATACAAGCCTGCGCCAGAATTCGACAAAAACCTGCATTATGTTCACAATGGCTTGCACCGTCCGATTCGCGTGTACAAAAACATCGATCCGCGCTTTATTCTTGAAGACTTGTACGCAAAACTCGCGCTGTTTTCCGAGGAGACAAAAAAATGCGATACGATGTGACGGAATTTTCTGTCATCGGAGACGGAAAGACGAACAACACGAAAGCGATTGAAGTATTGATTCAGCGGGTGCGTGAAAACAGCGGCGGAACGCTTTATTTTCCCTGCGGCAAATATGTAACGGGTAGCGTCCGCTTGTTCAGCAATATGGGGATTTATCTTGACGCGGGCGCGGTCATTCTTGGAAGCACGGACTACGCCGATTATCCTAAAATCACGCAAGAGGTCGCACCCGGCTACACACGAGACACATACCGTGCGCTTATCACAGCGTTCAGCGCGGAGAATATTTTTATTGAAGGAAACGGAAAAATCGACGGTCGGGGAAGTGCGTGGTGGCACAAAACGCATGATACCGCGAGACCGAGAGCAATACAGCCGATACTCTGCAAAAATGTGCGGATTTCTGAAATCACGGTGGAAAATTCGCCCTGCTGGACGGTTCACCCGATGTGCTGCGAAAATGTGACCATCGACGGAATCACCATCAAAAATCCCTACGACTCGCCGAACACAGACGGAATCAATCCCGAAAGCTCACGCAATGTGCGCATAAGCAACTGTTGCGTTGATGTGGGCGATGACTGCATTACGATAAAATCAGGTACGGAAGATGACGATTTGCAGAAAAAATTCCCCTGCGAGAACATCACGGTTACAAACTGCACGATGATTCACGGACACGGCGGGGTCGTCATCGGAAGCGAAATGTCGGGGGGAATAAAAAATGTTGTCATCTCAAATTGCGTGTTCCAGAACACCGACAGAGGAATCCGAGTCAAGACGCGAAGAAAACGCGGCGGCTACATGAAAGACATCATCGTAAGCAATATCATTATGGAGAATATTCTTGCGGGAATCACCGTAAACGAATACTATTCTTGTGGCGCAGACCCGAACGACACATTCTTGTTCTCGGACGAAAAGATGCCCCCAACGGCAGACACACCCGAAATCTCAGGAATCAGTTTGTCAAACATTACTGGAAGAAATATAAAAGGCGTTGGCATGTATATGTACGGGCTTCCCGAAAAGCCTATAAGCAATGTGCGGATGAGCAATATCGACTTTGAGGTGACAGGCTCAAACGAGGGAATCAACGCTGTTTCCTCCATCGGCAGAAAAAAATCATTTGGCGAAGGCATTTTCCTTGAAAACGCGCGCGACATCATCATGACAAATATGCATATCCAATGCTCAAAGAAAAAATACGAATTAAAGCATTGCGAAAGAGTGCAGATTAACGGTGAAATGCTGTAAAAGTCCGTGCGTTAAAAATTCTCTTACACCCGCACCGTGAATCTCGCCCCTTTTCCTTCTTCGCTTGTCACGCGCACTTCCGCTATCGCTCCATACCGCTTGCGCGGTACGCCTTAGGCGGTGCTACAATCCCTAACGCTCATCTGCATTATAAGCGACAACTGTCTATTTATTAAGGACAACTTGTGGTATAATGTTGTTTAAACGACAGATGTAGCAAATATGCCTATTAAAGAGGCTTTTCTGGAGGTAAAAATGGCTGAGGAAAAAACACAAATCAGACTTTTTGAAGAACAGAAAGTTCGTACAATATGGAATGCCGAAGAAGAAGAATGGTATTTTTCGGTAGTGGATGTATGCAAAGTACTTGCAGAATCAGCAAGTAAAGACCCTGGAGCATATTGGAGAAAATTAAAGCAACGACTAAAGGCAGAAGGCAGTGAGGTCGTGACAAATTGTCACGGACTGAAATTGCCTGCTTCTGACGGAAAGTTCTACAAAACAGACTGTCTTGATACTGAAGGAATTTTCCGCCTGATTCAGTCAATTCCTTCTCCAAAAGCAGAACCCTTCAAATTATGGATGGCTCAAGTAGCAAAAGAGCGGCTGGATGAAATGCAGGATCCTGAGCAGGGAATCCACAGGGCTTTGGCAGAATACAAGGCATTGGGATATTCTGATAATTGGATTAATCAGCGCCTTAAATCAATAGAAATCCGCAAGGACCTCACTGACGAATGGAAAAAACACGGGCTTAAAGAAGGCGTTCAATTTGCAACTCTTACTGACATTATCTATAAAGCCTGGGCAGGAAAAACTGCAAAACAGTACAAAGAATATAAGGGACTCAAAAAAGAAAATCTCCGCGACAATATGACGAATCAGGAACTGGTTCTGAACATGCTTGCAGAAATGGCTACAACAGATATTTCAAAAGCCCGTAACCCGCAGAGTTTTTCGGAACACGAAGATACTGCCCGCCGCGGTGGAAATATCGCAAAAGAAGCCCGTGAAAAACTGGAACTGGAAACTGGCAAGAAAATTGTATCTCCGCTAAACGCAAAAGATTATTTTGAGCAGCAGCAGATTGAAGACAAAG
>JAFSTK010000129.1 GCA_017450535.1 Treponema sp.
ATTTGATCCTAATTATAGGAGATGTATTCAATTAAAGTATTCTGATTTCGATATAATAAAATTATGGAATGAAGAAATGGGAATTTTAAATTATAATTAATACCGACCACAACAACAACGGCGCTCGACGGCACCACAAATACCACAACTACCAACAACCCCACTTACACCGCTCCCTATAACGGCAAGTGGGTTCTCATCCCTCAAAACGGCATGGCAGAAGACCATATCATCCACCTTGCGGCAGACGATACTACTTTGTACGCCCTTGCCGGAAGAACAGAAAAAGACAGCGACACCGGTTACAATGTCGCCACATCAAAAACGCTGTACAGCAGTTCTGATGGCGGTCTGACCTGGAAAGCCGTAGAACTAAAAGATGCCGAGGGAAATGCGATTACCATGAACCTCCAAGCTACCGCAGCATTCACGGCAAAACTTTTCTGCACCAATGCACCGCAAAAAGCACACCGCAAAGCGTACATTCGCATTTCCAACATTACTATTTATCCCTACTACTCCTATGTTTTTGAGCTTTCCGGCGGCACTGCAACCCGATTGGAAACAGGCACGGCAGATTTAGCAAGCACCCCTACGATTACGACACAAAGCTGCGCATATTTTAACGGAAAGACATACTTCTCAAGCAACGCAGCCATAACAACTGACGAAACGCTCACCACCGAGGCAGCCCATATTTACAACGGTTCCTCCACAATTGTGCAATATTCAAAAGACCCTGAAGCAGAAACAAATCCGTGGACAACGACAATCTCCACTTCAACAATCTATTCGCTGGCTTACACAAAGACACACTTGCTGATTGGCACAGCAGACGGTCTCATCTACGTCACTTTGGACAGCACTGACTCCGAAAACACGAATTTGCCAAAAGAAAAAGCAAGCATCACAAACGCATCTTCTACACTCTCCTCATACTACCGCGTATTCAACGTCATCGCCGCAGACCCGTCCGCAGGAGCACTCGGATGCGACATTTACGCTTCATCTGTTTTCTCTGGCTCACCTTCAAGCACAGGCGCATCTTCCGACAACATTGGCTTGTGGGCATATTATCCAGGCAGGGCAAACTGGAATAGGGAATAAGGAACGTTCATTCCGCCGTCCATGGCGGAATGAAGTTCGACAGAAAGCCAAGCTTTCTGTCTGCAATAGGTTTGCTTTTCACAAGACAGCGCGCCTCCTTGCGCTGGGTTGTGGAGCGGGTGTTGCGCGGCTCAGTAGCCCTCGGTCGCAAGTTGCGCTTGCGACTGCCTGCGGCACCGCTCCATACCCTCGCCCATGCTTCGGGGACGGTATGGGGAGACATTTTTTCTGTAGAAAAATATCGGATTCCATAGTATACTGTTCTCATGCCCGATTTGTTTGATGTCGCGAAACCACAGAAAGAGCCTCTTGCCGCGCGAATGCGGCCGCGTAATCTTGATGAATACATCGGGCAGGACCATATTGTCGGAAAAGGACGGCTCTTGCGGCGGGCGATTGCGGCGGACCAGCTTACATCGGTTATTTTTTACGGACCGCCTGGAAGCGGAAAGACTACCCTCGCCCGCGTCATTGCAAACCACACAAAATCAAATTTCATCACGCTGAACGCGGTGCTCACTGGCGTGGCAGAAATCCGCACGGCAATCAAACAGGCGGACGATTATTATAAGCTCTACAACCGCCGCACTATTTTGTTCGTAGACGAGGTACACCGCTGGAACAAAGCACAGCAGGACGCGCTTTTGCCGTGGGTAGAAAACGGCACGATAATCTTAATTGGCGCGACGACGGAAAACCCGTTCTTTGAGGTGAACAAAGCGCTTGTCAGCCGAAGCCGTGTGTTCCAGTTGCAGCCGCTCACAAAAGACGATTTGCTCAAAGCCGCAAAGATGGCATTGTCGGACACGGAGCGCGGCTATGGTCACTGGGACGTGCAATTTGAAAAAGGCGCGCTCGAACATCTGGTGGACACGGCGAACGGAGACGCGCGCAGTTTGCTCAATGCGCTGGAACTTGCCGTAGAGACCACGCCCGAAAAATGGTCGCCTACGAGCACGCCGCCGGTTCCTGCCTGGGGAACAACAATTTACATCAGCAAAGAAGCCGCGGAAGAATCCATTCAGAAAAAAGTGGTTTTGTACGACCGCGACGGCGACTACCACTACGACATTATTTCTGCGTTCATAAAATCCCTGCGCGGACGTGACCCCGACGCGGCAATGTACTGGCTTGCCCGCATGGTGCGCGCCGGCGAAGACCCGCATTTTATTTTCCGCCGTATGCTCATTTCCGCCTGCGAGGACACGGGTCTGGCAGACCCCTACGCAATCGGCGTGGTCACTTCCTGTGCGGACGCGTTTGACCGCGTAGGACTTCCAGAAGGACGCTATCATTTGGCTCATGCCGCACTCTACCTTGCCACCGCGCCAAAATCAAATTCAAGCATGGCATTTTTTGACGCGCTCGCATCGGTGGAAAAAGAGGATGCGGATGTTCCCAATCACTTAAAAGACGGAAACCGCGACGC
>JAFSTK010000130.1 GCA_017450535.1 Treponema sp.
CTTCTGTTTGAGAAAAGACATGACGTTTTCTACAGAAGTCGTTTCAGCGATGATGACATCGGGTAATAATTTGAGTGTGCGAGTAAATGCGTTGAGAATGCCCGTCACACTGTCCACGCTGATGGCATAGTCTGCTAATTTTTCTTTTAAAAAGTCGCGGAAATTGTTGTCTGTGTCAATTAGCAAAACTTGTTTCATACTATTATGATATAAGAAGATTATTGAATTTTCAACAAAATATTTTCATTGACTAACAGATTTTTTACCTTTTTTTGAAATCTATGATATTATAGAAAATAGCGATAATAAAAGAAATTGGAGGAGCGATTATGAAAAAAGTGGCAGTTTTTTTGGCGCGCGGCTTGAAGAAATTGAGGCGATTACGATTATTGACTATTTGCGCCGTGCTGAAGTTGATGTTACCACTGTTGCCATTCCCGAAAAAGGTTCAATTGAAAGCACCGCTTTGGTGATGGGCTCGCACTGTATTTCTATTGTGGCGGACATGCAGTTGAATGTGTATTTGCATTCCATTGGGGAAGATTATCCCGACGCAATTTTTTGTCCGGGCGGAATGCCAGGCGCGATAAACATTGCGAACTGTGAGCCTGCCGTCGAGCTGATAAAACGGATGCACAAAGCGGGCAAAATCGTTGCCGCCATCTGCGCCGCTCCCGTGGTAGTTCTCGCCAAAACAGGCATCCTCGGCGGCAAAAGCTACACCTGCTACCCCGGCATGGAAGACGACCTCGCCAATTATTGTGGCAGCGCGCCCAAAATGGATGCCGCCATGAAAGACTCCAAACTCATCCGCGGCGTTCCCTTCGTCTTTGACCAAAATGTCCTCACCGGCCGCGGCCCCGGCACCGCCGAAGAATACGCCATGGAATTCGTCCGCCTCCTCACCGATGAGACAACAAGAAACCGTCTGGCGAAAGGCGCATGTCAAAGAGGTTATTAAAAGCATAATCACAGGGGAGTTCCCCCTGTGTACCCCCTGTTTTTAGGGGAGAGCCCCCCTACTGCGAAGCGAGGGTTTCCTCTCCCCTAAAACCCCTCTCCACCCCGGCACGCCGTAGGGCTACCGCCCGAAGAACCCGCTTCGTTTATCAAAAAAATTTTTGTGTAATTATCAAAAGCAAAAATACACACGGATAAAAAAAGGACTCATAAGGGAAAAGCCTCATGAATCCTTTTAATTTTTATTCATCCTGTTGAATAGCGGAACTACGGACGAACAATAATGCTTGCGAGTTCAGGTGTTTTCTCCAAGTCTTTCTTCAGGCCTTCTTCGCGAGCCTTGTTTTTGTAGTCGGGGCTCTGGAAGCTGTAGGTGAAGTTGGTGTGTACGTCGTAGGTGCCGTTCATAATTGCGTATGCGTCTTCAGTCATAACCAGCTCTTCATCGGTGGGGATGACGAACACTTTTACTTTGCTGTCGTCCGCGCTGATGCAGGTCTCGCAGTTAGATGAGTTTGCAAGTTCGTTCTTCTTGGGGTCAATCTTGATTCCCATGAATTCAAGACCTTCCAGAGATTTCGCGCGGATAATCGGAGAGTGCTCACCGACACCTGCGGTGAATACGATTGCGTCTACCGGACCGATTGCAGCCGTGTATGCGCCAAAGTATTTCTTGAGGCGGTAGCATTCCATATCCAGAGCGAGCTTTGATTTTTCGTCGCCTTTTTCAGCAGCTGATGTAACGTCGCGGCGGTCGGTGTACTGACCTGTAATACCGAGCAAACCTGATTTTTTGTTCATTGCGTTGTCCATGTCTGCGGGGCTCATGCCAGTCTCGCGCATGATGTAGAACGGAAGAGCCGGGTCCATGTCGCCAGAGCGAGTTCCCATCACCAGACCTTCAAGCGGAGTGATACCCATTGAAGTGTCGTAGCAGCAGCCGTTCTTTACCGCACACATTGATGCGCCGTTTCCGACGTGAGCGATAATCACGTTCGTGTCTTTGGGAGCCTTGTGCAGCAGGACTGAAGCGCGCTTTGCGGTGTACAGGAAAGATGTGCCGTGGAAACCGTAGCGGCGAGCGGCATATTTTTCATACCATTCGTGCGGAATAGCGTACATAAATGAGCTCGGCGGCATAGTCTGGTGCCAAGCGGTATCCATAACAGCGACGTGCGGAACATTCGGCAGAACTTTCTGCGCAGCCTCAATGCCCATGATATTTGCCGGCATATGGAGCGGTCCGAGTCCGATAACAGAGCGGAATGTGTCGAGCACCTGCGGAGTGACCTTAACGCTCTTGGTGAATTTGTCGCCGCCATGCAATACGCGATGTCCAACTGCACCAATCACGCTCATGTCTGTGATAACGCCGTGAGCCTTGTCGGTAATCGCGTTCAAAATCAATTCAATCGCTTCTTTGTGAGTGGGGCAGGGGCTTTCCAGCACAAACTTGTCCTTTCCCTTGGGTTTGTGCGTAATAACAGAACCGTCCTGAGTAACGCGCTCTACAACGCCCGTTGCCAGAACATCCTTGTTGTCCCAGTCATACACCTGGTATTTTGCGGAAGAAGAACCGCAGTTCAAAGTAAGAATAACCATTGTTTTCGTCCTTGTTATATAAGAATAAGTAGAAGTATACACTTTTTTTAGCCTTTTTGCAAATCCATTCGTATAATAGCCTAGATTAACATTTTTTTTCTGAAAATTGTTTTTCAACGAAATAAAAAAATGTTATAA
>JAFSTK010000131.1 GCA_017450535.1 Treponema sp.
ATCGCGGAGCGTTGTCTTTTGCTTTTTAAAGTGTATATTGGACCTGCCAAAATAGATACTAAAGTATTCGCTTGTATCCTCGTTTGACGTGGGAAGAGTTTTTCAAACAAGCTTTGAGATCAGTTAGTATATCAGATTTCAAAATGCCTTTATCCTCTACTTGTACATCTGGTCTTGCTGCCATCGCCTCAATTGATGCTGTGACGTATGTGTCCAATTGCTCGCCGTAGATGTATGTCCGTATAGGGAATGCGAATTCAATTCCTTTATTGTTTACTGCTACTGGCACACCGGCATTGAAAGCATATGCATTAAAACATGCCGAATCATCATTGATACAGCCACTCAAGTGCTCCAACGATGCTGGCACATGGTCTTTTGATGTTGGTAACGATACCAACAACATTGATGTGTCTTGAATAGCTAATACCAGAAAATATTTCGGTTTCGGCTTCGCCCCGTTCTTGAAGATGAATGGGTCGAAACGCAGCAATTGCCCTTCTTTAAACATGTGCTTCCGAACGCATCATGCGTGCATTGAGTTTGACATTCAGCGTTTCCTCATAGAAATCACGCTCACAGCCTGACAATAGATTCGAGAATTCCAAACGCACATCGGAATTGTTCTCTAAATTGTCATTGAACGCTTCTATCAAACCATGCTCACTGGCTGTTTGATACCATAATCCGTCCTTTTGATGCAGCAAATCTACCAATTGCTCTGCTGAATACTTACCGTATTTTTTCAGAACAGAGTTCATCATGCCAATTTCGGCATCTGAAAACTCACTGTCATCAAATTCTGCACGTGCAACAATTTCTTCCTCAGAATTGACGCTGATATACTCAGCCAGCAAATCCTTCGCTCCGTCAGATATCTCCACAAACACATCCTTCTGTACAGGACCTAATTTCCATGTCTCGTACGGAATAGCCAAGAAGGGCACATGGTATGCTTTGACCATGGATTCTTCCATCAAATACAGCAATTTGAGCAACTTCGTCTTGTGAAGATGCGGCACTTTATTTGAGATATACACTACCGTATTACCCAATTTGGCTCTATCGCTTTTTGAGAACTTACACATACAACGTGACATAAAAACCGCTGCAAAGGTACAACTTTTTTCCTAATTATGCAAGAAAAAAATGAAAATTGCCATAAAAAACACATTTTCCACCCTGATTTGCTGCATTTTTATTGTTGCTATTTATTATTTTTGAGATTTTTCTCCCCCGAATAAGGTGTTCGGTAAACCTCACGTCTTTGTCTTTGCTCCGCAAAATTTTCTTTGACAAAAACGAAAAAAATGACACATTTGAATACATTTTATGCCAAAATCCTTGCATATGTCAGAAAAAAGCAGTACTTTTGCACCGTTTTTTATAAATTGCGAGTATAATGCTTACACACTGCACTTACGGCACTCATAGCCAACGAATTATCCCTGCTGCCATATGGGGGGGGGTATTCGCATACCTCGCCTCCACAGTCATATTGTAAGCAACCCACAGACCAACGCAACGCTATCACAGGCGGTGCCCGCAACCAGCGGGTGCCGCTTGCGTGTATATAATTGTTAATTTTTGACTACCATACATAATGAAGAAAATCTACACTCAGCCACGCACAGAAACCGTGGCAACCACTCCGCAGCAGATTCTCTGCGCCAGCGGAGGTATCAAAGCGCAAATCTCCGGTTATAATCAGAAACCCGGAGGCGGCTTCAGCCAGACTTTTGTATGGCTGGCAGGCGCGGTCTGCTCGTCGCTTTTGTTCTTTGGAACG
>JAFSTK010000011.1 GCA_017450535.1 Treponema sp.
CCGGAAGGCTGTGTATTCCGCGTCCAGAAAGAGATGGCTGCCTTTGCCGATGTTGTTGTAGAAATGTTCGACAGTCTGCAGGAAGGTTTGCGTACGCCCAGCAAGGAATTTGTAGAAAATCAATTTCCCCGCATTGAGCAGATGGAAAACTACACCGACCAGATGCAGGACGAAATCGTGCATTATCTGGTGCGCTGTACCCACCTGCACTTAAGCGATGAATCAAAAGACAATGTCTCCCTGATGATGCAGATTGCCGGTGAGATGGAAAGCATGGCGGACGGCTGTCTGAACATTGCGAACCAAATCAAAAAAGCATTTGAGCGCGAGCTGAACTTCCCCGCTGAAGACGTTGACCGTCTGCTCCCCTACTTTGAGCTTGCACGCCAATTCCTGTACTTTATCCAGAAAAATATCTCCAACATGCAGACGCTCACCGCCGAACAGTTCCAGTTTGCGAGCGAGCTTGAAGAGCAGATTGACGAAGAGCGCAGAACATTGCGCAGAATTGGTCGCGACCGCATGGAAAAAGGCGGCGACGTCCGCACCGAATTGCTGTACATCGACATGGTGCGCCAAATCGAAAAATTCGGCGACCGTTGCTTTGACGTTGCGAGCGAGCTGGGCAAAAAAGTCCGTGCCCACGCATAACACAAGCAAAACTGATAACCTTTTGTTATTTCCCCCGTTTCGGTCGATAACATTTTGTTAGGAAACTGAAAAATACCTGCTTCCGAATTAAGATTTTATTATGATACATTGAGCAACAACAGTGTATGCATGGAGGTCATGATGAAATCTTATGTGCGAGCTTTGTCTTCTATCCTGGCGGCATTTTTCTTTACTGCATGTATTGTAGAGTCAAATGACAACGCCGTATTAGATGTATCGCTCTCAGCAACAACAACCTCAATTGAGGCAACAGGCAACACAACACTTACGGCTGCGGCAAAAACAACGGGTTCCCCAACGGTCACTTACACATGGTCAATTAAAAGCGGCGACGATTATGCGACGCTTTCTTCGACTAGTGGAACAAGTGTCGTTCTTACCGGAAAAAATTCAACAAGCAGCGAACAATCTGTCGTTGTAAAGGTAAAGGCTTCTGACGGCACCAATTCTTCCAGCGAAACCGTGACCATTACCGTGGGCGCGCTGGGAATTAGCAGCGTAACGATTAATGGCTCAAGCTATATCCAATACAATGGCACGACAACCTTTACGGCAATCCCCACAATTGCAAAAAACACTACCATCACCTACACGTGGTCAATTACAGATGGCAGCTCATATGCGACGCTCAACAGTACAAGCGGAGAAAGCGTAACGCTCACCGCAAACAATAGTGCGGATACCGAACAAAGCGTAAAAGTCAAAGTGAGCGCAACCGACGGCAAAACCACATGCGAAGCTTCCTTTACCGTCACGCTCTCTGCAAACGGCACAGAAGTGAAAGATGAGATTACAAGCGTGAGCATTTCCGGCACAACCAGCATCAGCGCAACCGGCACCACAACGCTCACTGCCATTCCCACATACAGAGGCAATTCTCCATCCATCACCTATACTTGGTCAATTACTGAAGGCGCGGCATATGCGACGCTTTCTGCCACAAGCGGAACAAGCGTAACGCTTACTGGTGCCAACACATCACAGACCAAGCAAAACATTTCACTAAAAGTGACGGCATCAGACGGAACGAATACAAAAGAATACACTGCTACGGTGACGCTTGCGGCTCCTGCAATTGACACGGACACCATTTATCTCAATTTGACTGACGGAACGATGTCCGCAAACAATACTGACTGGACAACAATCACGACAAGTGCCGCCCAGCCAGCAATCAATATCAGCATCAAATACACAAAAAATGATTCTGGCTCATCAACAGGCTTGATAAAAGTTGATGCGACGAGCTTCACCAAAGATTTGAAAGTCTACGTAAACGGCACCCTGACAACGGGCGGCGTTAAGATTCAGTCAAACGGAAGCAACATGGTTTACGTCTATCTGACCGACACCAACATCACCTCTTCAAATTATCCGTGTCTGGAAGTCACCAAAGGCTCTCCGACAACAGTAACGCTGAGCGGCACCAATACCTTTGTCGATGGTCGCGTATATGGCTACGGATACGGCGAAGAATACTCATCAACAAGTGGCGCAACTTACACTGACGACGGCGTAACAAAATCTTGCTCAGTCTCACAACATGCCGTCAGCGAGGGAAGCGATTCAAAGGGAACGCTCTTCAGCAAAGGCAATCTGACCCTCACCGGTACAGGCTCGCTTTCTGTTACACAGGCCTATAAGAATTGTATCGCTTCAAAAGATGGCATTCTGACGATTGAAAACGGCACCTACACGCTGAAAAACTACAAGCCAAGCAGCAACACGGGTAAAAACGGCCTCTTTGGCGGACAGGGCATCGTCATAAACGACGGCATCATTTCATTCGACGGAAAAGGCATCGTTTCTTCCAGCGATTTACGCAAAGCGAACGGTCTGAAAACTGATGACGACAACTATACGTCCAGCTACATAAAAATTAATGGCGGAACAACAACAATCACCACGTACAACGGAAAAGGACTCAATGCGCCTGCCGTCTACATTGCGGGTGGTAAAAATACTTTCACCGTCACGGGAGTTACTTCATATGTAGAAAGAACCACAACGGGCTCCTACTACGATGCTGACGGCGTATTGCAGACAAACCAGACAATCAAATTTGCGCCCGAAGGCATAGAAGGCGCAAGCACCATCTCTATCTCAGGCGGCACAACGATTGTTTCTGCGCAAGATGACGGCATCAATGTTTCAAACGTTGGCGGTGCGCTCACGATAAGTGGTGGCGTTCTGTTTGTAAAATCTAGTGGCGACGGTTTGGATTCAAACGGAAACATTGTCATTTCTGGCGGTGTGACCGTCGTGAGCCAGACTGGAGGCGGAAACTCACCGATTGACTGTGGTGATAACAGCTATTCATTTACCGTAACAGGAACAAGTGCGACCGTCTTTGCTATGGGTTCTTCTGATATGTTCACTGAAAGCATTCCGTCAAGCACAGTAAACCCGATGATTTATTCAACATCGCTCGGAACATCTACCACTTCTTTGGGTGTAAACGGCATAATCGGATTGACCTCACCACAGTCATATGCGGCGGCAATCCTTATTTCAAGTTCACTTACGAACGGCTCTTCATACAATTTTGTCAAAGGAGGCTCGATTTCTGGCACCGAATATGTCTCTGGAACAGGAATCTACTTCCCGGCAACAGTATCGGGCGGCTCAAGCGTAAGTGCGACTGCAACTACCCAAAAAACTGCTGCTGGAGGAGGTGGTGGACAGCCGTCAGGTCCTGGTGGTGGTGGTGGTGGAAGACCTTTCTAAAGCATAATTAACTGGCATTTGATTCAGGCTAATTGGAGATGTACTTATGAAACGAATTATAACCATTGCATCGGCTTTTGCCTTGATTGCATCACTGGGATTTGCAAAAAGTTCAAAGCTCACCATAAAAAACACCGTGGGCAGCGACTTGGACGAATTGGGCGAATACGATATGTATGCCCACACCACAGAGACCGACATTAACGGCGACAAGCAGACAAACAACAATTTTGCGCTCGGCGACCAGTTACAAGCTGATTTTGAAAGCACTTACGTAACAGCCCGCCTCCGTCTGGAAGGATTGTTTCAAAACGTAAATGGCGACGACCACAAATTTGTTCTGAGACCTTCAGGATTTGTGCATGTGACGCCGCTGCCAAACATTGGGATTATAGCTGGCAACAATTTTTACAAATACTTTGCCATTCCCTCGGCATATCTTGCTGCGGCGGATGACACCACAAAGTATGGTCGCCTGCTGAATAATTCTGTTGACCGCGAGACATACATCGGTTCGGACAGCTTTTCGCTCTACGGCAACGGATTTGCGGGCGGCTTGACTACAAACTGGACATGGGGCGAAGACGACCAGTTTTATCTGAAAGCGGCGGCTGGCGGCTCAATTTACACCGATTTTGGAAGCGACACAGAAAAAACTTTTGACTTTGGTATAAACGCCGGCATTCAACATGCTTTTGACCTTGGTTTTACCGCACACGAAATCAACAGCGATGACCGAAAATTTGGCGCGTTCGCCGGATTGACTTCCATTCAAAACCTGATTTTGAACGCAGGATTTTACTACAATTTCACTCCTGGCGATTATCTGCCCGAAGCCCGCGTTTCCCGAAAAGATGATAACGACGTAGAAGTGGATAAATTCAAAAAGCAATCCACAAAATATGCGCTCGGTGCGTCTGCAGGCTATTACTTTAACGGAATCGGTCTGGGTATTTACGGCGACTTTATCACGGGTCTGAACAACGAATATATTGGCGAAATCAAATATTATGACTCAAATGGCAATCTGACTGGCACAAAAACGACAACCATTGTGCGCGGTGAAAGCGTTGTGAAGTACAAGAATGGCGAGGCAAAACGCACCGATGAATACACGGCAAAAGCTATTCCGCTCTACAGCCAGTTGCACTTGGTCTATGATGTAAACAATTCTTTCTCTGCCTCTTTCAATTTTAAGGTGCGCACCATGATTGGCGATAGCGAGCAACGATGGCTCACCTTCTACCCCAAAGTAAATTTTACCCTTCCAGGTAAACTTGGCGCAATCACCGCAGGACTTCGACTCGATATGAACAACACGCGCTACGATGGCGGACTTTCCAGCATCTCAATTCCGTTCACGTACACGTATAAGTTCAAGAAGAAGTTCTAAGGAGAAAAGATGGCTATTGAAGTTTTTAATCGGCGGGAAATTAAATACATGCTCACTGATGCTGACCGAGATGCGCTGCTCAATATTATTGACCAGTACATGGATTCAGATCCTTTCAACAAGGGTGGTAAAACATACTCCATCTGCAATTTGTATTTGGACACCACTTCCGATGAGCTAATCCGAAAATCATTGGAAAAACCTGGCTACAAGGAAAAAATCCGTCTGCGCAGTTATGGGCAAGTCGGGCTGGACGACAAAGTATTTCTGGAAAGCAAGAAAAAATTTGACGGCGTCGTGAACAAACGTCGCACCAATTTTCTGCTGGGAGAAGTTTATCAGTATTTTGAGACAGGCATCATTCCCGAAAAGCCGGGAGCAAAGATGAACAAACAGGTGATGAAGGAAATTGACTACATCATGCATTTCTACAACCTCAAGCCAAAAGTGTTCATCTCATACGACCGCTGGGCATTTTTTGAGAAAGGCAACTCAGATTTTCGCCTGACGATAGACACAAATATTCAGTCGCGCCGCACGGATTTGCGTCTGGATTCACCCGCATACGGCTCACAGCTTCTGCAACCAGGTCAATGGCTTATGGAGGCAAAGGCATTCAAAGCGTTCCCGTTGTGGTTCGTCAGATTCCTTTCTAGCCGTAGTATCTTCAGCACTTCGTTCTCGAAATACGGAACGGAATATAAACAATATAAAAACCACCTTGCGTGAGTTTTGTAGCAACATTTTAAGGAGCAACATATGAATATTACAGACGGTTTTTTACTAAACGCAGAAAGCATGAGCATTTTGTTCAGCATGGTAATGGGTTTAATTGCAGGCGCGATTATTGCCAGTGGTTACATCGTAGCGAATAACGGCAAAAAGTATTCCAAAAGTTTTGTGATTACAATTTTGCTGTTGCCGGTCATCATGTCAATTATTATCCCCTTTATCGCCACGGACTTAAAGAAAACATTGTCCTTGGCAGGTGTGTTCGCATTGGTTCGTTTCCGTAGTATTCCCGGCGACTCAAAAGACATTCTGTACACGTTCTTCGCTGCGGCGGTAGGATTGATTATTGGTCTGAAAAGCTATTCTATCGGCTTTATTCTGGTAATTATAGTCACGATTCTGTACATTCTGCTCAGCCGATGCTGGAAAGTCGAAGACAAACAGATTCTTAAAATAACTATTCCAGAAGATATGAATTATAAGGACGTTTTCAATGACATCTTTGACAAATATCTGGTAAAATACGGTGTGAAAAACGTAAAGACTTCCAATATGGGAACGCTCTTTACCATTTCATACTGGGTGCAGCCAAAAAAAGACTGCGATACCAAAGCGTTCATCGATGAGCTGCGCACACGAAACGGCAATCTGAACATCATTTTGGAAAACCCTGACGACCAACTGGTGCCGGTCCTGTAAATTACAGTGCAAATGGTTGTATTGACGACAAAAATCAATACAAAATCCGACTAACTAGGAAAGTACGATGAGAAAGATACTGATTCTTTTTTTGATACCACTTCTCTTTTCTTCATGTATGAAGCATATACCGGAAAAAATCACGATAAATGCTGTCGATGAGCGGAATGCATATCCAGAAGAAATTGACATACAGCCCATGGAATCGGTGACAATAGCATCACATCTGATTACCATTGCGCCAAAAGAAGAAGGTGTCACTTATGTGATTTCTGGCTATTACAATGGTCAGATTATCGTTGAGACAAAAAACACGATTATCAAACTTAAAAATGCCTATCTGGAGAACACCTCTGGCAAACCCGCGCTCAGATTCAAGCCAAAGGCGGAGGTGTCCACTGTGGAAGGCAGCACAAACTACATCATTTCCAGAGGCAGAGGCTTCGCAAAACAAGCCGCACTTTTTTCTGCGGAAGATTTGGCGATTGGCGGAAGCGGCACATTGTATGTGCAGGGAAAAATCTGCCACGGTATAGAGGCCGAGGATGTACGAATCAAAGGAAAGGGCACGTTATATGCTCAAGGCTCATACACCCGTGGCTCTGCGCTCTCATGCAGGTCGATTACCGTTCTAACCGAAAAAGATTTCAATGCTTATTTCTTGAATTCAAAGTGCGGCATCAAGGCGGATGAGACCATCACCATTTCGTCTGGAAATTTCTATCTCTACAACAATTTTGTCGGGCTCAAAACAGATATAAAAGCGGACAATCCCAAAAAGCCACACGGTATCACGCTTCTTGGGGGAAATTTTCACACTTATGGAAACAAAAACCTGTTCCAGACAGAGAGAGATGGCTACAACAATTCTGGCGCGACATTTAAGGAGGAATCCTTATGAAAAAACTCATACTAATTCTTGCACTTGCGCTGATAACTGTCGGCGCGGGGTTCGCTCAAAAAGTCAAGCTTGACCCATCAAAAGCGAAGAAAAACTATAAAACGCAGTTTACGATTTCGCCCAAAGACAGTTCGGTGATTATCACCAATGACACCATCACCTTCACGCCAAAAAAAGAAGGTACCGAATACACGCTTTCCGGCTATTTTAACGGACAGATTGTAAACAAAACAAAAAATACCGTCTTTAAGCTGAACAACGCCTTCATTGAAAACACCAGTGGAGCGGCGGCTATCTACGGCGAGGCAAAAACTGAGATTTCAGCGGTAAAGAACACCGTCAACTATCTCGTCTCCATGGGGCAAAGCCTTTCCAAAACTGCTGCATTGCAATGCAAAAAAAATCTGGAAATCGGCGGAAGCGGCACGCTCTATGCAATCGGATCAACATACCACGGAGTAAAAGCTGATGATGTAAAGATAAAAGGCAGCGGCACATTCTATCTGCAAGGCACTCAAGAAGGTTCCGCGCTCAACTGCCATTCGGTTCTCTCTGAAAAAGAAAAATCCTTTAAGGCATACTTCATCAATTCAAAGAACGGCATCAAGGCAGACAACACCATTTCTATCTCATCTGGCACCTTTTACTTTTACGACAATGAGATTGCGCTTAAAACGGACACCTCAAAAGAGGACCCCACCAACAAGCATGAAATCGCATTGCTTGGAGGCACCATTTACACCCACGGCAACAGCTCTTTGTACCTGACAGAAAAAGGCGCATATAAGGTGAAAAGCGCAAAAATCTCCGAAGATTAAAAAATTTTTGACGATTCGTACATTTTTTGGTATACTGAAAGCGAAGAAAAGAGGTATAACAATGTACGAATCGGGAGAAGATTATCTTGAAGCAATATTACGTCTGCAGGAAGAAAACGGTTTTGTCCGTTCTGTAGATGTAGCACATAAGTTAAATGTTTCCCGCCCCAGCGTAAGCCGTGCAATGGGCATTTTGGAAAAAGACGGCTACATTGAATTTGTCCTAGGCAATACAATCAAACTGACAGAAAAAGGTTCTGAAAAAGCCCATGACATTTACTCTCGCCACAAACTTTTGACCAAATTCTTGATGATGATAACAAATTTGCCGGAAGACCAGTGCGAAGAAAACGCTTGCCGCATCGAGCACGACATTGATGTGGACGTAGTGAACGGCATTCGCACATGGGTAGAAAAAAATTCCACCGACAAATAACAGGAGTTTTCAACATGAAAAAAATATTTAGTCTCGCAGCAGCATTTGTCCTTGCGCTTTCCACTATGTCAGCACAGGATTCGTATACGATTTCCGTCTCTTCTCCAAACGGCGCACCCAGTTTGGCTTTGGCGACACTCGCAGAAAAAGCTCCGCAGGACTACACCTATGTTGCCGCCGAGACCATTGCCGCAGAATTCGCCAACAAACAGGCTGACGTTATCATCGCCCCGGTAAATGCAGGCGCAAAACTCTACAAAATGGGAAAGTCTGCATACAAGTTGGCGGCGGTCGTCACATGGGGCAATCTATATTTCGCTTCCCAAAAGAAAAATTTTAAGCTGAAAGACATCAAAAAGAATGAAATCACGCTCTTTGGCGAAAACACAATAAATGCGTCAATCGCACTTTCTGCGCTGGAAAAAAACAAACTCGTACCAAAAGCTGTGCAGTATCTTGCGGGAGCAGCGAACACACAGAGTCTTTTGCTCTCTGACCCAAACGCAATTGTCCTCACAGCAGAACCCGCCCTCACTGCCGCACGCATGAAAAACCAAAAGATTACGGCATACGCGCTCAACGATTTGTATAAAAAAGCCACTGGTTTTGACGGATTTGCGCAGGCGGGTTTGTTCGTTCGCGCAGAGACAATTGAGCAGCACCCGCAGGCGGTAGAAGCATTTTTGGCTCAAGCAAAAGAGGCTTGCGAAAAATGTACCAGCGATATTCCAGCGGTCGCAGTTGCCGCCGTCGCCATGCAGATTCTCCCCAACGCAAAAATTGCGGAGAAAGCCATTCCAAATTGCGCCGTTCGCTACGTAAGCGCGCGTGAAGCAAAAAAACAGGTTGAGACGACTGCACAGATTGACATTAAACAATATGGCGGCGCGCTTCCTGCAGACGATTTCTACTATGGAGAAAAATAAGGCGGAAATCCCCGCGAACCCCCATAAGTCAAAAGACACACTCATTTTTTGTCTGGGCATCATTTTTATTGGCTGTCTGCTTCAACTGACAGGAAAGGCAAAAGGAGACGCGCTTGTGTTTCCGAGTGTGTTTGAGATTCTCAAAGCATTTTTCCGCCTGATTCGGACAGCCGCCACCTACAAACTGATTTTTACCACCATAGCCCATCTTTTTGTCGCGCTTGCCGCTTCCACGGTGATTGGCGTTGCGGTGGGTATGTTGGAAGGCTTGTGCTCAGAAGTGCGTCAGTTCTTAAAGCCGCTCATGATTTTGTTTCGCTCCATTCCGATGATTGTGCTGGTGGTGATTGTGATGGTGCTCACTAAATACACCCGCGTTCCGTACATTGTCACCTCGCTCATTTTAGTGCCGCTGATTAGCGAAGCCACCTGCGAAGGCTGCCTGCGAATTGATTCCGAACTGATTGACGTGTACAAACTGAACAGCAATTTTTCCCCGCGCATTTTGTTCACGGTGTACATTCCGCTCATGGCAGGCTACTTAAAACAAGCGTACATCAACGCCGTCGGCATGGGCATGAAACTGGTCATCTCAACAGAATATTTGGTGCAGACCCGCAACTCTTTGGGCAAAGCGATTCACACCAGCGGCTATTTTAACGAATATGAAGACATCTACGCCTATGCGCTCATTATGATTTTGCTTGTCATTCTAGTCACGGAACTCCCCCTTGCGATAGTAAGGAAAAAAATCTCCCGCTGAGTATTGTCACACGAAGCGAATTGCCAGGGTAATAGCATGCTAACGCTACGCGAGTAACGTCACTAAAGGCAAGCCATCTGGTCTCTGGTGTAAATCCGTGATTAAAAGGGATGAGCGTGATGGATAAGGATGCATGGGGATTATAAAAATCCTGACACATCCATTTTATCCGTGTTCATCCTATTGAATAGCGTATAAAAACAAAAAATAATTGACCAAAATGCTAGGTTTTTATGGGGAAGTATGATAAAATACTTGACAAAGCATTTGAATGAATTTACTATTTACATATTAAACCCGTAGGAATAGTAGTTTAATTCTAAGGAGCAGGTATGGTCGGAACGTTGGCGGACAATCTTAAAGAAATTACCTTCGACATTCTCTATGACTATGGCAGGCAACGCCCGATTGACCAGCTGAATATTCACGACCAGCCGAACAAGGACGATATTGTTGAGCTGACCGAAAAATTAGTTCGAGTTATCTTCCCAGGATATTATAAAGACAAAGACTACAAAGTGTTTACGCCGCAGAATTCGCTTGCGGTGCTCCTTGAAGATGTGACTATCAATCTGAAAAAACAGATCTCAATCGCGCTCAAAAGTTATCATCCTGACCAAAAAATTGACCAGAAAAAATTGTGCAAGGCTTCGGAAGAAATCACTTTGGATTTCTTAAAGACCATTCCTCGCATCCGAGCATGTATTGATACCGATGTGCAGGCGGCATTGGACGGAGACCCCGCGGCAGAAAGTGCGAGCGAAATCATCTTGTCGTATCCGGGATTGTTTGCCATCACAGTGCATCGTTTGGCGCATGAATTATACGTGCTCTCTGTGCCGATGATTCCCCGCATTATGAGCGAATATGCACACAGTCAGACAGGAATCGACATCAATCCGGGCGCAAAAATCGGAGAGTATTTTTTTATTGACCACGGAACAGGTATTGTGATTGGCGAGACATCAGTTATCGGCGACCATGTAAAACTGTATCAGGGTGTGACATTGGGTGCGCTCTCTACGCGTGCTGGACGAAACTTGCGTCATGTAAAGCGTCATCCCACGATTGAAGATAACGTGACTATTTATTCCGGCGCATCAATCTTAGGCGGCGATACGGTCATCGGAGAGAGTTCCGTTATTGGCGGTAACGTGTTTATCACAAAATCAGTTCCCCCAAACACACGAGTAAGTGTAAAGAATCAGGAGTTGCATTTTGACGCGCGGAAACGGCTGGTAAAAACAGAAGATACCGTGCTGAATGATGCGTGGATTTACAATATTTAAAACGAGAGGAGAAAGAAGATGCATTTTATTGAAGCAGTAGGAAACACACCGCTTGTATCGCTTGACCACATTAACCCGGCACGTGGTCGTGTGTCATTGTATGCGAAGGCAGAGCTTTTTAATCCAAGTGGCTCGGTAAAAGATCGTGCGGCAAAAGCAATGGTAGAAGACGGACTCAAACGTGGCGCGCTCACCAAGGAGAAGATTTTAATTGATGCGACAAGCGGAAACACGGGAATTGCCTATGCTTTGTTAGGCGCATTGTACGGTTTTAAGGTACAGCTGGTTATTCCCGCAAACGTGAATTTTGCCCGCAAAGGTCTGATGCGCGCTTACGGTGCGGAAATCATTGAGTCTGACCCCCTGGAAGGTTCTGATGGCGCATATCATAAGGTACGCGACATCGTAGCGAAAAACCCGGACAAATATTTTTATCCTGACCAGTACAACAATCCCGCAAACTGGAAGGCGCATTACGAGACGACTGCCGAAGAAATCTGGAAGCAGACAGAAGGCAAAGTCACGCATTTTGTGACCGGCGGCGGAACAACGGGAACTTTTACGGGCACAAGCAGACGTCTGCATGAGCTGAAAAGCGATATCCATACGATTCTGATGCAGCCCGACGGACCTTTCCATGGCATTGAGGGAAACAAGCATTTGGAGACAACCGAACGCCCCGGCATTTTTGATGAATCGCTGGTGGAAAAAATTGTGCCCGTCGCCACGGAAACGGCGTACAAAACAGTTCACGCGCTTGCTCATGACGAAGGCATTCTTGCGGGAATCAGTTCCGGTGCAAATGTGGCGGCCGCAATCGAAGTGGCAAAAGATGCGCCCGATGGTTCTGTTGTCGTGACTATTCTGTGTGACGCTGGCTACCGCTATCTGGATGAGCCGGTGTGGGAGGGCATCCAGTGATTCGAGTACCAACTGCATTGCTGACAGAAATCCGTGCGCATGGCGAACGCTCTTTCCCTAACGAATGCTGTGGCATTGTGTTCGGGACGATTGACGAAGCGGGCGCGGATGGTTTGACCAGTGTAAAAACAGCGACGGCACTGCGTCCGATTGAAAACCAGTTTGAAGACGGCGAAAAATATCACCGCTTTTTGATTACCGAGGAGCAGATGCTCAGCGCAGAATTGTATGCCCGAAAAAACGGCGTGGACATCGTGGGCATCTATCATTCGCATCCTGACTGCGCAAGTGTTCCGTCCGAATACGACCGCAGCCATGCTGTTCCGCTCTATTCGTTTTTGATTACGAGCATTTTGAGCGGCAAAGCGGCGGATGTACGGAACTGGACGCTCGTGTGGGACGAGGCTAAAAACGACAATGTCTTTACGGCGGAAACGCTTGAAGAGATATAAAACAACGGTCGTCGAGCAAAAGTGAAACGACAACGAGGAGGTACACATGGCTGTTACGGTATTGATTCCGACAACGCTCCGTGCATACACGGACAGGAAATCCGAAATAGACCTTGATGGGGGAACTGTAGGCGAAGTGCTGCAGAAATTGGTGGCACTCTATCCCGACTCAAAAAAATCGCTCTTCGATGAGGACGGAAAACCGCGCTCATTCGTAAACGTATTTTTGGGCGAGACAAACATCAAGAACCTGAACGGACTTGATTCTGCTACAAAAGACGGCGACACGATTATGCTGATTCCTGCAATCGCTGGTGGCAGCCCCGTAGACGAAAGCGTCATTCCTGACGAGCGCACTACGGAGCTTTCCAACGACGAAATCAAACGCTATTCGAGGCATCTCTTGCTTCCAGAAGTTGGCGTTGATGGACAGGAAAAGCTGAAAGCGGCAAAGGTGCTTATTGTGGGCTTGGGCGGACTTGGTGCACCGCTTGCCCAGTACCTCGCCGCCGCTGGCGTGGGAACACTGGGATTGCTGGACTTTGACACTGTTGAAGTCTCCAATCTCCAGCGTCAGATTATCCACAGCACGCGCGATGTGGGGCGACCAAAAGTTGCCTCCGCCCGCGATGCCATTAAGCGCATCAATCCCTACGTGAACGTAAACATGCACAATTTTGCGCTCACGCGGGAAAACGCGCTGGAATTATTTGCCGACTACGATGTGATTGCTGACGGCACGGACAATTACAACACGCGCTATCTGGTAAACGACGCATGTGTATTGCTGGGGAAGCCCAACGTGTCGGCGGCAATTTATCAGTTTGAAGGACAGGCAAGCGTGTATTTTGCTGAGCGTGGTCCGTGTTATCGATGTGTGTATCCGTCTCCGCCGCCACCGGGATTGGTACCGTCTTGTGGTGAAGGCGGTGTAATCGGTGTGCTTCCGGGCATTATCGGCACGATTCAGGCGAACGAAATCATCAAACTAATTATTGGCGGCGGACATAGTTTGGTCGGTCGTCTTTTGCATTTTGACGCATGGAACATGAAGTTCCGCGAGTTGAAATTGGATAAAAATCCGGATTGTCCGATTTGCGGAAAAAATCCGTCAATCACCAAACTGGATTCAATTGATTACGAAGAATTCTGCGGACTCAAAAAAAAGAAAGAAGAAGATGCCGAAGTGCAGTCAATCGAGCCAAAAGAACTCAAACGACGCATTGACGCAGGAGAGAAAATTAACATCGTGGATATTCGTGAGCCACATGAGCGGGCAATCGTCAAATTTCCGAATGCGATTGTTATCCCGATTGGTCAGCTTGCCCGCAGACAGGACGAGCTGGACTCTAGCGTGGACACGGTGTTTATCTGCAAGGAAGGAAAACGTAGCATCCTTGCGGTACATACCATTCAGGAAGCAGGCTACAAAGGCGCGTGCTTCAACCTAAAAGAGGGTATAAACGGCTGGTCTAAAGATGTAGACCCAACCGTACCACAATATTAACGCGGTGGAAAAACCATCGCAATTTGCCGGAGGAAAAAATATGGCAACAGAAGACAAAATCAATGCACTGGGAGTAAACGCCGCATACAATCTTGCGAACGTTACCAAAACCGCTCCACAGTATGGTGCGCTCACCCCAAAATGGCTCACCAAGTTTCTTGAATTCAAAGGATTGGAAACGGGTCTGTATCGCGTAAACAAAGTCGTGGAAGGCGAGACCCCGCTTGATGTTCTGTGCAGTCAGACGAAAAAATCCGACATCATTCCCGATGGTTTTATTCAGTACGAAGAAAAACCCCGCGAATATCGCTTAAACTCAATTTCGACCATTCTAAACGTGAACACTGCCGTAGAGGATGTATACTCTGCACCTTACGACCAAGTAAAAGAGCAGCTGAATCTTGCGATTGAGAGCTTGCGCGAACGTCAGGAAAGTCAGCTGATTAACAACGATGACTACGGTCTCTTAAAGAACATTGCGCCTGAGCAGCACATCCAGCCACGCCGCGATGATGGTCGTCCTACGCCCGATGACTTGGACGAATTGATTAGCAAAGTGTGGAAAAATCCGAGTTTCTTCTTGGCTCATCCCCGCGCAATCGCAGCATTTGAGCGCGAGGCAACACGCCGTGGCGTTCCGCCGGTAACTACAAACATTGCGGGCGGCACCTTCCTCACATGGCGCGGCATTCCGATTGTCCCGACAGACAAACTCTTGGTAGACGGACTCAAGAAGCCCAAGAGCCAGAGCGGAAAGACAAACATTCTTTTGGTTCGCACGGGCGAGGCAAATCGCGGTGTAGTCGGTTTGTTTCAGGCGAACTTGAAGAACGAGGCAAGCCGCGGACTTTCTGTACGCTTCCGTGGCATTGACAACAAGGGCGTAGCATCATACCTGCTTTCGCTGTACTGCTCAGCAGCCATCCTTGCTAATGACGCAATTGCAGTACTGGAAGACGTAGAGGTAGGTAACTACTATGAGTACGGAGAGTAATTTTTCGCTGGAAGGACTGGGATTGCCGACTGAACGCGAAATTGAAACGCTTGCAGGAAATCTGTTCGCTGGTTTTGATGCGAATATCTGTGCGCAAGGCATAAACGACCTTGTGACCAAAGGCGACACGAGCGTAATTGACCGTGCGGCGCAAAAAGCGACTGCGACGGCGAACACGCTTGGCGGCGGTTACAGCTACGGAAATGCGCTTGACGTGCAGGGCTACGAGGGAGTGATTCAGTCTCTTGCGGCAGAGTATGCGAGTGCGGAGCCAACCGTTACCGCAGCGGCACAACCTGTCGCTCAGCCGACCGCCGCAGTGTCCGCGCCGACCGAAACGGGAACCTATTCCCCGGCGGCGCTTTCTCAAGGCGAGGCAGACGAAGCGGCAAAACACGGCACGGCAGAATCAGAATCCGTAATCGTGGTGCCACAAGCGTCCGCACAACCCGCCGCTGACGAAAGCCTTTCCGCTACGTCAGCACACACGGTTATCGGCACAAAGACGTTGGCACAAATCCGCGCGGACTTTCCGATTTTGCAGGAGCGCATTAACGGCAATCCGTTGGTCTGGCTGGACAACGGCGCGACAACTCAACGCCCGCGTCAGGTAATTGACCGCCTGGTGCATTACTACGAGCATGAAAACTCAAACGTGCATCGCGGCGTGCATGAGCTTGCTGACCGTTCAACCGATGCCATGGAAAAGGCGCGGCAGACTGTCGCAGACTTTATTGGCGCACCGAGCGCAGAGAACATTGTCTTTGTGCGTGGCACGACGGAAGCAATCAATTTGGTTGCGAACGCTTACGTCAAGCAATACCTTACCCCCGGCGACGAAATCATCGTGACGCTCCTTGAGCATCATGCGAACATCGTTCCGTGGCAGCTGATTGCGCAGGAAACTGGCGCGGTTATCAAGGTTGCACCGATTGACGAGAGCGGACAGATTATTTTGCACGAGTACGAAAAACTGTTTACCCCGCGCACAAAATTTGCGGCGGCGACACAGGTTTCAAACGCGCTCGGCACAATTACACCCGTCGCAGAGATGATTCAGATTGCACATCGCCACGGCGTCCGCATTCTGATTGACGGCGCGCAGTCGGTGGCTCATATTCCGGTAAACGTAAGTGCGTTGGACGCAGATTTCTTTGTGTTCAGCGGACACAAGATTTACAGTCCCACCGGTGTAGGCGTTGTGTACGGCAAAAAAGAACTGCTTGCCGCGGCAAAACCCTATCAGGGCGGCGGTAACATGATAAAAGACGTGACTTTTGAACGCACGATTTACAACGAAGCCCCCGCCAAATTTGAGGCAGGAACAGCAGCAATCGCACAGATTGTCGGCTTGGGCGCGGCATTGGAATATGTGAGTTCAATCGGCATTGCGGACATTGGACGCTACGAGCACGAGCTGACGCACTATGCGTTGGGCGAAATGCGCAAGATTCCAGGTCTGCACATTATCGGTAACGCGACAAACAAAGCGGGCGTGCTTTCGTTCGTTATGGACGGACGCGACATCTTTGCAATTGGTGAGTATTTGAACAAGTTCGGTATTGCCGTTCGTTCAGGTCATCATTGTGCGCAACCGGTACTCCGCCACTACGGACTTGAAGGCACCGTTCGACCCACGCTTGCAGTCTACAATTCCCCAGAAGACGTAGATGCACTGGTCAAAGCCCTCTGGTCACTGGTGTAAAAAAAATGTCACACGGAGCGAATTGACAGGGAAATGGCATGCTAACGCTACGCGACTAACGTCGCTAAAAGCAAGCTCCCTGCCAATTGCTTATCTGATACGGTGAGCGAGGACGTTAGGCCGAGCAGCGTTAGCGAATCATCCGTGTGACATTTCATTTTTCTCATCTATTTGTTATACTTTCTCTATGAAGACTAATATTTCGGGCGCATCCGCATGGGGCGGTCGGGCTTTGCGCGGTTCCGCTGGGCAACGCACGCACGCTTCATTCGCCTTGAGGCGAACGCTACGCGCCGCTACAATCCCTTGCGCAATTCTCATACTAATTTGTGCGGCCGCATGGTTTCTGTTCGGGCAGAACATCATGGACAAAAAAGAGCACATGCCCTACGCAGAATTCTATCAGCTGGTACAAGACGGCGAGATTGAGCAGGCAAAATTTGACGGCGACACCATTTATTTCCGCCCAAAAGCTCATGCGCTGGATGCGGACGAATATACAAACCGCACGGAAAATCCGTACTCGCCCACGCTGTACGAGACGTTGCTTTTGAAAGGCGTACAGGTGGAGCTCGCGAAAGACGGCGGCGAAATCTTTACGGCAATTCTTGACGTTTTCTTCTATATAATTTTCTTTGGCGTGATTATAATTGTGTTCCGCAAATTTATCAGCCCGAACACATTTAAGGTGGTGCGGCACACGGGCGTGTCTTTTGCTGACATCGTGGGCATGGACGAGCTTAAAAAATACATGCTCAGCGTAACGGACATTATGCGCCATCCCGCTGACTTTGCCAAAAAAGGTGTGCGCGCGCCCAAGGGTGTGCTTTTGGAAGGTGCGCCCGGAAACGGAAAAACATTGTTTGCCCGCGCGCTTGCCACCGAAGCAAAAGTAAATTTTATTCCCGCCAAGGCGACGGATTTTGAAAGCATGTTCATGGCGATTGGCCCGATGAAAGTAAAACTGCTGTTCAGAAAAGCCCGTCGTCGCGCCCCATGTATTGTGTTCATCGACGAATTTGACGGCATCGGAACACGGCGCAATTACAGCGGCTCCGCATTGGAAACAGAGAACACGCGCATTGTGACGGCTCTGCTGAATGAGCTGGACGGCTTTACGGCAAATCAGGGCATCCTTGTGGTGGCGGCTACCAATTCTATTGCCGCTCTGGACGAGGCATTAATCCGCCCAGGTCGTTTTGATTTGCGCGTGCAAGTGCCCTATCCGAATTATGAGGAGCGCATCCAGCTGGTACAGATGTACATACAGAACAAACCTCATGCGCCGGATATCTCTATAGAACGCCTCGCAAAACAATTTGAAGGCGCAAGCGCGGCACAGATTGAGTCCAGTTTGAATGAGGCGAGTTTGCGCGCCTCTCAAGATGGAAGAACTGCATTTACGGAAGCGGATATTCAGTTTTAAAACCTTTTTCCCAAAAACTAAAAAAAAATACTATGAAAACTTAAATTTTGTGGTATAATATGATATAATCTGTAACGTAGTATGCCAAGCAAAACACTCGTAACTTACGAACAACTTGAAGATGTCATCTCACACCTCAATGAATGTACAGACGCATATCTTTTTATCTATGATTTAAAAAACGACATCTACATTACTTCTCCATATGCATTAAACACTTTTGACTTTCCCGCTTCAAAATTCAATAACGGGCGACAGACTATCATGAATGTCGTTTATCCCGATGACCGTCCATTACTTTCTGCTGACTTTGACCAGATTCGCAAAGGCGCAAAAGACACGCACAATCTGGAATATCGCTGGGTAAACAAAAACGGCAAGCCCGTGTGGATTAGCTGCCGCGGAAAAATGTACTGGACCGATACTCAAGAATTGCTCGTTGGAAGAGTTTGCGTCTTGGACAACCACGACAAAGTGGATTTGCTGACCAATCTTCCCATGGAAGGAACCCTGCGTACCGATTTTGGCATGGAGTGGGCAAAACGGCACAAAGTTTCCGGCTTTTTGTTTAAGGTTGATATTGATAATCTTGGCGCAATCAATGAGAAGTACGGCATGAAAACAGGAGACCATGTTATCTCCATGGTTGCAGAGTGCTGTAAAAAGGCCTGTTCCGACATCGCGCAAGTTTACAAGTTGAATGGCGATGAAATTCTCTGTATGAATCTCAACGGCAAAATTGCGACCGATGCCCAAAAATTGTATCAGAGCCTTAAACGTCATATTGCAGAAGAAGAACAGAAAATTGACTATGAAGTGGTGTTCACTGTTTCCGCAGGCGCGCTTGCATTCTACAATGACTCATCTCAGCTTGACGATTTGTTTAAAAAATTAAATTACACTCTGGTCGAGGCAAAGCGCAAAGGCCGCAATAACTTGACCATGTACAACGCCGTAGAGTACACCAGACATTTGCACGGCATTGAATTGCAGGAAAAAATGCGCGAGTCTATCAAAGACAATTTCCGTGGCTTTGAACTGTATTTCCAGCCGGTAGTAGACGCAAAGCATTTGTATTTGGACAAGGAAAAAACAATTTTCAATGTCATCGGCGCAGAAGCATTGTTGCGCTGGTCTTGTCCTGAACTCGGCAGGCTTTCACCCGATGATTTTATTCCCATTCTGGAAAAAAGCGGATTGATTATTCCCGTAGGACGTTGGATTATGCTCACCTCGTTTAATCAATGTCGCGAATGGAACCGCCTGCAAAAAGATTTCAGAATAAGCTTGAATCTTTCGTATATCCAAGTGCAAAAAAGCGATGTATTGACCGATGTGCAGCTTGCGTTGGAAAAATCAAAGGTCAATCCCCGTAATATCACGCTGGAATTAACGGAAAGCGGCTACATGGATAGCGGCCAAGAACTGCAAAATCTGCTGAAAGCATTCCATGACATGAACTTGAATATCGATATCGATGATTTTGGCACAGGTTATTCAAACTTGCGCTATCTGCAATATCTGCCCGCAAACACGCTCAAACTGGATTATTCATTCGTACACAAAGCGACAAATGGTGACGAAGGCGATACAAAAGTCATCAAGCATATTACGCAAATGGCGCATGAGCTGAATATGGAAGTCTGTATGGAAGGTATTGAATCAAATATCGATATCGAAAAACTGCTACAGTTCAAGCCCGACCGATTCCAAGGCTTCTACTTTGGTCGTCCGGTCAGCGGCGTCCAGTTCAGAGAGCATTATCTGCGCCCTGACTCTGAACGAAAAATAATCGAAAAGAAAAACTAAATATAGTGCTTCAGTTCAATATGCTGAATGCGCTGCGTCTTTACACCCACAATATAACTGCCGAACATTGCCGATGCCACATCAATCGCCGCCGCAAAACTGCAGAAAATTGGAACAGCGGGACGGAGTAACAAATATCCTGCGTCAAAACCACGACTATATGCAGTACAAAGCACGGTGAGCGCGACAAAAGGTGCGGCCCGCGGAATAGCACCAAGCACAAATGAAAGTCCAAAACTCATCGCAAAAATCCACAGCACATCATAAATCTTGAGACCAAGCGGCGAATATGAGCGCAAAATCAGCACAAAACAGATAGATGCCGCCAACGCCGCTCCACCTCTGCCAAAAATGGAAAACAGCGGAAATGTCACATCACTCACATCAGAATGAATGCCAAGGCTTTCCCGTCCATGCCGCCAGTTCACTTGCAAAGCGAGATTTGAATCTCCACTGATAAACGCCGCCAAAATTGGACAGACGCTCGCATACAATACGTGCCACGGACGCAAATCCTTGCACAGCACGCGCAAAATCACTGGATAGATAATCACGACAATCAGAATAAAATCAACCAGCAGCATAAGTGTAAGCGGATTAAATATGCCCGTAGCGAACACAGCCTTTGTGCGACACACCCAATAGGCAGCCACCGCAATCATTCCCACAGAGAGCCAGTCCACAAAAAAGCTCATAATGGAATAGAACAATTTTGACGCGCTCTGAATAAATGCGATGACAGGCTTGGACGAAACTTCATCCGTAGTACAACCGCCACCTGCAAAGCCCGCAAAAATGAATGCCGGCAAAAGGAACGCGCCGTCTCTGAGCGACTCAAAGCTTGAATATGGCAACAACTGCATGACCAGCGATTTGATGTCGATTGTGGCAAGCTCCGTTATTTTTTCACCCGTGATCGGAATACGTGGCAAAGTCACCAGCAGGATGGAAATCAGTCCGATAGCGGCGACAAGAAATGAAGAGCCAATAATGGTCGCCACTGTCCACAAACTTGTTTTGACAATGATTTTGCTGGCACGCAATTTGTACACCGCAGAACTCACACCAAACAAAAGCAGCGGCAAAAGTGTATAACGTCCAAAATGAATGACAAAATCACTGGCCGTAGTAATAGCCGCAAGAACCGCAGGAGAGTCCGTTGGAAGAATCAATCCGGCAAGAACGCCCAAAACAATTCCGATGATATATTTAATCCAAATTCTCATAGTTCTAGTATACCGATAGTAGGCTTTATTTGCAAACGTCAATGTGCTATAATGGGCATATGGATAAAACGATTTTGATTGCCGGTAAAAATATTCCTGACGGGTCAGATTTTGCGTCAAGTCTTTCAGTAAAGGGGCGCTCTGTTATTACGGTTGCCTCGCCAGATGATAAAAAAGAAGTGATAACTGAAAATGGCTACTCCGCAGTACCATGGAACCGGGCTTCCGCATTGAGCGCGCGTTCATTGATTTTGAACTGTCTGAATGTCTCAAATCATCTTGATGAAGTGGTGCTCTTTTTTGATGAGCCACAAGCAGCCATAGATTTTAACCGCACCTCAGCCACCGAGACGGCACGTATTATCGATGAATTAGTTTTGGGCTACCAGTATTTGCTTGCTGAGGCAGTAGCGCGCTTTGAGCAGAAAAAATTGAGGAATGAAGAAATCGGCATGGGAAAACTTGTTTTCTTATACAAGGTGAATCCCAGCGAAAGCGATGCGGCATTAAATCCGAATGTGCGCGCCACAACAACCTTGTCTTCTCCACAGGTAGCCGCAGCCGCAGCCGCATTCAAAGCCTTTGCAGAAAACACTGCCGCATTGTACACAGAAAGCGACACCGTTTATCCTGTTCTGATTATCTGCGATTCTTCCATGGAAGTTTCACACCGGGACAACACACTTGCCAGCTGGCTCGCCGACTACCTGAATTCAATTGATGACCTAAAGAAACGCCCTGCGGCAAAACAATTGGTCTCATGGATAAAGGCCGGCGCAAAAAAAGCAGGCGGTTGGTTCTAATCGGACAGCTGACTTGGCGGCTTTGCTTTACAAATTTACAAATACGTGAAAAAGTCCGCGTTCTCTTTTACCATGTCGGGATTTTTTTCCGCATATGCCAAAATTTGCGCGCCCAACCCAGACTGCACCAAAGCCGCCACATCCTCTTTAGGCACTTTGTTTATGGCGGGACATGTTGGCGTAAGTGCGACAACCGTTTTTCCTTCTGGCAGACGAACGGCGCGCAACGGCCAAATACTGCAATCGAACGGCTTTAATTCCGCGCTCAAAACGCAACCTTTGCTAACGTCCAAGAACGGGCAAGGAGCCTCCTCTTCGCTGTCATTGGTTTTATACGAATCGTGCAAATCTATCGTAAAAGAATGCTTCCCGGTCGGACGAAATCGCGCCTGCGGATAAAGCGCACGCAATTTTTCTGTCGTGGCAGCATCAAAAATTGGCGTTTCCCACAAACTTTGGCGACGGAATGAGCAACAAAATCTACATGCGGCGCAATCTGTTTTAGAAAGAATCTTAGAAAGCATCGTGTTTTCCTACCCTGCCAGCGTACCGTAATACTTGTCCAAAATGATTTCTGGTTTATACGAAAGTTTTGCCTTTCGCAAGCCTTCCACGCCCATATCTTCTTCGCGGTTCAAATACAAAAAATCTCCGCATCTTTTGGCAAACTGCTGGTTGATTGCGGCAAAAACACCGTTCGGCTCATGCTCAGCCACTGCCTTTTCAAAATGAACGTCCAGCACACAATCCGAAACAGGCGATGCAAGCGTCATGGCGGCAGGTTTTCCATGAATATACAACACGCCACCACGGAAGCCAAATTCTTCTGTATGAGAAAGAGCCGTCTGCACGCTGTCACGCTCCAAAATCAATTCAGGTTTCTCTTCTCCTGATTTTTCGGAAAACCATGTCTCTTCAACGGCAAGAATGTCGTCCGCAATGTCATTTTCCGGGTACGATTTGAATTCCCAGTCGTCGCCATAAGTGCGCTTAAAACGGGAAACATGATTGCGTTTTTTCTGATATTGCGCGCCGGGTAAGTCCGCTAGATTTTTCTGTAAGTAAAGATAATCGCTGTCGTCACGATTCGTTTTCCACGCAATTTTTTTACCGGAAAAATGTGCGGACAAGAAAGAATCCAAATGATTTTTCTGCTCCTGCGTGCACAAACAAAAACGTACCGCTGACTTTTCATGTTTTGCCGTCTCAAAAATAATGGTCAGCGCAGTCTTGAGATAATCAGAATCCGCGGATTGAAGTGGAATCGGAAAGCCCCAGCCCGTGCGATTTTCAGTACCGTGATAGCGACGGAATAAAATTTTATGCTGGCAGAACAAATCAATGTCATATTTTGGTTGAAGCAGGAACAAATTGCCAAGTGAAGAATCGCTCCCGTATAATTCTTTTGCATCTATATTTTGCTTCAGCATAATGAAGTCGATAGGGTCAAAAGTCATACTCAGATTATAGCAATTTTTGGCATCTTGCGCTATAATAATCTGTTATGCAAAATCGTTTTGAAAATCCGCTGATTGTTCAGAGTGACCGTACGCTTCTGCTCGATGTTCATGCGCCCCGTGCCGATGAATGTCGCAATGCACTTATTCCGTTTGCCGAGTTGGAGCGTTCACCGGAGCATCTGCACACGTATCGCTTAACACCACTCTCTCTCTGGAATGCCGCTGGAGCTGGATTTTCGCCCGATGATGCGGTAGCGGTTCTGCATGAATTTGCCCGCTACGATGTGCCGCAAGCCGTTGAGATGTGGATTAAGGAGACTGCGGGACGATTTGGCAAGTTACGACTGATTCCCGCTCCGTCCGTTGCCGTTCCATACAAAACTGCGGCGATTACCGACCCAAATGGCGAGAATACAAAAGCAAAAGAAATTGAAGAAGCCTATCTCTACTTGGTGACTGAAAGCCGTGCCGTGTTCAAGGAAATTTCTGCGAGTCTGCTGGTGAAAAAACTCACGCTCACACCGACCGAATACGTTGCCCCCGCTGAAAATGCCGATGCAAATGTGACCGACGACGAAAAAGCGCATTGTTTTTTGCTTCATCTGACTGATCGGGGCACAGTAAAACAAGAGCTGTTGAAAATGGGCTGGCCGGTCAAAGACGATGTTCCGATGAGCGATGGCGAACCGCTGGAAATCAATTTGCGGGAAAAAGCGCAGAGCGGAAAGCCGTTTAATGTGCGCGCGTATCAGAAAGAAGCGGCGCAAGCCTTGGTGGGCGACAAAGGTGCGGGCACTGGTTTTGGAACGATTGTGCTTCCGTGCGGCGCAGGCAAAACAATTGTCGGTATGCAGGTGATGGCGCTCTTAAAAACAAGCACGCTTATCGTCACTACGAATATCAGTGCGGTGCATCAGTGGATAGACGAACTTTTAGACAAAACTGATTTGACCGCCGACCAAATTGCCGAATACACAGGCGAAAACAAGACGATAAAGCCCGTTACTGTCGCAACCTATCAAATCCTCACATGGCGGCCAGAAAAAGAAGGACCCTACCCGCATTTTTCTCTCTTCCGTGAGCGCAACTGGGGACTGATTATTTATGACGAAGTGCACATGCTTCCCGCTCCCGTTTTCCGCGTGGTGGCGGAGATTCAGGCGATTCGGCGCGTCGGGCTGACTGCGACACTTGTGCGCGAAGACGGCTTACAAGGCAATGTATTCAGTCTGGTCGGACCGAAACGATACGATGTGCCGTGGAAAGACTTGGAGACAAGCGGTTGGATTGCGAGCGCGGAATGTGTGGAAATCCGTCTGGATTTAACCGAAGAAAAAGAAATTGAATACGCTGTGGCAGAGCCGCGCAAAAAGCACCGCATCGCAAGTGAAAATCCCGCTAAAATTCCCGTCGTGCAAGAATTGGTGCGCCGCTCCCCTGACGACAAAATTTTGATTATCGGGCAATACCTTGACCAGCTGGACGAAATCGCTAAACTGCTTGCTGCCCCGATTATCACGGGCAAAACGCCCAACGACGAGCGCGACCAAATCTATTCCGCTTTCCGTGCGAACAAAATCCGTGTGCTGGTCGTCTCCAAAGTGGCAAATTTTGCGATTGATCTCCCCGACGCAAGCATGGCAATTCAAGTGAGCGGCACATTCGGAAGCCGCCAAGAAGAAGCCCAACGCCTCGGCCGAATTCTTCGCCCCAAAGACCGCACTTCCCGCTTTTTTACGCTGATTACACGCAACACCGTGGAAGAAGACTTTGGCTCTAACCGCCAGAAATTTTTGGCTGAACAAGGCTACACATACCGTCTGGTCCGCTACAAAGAGCCAAGAGATGTGTCCGAGGCACTGGGGGAAGTAAAATGAAACAAATTGACCCACATATTCAGGACATCATCAACTGGCGGGAAAGTTTTGCGACGCTGCCAGACGCGCATTTTTTTGAGCTGATTCGGATGTATCTGGGGGAAGTGCATACGCCGTACAACAAGCCCAAGCTGATTGAGGAGCTGGGTGCTTTTTTGCGGAAGGAAGAGCATCGAAAGACGCTGGTGAGTTTGCTGAGCGAAAGCGATGTACAGTTGATTTGTGCGGTGCATTTTATTCAGAACGCGACGCAGGAAAAAGTGGCTGCATTTTTTGCGGGGGAATACAGTTTTGCGGCGGTGTACGAGCGACTTTTGAATCTTGAGGAACGGCTGATTTTGTACCGGCACGGAGATGTGCAGTCGAGAAAAACGATTATCAGTTTGAATCCGATGCTGGACGATGTGCTTGCGCCTTTTTTGCGGGAAGCTGTACTGCTCTCAGAGCCAGTGACCATGGAGCTGAACCAGACGGTCGCGTCTGCACTTTCTCCTGAACTTCTGGCGGCGTTTATTTAATTTTTATTTGCGACAAATGATGTATGCAAAGCAGACGGTTCTTTTAAAAAACGGACTTCGGCAGTATTGGAGCAGATTTTTCCCGGCAAAGTGGAATTGCTGCATTGCGTGACGGCTGGATTTATCAATCTGTCCGTACTCAAAGAAGATGACCGTGGCTTTGTGGTGGATGAAAACAAACTCAAACAATTCGCACAACTGGACGAAATCAACCAGTACACGCTTTTGTGTGTGGCTTCGCAGGGTCGTTTCAGCCGGAGCGGCCTAGTACGACAGGCACGTCTTTTGCTTGATGTTGTATCTGGAATTAGCGAGACAGGCTACACGCGGACAGGTCTTTTGCGCTCTGCATTTTTGGTTTCTGAAAAAGACAATGATATTCCCGGCATGGCGCCGATTGGACAGTCCGGGCGATTTGCGTCCATGCTTGCCCGCTCACGTGAGGCAGAAGGCGGAACAGGAAATGCTTTTTCGGCAATGGATGCGATTTCTACAATGGACAGGCTGATTGACAGCGCGCTGCTATTGGGGCTGCTCACTGAAAAAGGCAAAGACGAGTGCGGAGAAAGCATTTTTGTAAAAGGAAGCATTTTTGCAAATCTGCCACGCCCGACAGAACCGCCCTTCCCCAAAGTCCTGAACATTGACGCAGGTTTTACCGTGACATTGCTTCCGGGACTTCCGCTCAGCGAACTGATTCCGCTCATGCAGTTTATGGAAATCCAGCAATTTGATACGGCGGCGCAGTTTGAAATCACCAAAAAATCAGTGATGCGCGCTTTTGACGCAGGAATGAACCACGAGCAAGTTTTGGACACACTCACTCAGTTTTGCCCGTATGAGGTGCCGCAAAATCTCTGTGTCTCGCTGGAAGATTGGAGCAATTCGTATTCGTCCGTCGCGCTCTACAAGGGCTACATTTTGCAGGCGAACAAAGAAAATGCCGCCGCTATCGAACGCAATCCTGCGATTTCACAGCACATCGCGCTTACACTCGCACCGGGAATTTATTTGCTGGACGTAGAAAACGATGTGCAGGCAAAAGCCTTGATAGCCGCAAGCGGTGTTGATTTTATCGGAACAATTAAGAGCGCGTTAAAGCCCGCAGAAAGCGCAAGTTTCCCGACCGTGTGGTACGGACACTCTTCTGTGGCTGGCGGCGCACGAAAAGCCTATGCATTTGCGGAGACTGAACAAGAAGACCAAAATCAGAACATCGCCGCACTTTCTTCTGAAACCGACCGCGCCAAACATTTTGATTCCATGCGTGATGAATTGGAAAAATTAAATCTGCTTCCCGAACAAAAAGAAGGTCTGCTTGACCGTATCAAGCGAAAAATTATTTTGTCGCCCGTTCAATTGCGCGGTGACAGCGTGAGATTAGAACGCATTGCAGCAAGCGGCATGGATTTCTCCGGCAAAGTGCATATCATCGAAAGCGCAATCTCCTCAAACAGCATGGTTGAACTGGAATATGAAAACCCCAACGATGCAGAAGGCGAAGGCATAATGATTGTAGGAAATCCCCTGAACGTAGAAAAACTGGACGACGACGCACTCATTCGCATTGAGCTGATTCCCCAGCATGAAGAAAAACTGTTCTCAATCGGCAAAGCGCGCATGGTCAAAAGAATTCGCGGCAGTGTACTGAAATAATGTAAAGCTATCGCAGTATAATTGTCTCTGCAAAGAATCGGCTGGACAAAGTAAATCGCAGTTGCACCAAAAACGCTACCGTTGCAGCGCGTCAATCAAAGTTCGCGGTTGAGCGAAATCGGAGATTGGACTCGCTGCGCTCGCCCGCTCAAAGCGACTTTGTTGCCCCGCTTCCACTCCCGTATTTTTGGTGAAATTTATTCTCTTTTCCAGCCGATGCAATACAAACGCTTTACACTGCGATTGCATCTGTACAAAACGGGCTGGTACGATTGGATTATAATGCGTTTGCCCAGTAAAATAGTCCGGTAACTATAGACAAAACCACCATTTTTTGGTATTCTTTTACCTACATGGCGTCTTACCCAAGCGGTAAGGGAGTGGTCTGCAAAACCATTATGCAGCGGTTCGATTCCGCTAGACGCCTTGAACAAAAGAGATGTCCGCAAGGGCATCTTTTTTGTTTTTCCCAGCTCCGCCATGGCCAAGCCGGGAGCTGATTAATATATATGAGGGGGAAGTCTCCCCCTCGCTTCAGCCCGCTTTGCGGTCTTACGCTACCCCCTCTACGGGTGCTCCCGTAACGCCCCTTCCCTAATCAAGCCAATGTAATGCTTTTTCTACAATTTTGTTATACCAGTCTTGCTCATTAGCACATTTTGGTGCAATCTCTTTTGAAAACTCAAAAAAACTTTTCACTTGTCCTGAATTAGGAGTATACGTTACTTTAAAAGAATCCTCCAACATTTTCTTGAATACATGAAGTGGTAACGGAACTATGACCGATTTCCCACCATAATATGAAATATTTAAATTATGTAATCCATAAAAATGTGCAATGCATGCTTCGTTTATCGTTGGCGCAACAAAAAGACAATAGGCATCTTTTCCGGTTTCTTTTTTGAATTTTGCTAAGTGGCGAGAAACAGGCTCACCTTCCATCTCATATTGTCTTTGCCCGCTTGCCATAGTTACCTCAACTGTCACCCCGAATGAATCATAGTCGCAAATAATATCCGCAATATTTCCTTGTGCTGTAGACATTGGTTTTCCAAAATCGTCAAATTTCAAATTTGCTTTTATATTACCACCATCAAGCATTGTCATACCGCGCCACACATTCCACTCCAAAATCAAAGACGGATCATAGATATCATTTGTCTCTATTTGTGTGAAAGTATTTTGAATATCATCATATTCTTTATAATTCTTTATTTCGGTGATTTGCGTCTGAATAATCCGATTTTTCTTCGCAAGCAACAAATCATCAAGCTGTTCTTTCAAATTCATAATTGGAAGCGTTTCATCAATCACAATTTGTTTGTTTTCAGTCTTAATTTTTTGAATCAATGCATTTCTATCATCAGTGAGCAGTTTTGGTAATTCCGAATTTCCTAAATATTCAATATATTTTTCTTTGTCATCAATAAAGATTGGTTCTCGAGGAATAGTTTTCAATAAATATTCCACATCTTTTTTCTTTTCAGGCAGAATCGAAAGTGAACGTCCGATATGAGAAATAGAAATAAGTCCTGTAGCCCGGAGATATCGAATACAAGCGTCTGCATAGTCATGCATGTTACTGGCTTTTGTCTGCAAAAACTTCTTTGTTGTTACAATCGAACTTTCTCGTGTTGCTATATCACCTTTTGAAATTTCAGTTTTATAAATTTCTTTTAGTTCTTCCAACTGATAAAAATACTTAAATTCTCGAAATTTCTTTGTTGTTTTTTCCCGTTCAATTCTAAATTTTTCAATTTTTTTTACAATGATGTCAAAATTGCGATAATCTGTAAGTTGCAAACCAAAAATCATCAGTTCGTCAAATTTTAAAGTGCCTAATGAATAAATAAGTCGTAAAA
>JAFSTK010000132.1 GCA_017450535.1 Treponema sp.
ATAAGAAATCTGTGTAGACCAGTCTTTGTCACCTGTTGTAGTTCTTGTAAGGCTGTATTCTGTTGCAGAGGCCGTTACATTAGATAACTCAACAACAGGTCCACAATTCCAACCAGCGTCAGCTACATACCACAATGCCATATAATCATTTGCACTCTTTGGGTCGTCACCATACTGTTTTCCAACCTGGAAATACTTTCCGTAGTCTTTTTCCGCAGTAATAGTAATATCAACACTTGCGGTCAAATCACCATAGATTGCTTTTACGGTTACTGTCTCTGCTGTAGCACCAGCGGTAAGTTCATTACCATTCAATGTTGCGAATGGATTTGCAGATGTAATTGTGTACTCTACGCCTTCAACGGCAAAACCATACTGGTCTTTCGTCGTTAAGGTAACTTTTTCACCTGCACTTACTGATGCGCTGCTTGCCTCTACTGTAATCTTACTTATTGTATAACCACCTATTTTTTCAACTTTAACGTTGCTTAACTCTATTTTTGTATTCGCTTCGTTTCCACGCAAGTCGATTACCAATTTGGCATCACTTTCGTTATAGCTAGAAACAATTCCGTACAAATCAAATGTCTTTGCAACGTTTGCTTCCAAACCTTCCAGGTTATTTCCCACATCAATTCCTGGATAGTTTGGTGCTCCAGCAAACTGATTTTTAAGGAAAAACTTTTTAACCGCTTTATCGGCTTTTGCTGTTAAAGTCACATGGATTTTATCACCATTAGCAACACCTGCAGTTTTGTTCGGGTTTGAGATAAAAATCTGATTCGCCCATTGAGCATCTTCCGCAGTTTCTGTTGCGATAGTCAGTGTATAAACACCATTTGCATACGAACTGGTATTTCCTTCTGTCTGGAATGAAATAGTATACTCCTCGCTTCCAGGCTGTGGATTAGGGTTAGGTTTCGGATTCACTGATGGCGTATCAGAAAATCCGGGATTGTAAGTTCCGTCATCACCATCGGAACAAGCCATAAACAGACTTGTTACTAAAAACAACAATGCGCTAGCCAGCGCTATTGCTTTTGACTGTTTTTTCATAGTTTTCTCCTTATGATTTATTATAACTTTTTTGGGCAGCCTCATTCCAAACGGAATTTTATTGACAGTACCCTCTTTTACAGTTTATTTTCACATAGTTTATCCAAATTTGGTAGGCAGACGTTTTTCAGAAAGGTTTTCTTTTTTCGGTAGAATCAGAAGAAATGACACCTTTTGAAGAAATTGTCCTGAGAAAAAGCTTTTGACAAAAAAAGACCACCCAACAGGAGGAATTGGGCAGTCTGAAAAAATTGGGAACTAATTTAATTTTGTGTCTCAAAAAACACTGTCGCAAAGACTGAAGTTAGATATTATTTTGCGGTCAGTTTAATTGAGTTTCCGTTATTATCAACAAATTTTATATTTTTAACCTCAAACCAGTTTCCTTTTGCTCCGCCGTCTTGGTCGCTTCCGATAACAAAAGTGAAACAATTTGTTACATCTTTTGCTGTTGATATTGAACTAACATTCATTTCCATCGATTTGTAATCTGTTGCGCTTAAAACATCACCGCCAATTTGTACTATCGATGCTTCGACATCTTTCGTATTTTGTTGTACGAATAATCGACCATTACCGACAATGCCGCGAATGTCAAATGTTATCTTAACAATTCCTGTAAAATCAAATTTTAATGAATTATCTGCACAAACAATACCGCCACCTGCCCATGCGCCTGTTCGGGTTATTTTCATGCCAGCTGCCGACAAAGACATTTCAGATGCAGCATCATAATCACCCCAGCTTTGATAATCAAAAATTTCATATCCTGATTCAACAAAAGCATTATCCCAAGAATTTCCACCGGAGCCACCACCGCCGCCACCAACGTCACCGTAATTACGCAGTGCAATTCCATCATCGGCAATAGTATCATTCTGACAGCCTGTGGCAAAAAATACACAAACTGCTGCCAGACATATCGCTATCATCAGATTTACTTTTTTCATCATCTGCTCCTCTGCCACTTTTCGGCATTTCCTTTCATAATTATTGTTGCATGACCCGAAAAATATCGCTAGCCCCATAGTTTTCTGAAAGGTGGCTAGTTTTCGGGATTGCGTTTATTTATACCAACGCACGTAATCCACTTCCATTGTGGCTTTGGAAAGGCTGTCGTTCACTTGGCCCCCCAAATTGCCACCGACGGCAAGATTGAGAATGATGTAGAAATTTTCATCATACGGCCACACGTCATTGTTGTTCACATCACTTGCTGTGTATGTGCCGAGCAACGTATCATCATAATACCAGCTGATTGTGCCCGCTTCATTCCAAACCACCGCATAGGTGTGCCAAGTATTAGCCAAGTCGGAAAGTTGCATTCCGTTTGACCAAATAGGTCCGCCACCGTATCCTGCCTGACAATGCAACGTACCAAAGACTTTTCCCGCACCCCAAATATTTGTGGAACTTTCCATGATGTCAATTTCACCGCCACGAGGCCAACCTGTTCCTCCCTCATCATAAATGTCGTGACGAAGCATCCAGAACGCAGGCCATACGCCGGCAGCCTCACTGATTTTTGCACGCATTTCGATACAGCCGTACTTGTTTTCGTAGAGGTTACGTGTCACAAGTCGTCCGCTCGTCCATGTCGCACCGTTACCAGCGGCTTCTCTCTTTGCCACGATTTTAAGCGTTCCGTCTGAGACATAGGTGTTATTCGGGTTTTTGTCGGAATACCATTGTTCTTCGCCGTTTCCCCATCCCCAGTTGCCGGGGTTTGTGCCGTCAGAATTTGTGCTTGTTCCTCGTCCCACGTCGTAGTGCCACTTGCTCGAAAGCGGTGTGCCGTCTGCTTCTGCTGAATTAAATTCATCCTGCCACACAAGAGTCATGCCTTGTCGATACGCACCAATCGCTTCACCTTGAGTTCCAGTGTTACCTGAATCTGAACTCGTTCCGCCGCTTGATTCTTTTTTGCTGAGCGCAATATCGGTGATTTTAAATGAGCCTGTACATCGCTGCAAAATGGCTATACGATTTTCTGAAGTGCGTACAGTTTCCCAAGCAGAAAGTGTCAACGGTATCGTAAACTCGTACCAACCGTTCTTTCCTGAAACAGCTTTTGCATTTTCTGCAAGTGAAAACGCTATTTCCACTTCTGGTATTTTTACAATAATATCCTTGTCGGCAGTAGGATTGGTTACCGTCATGTCAGAAACATACAACTTAAACGACAACGTATCATACGAACGCAACAGACCACTGCTGAATGTAAACGGAACACAGCCAGCTGCTGAACCCCATCCTGTTCCTGTCGTAACGAGCAACGCTTTTCCTATTCCGCTTACATCGGTCGTCGTAGCAGTACCACCGTTTCCCCAGTCTATAAGTTCTGCACCTAAATCAGAAGCACCAGTTTCTGAACTAAACAAATAATTTGTAACTGTTTTTTCAGTGACCGGGGTATCGGTTGGATTATCAGTCGGGGTCCCAGATGGATTATCTGTTGGAGTCGTTGGAGTCGCTGGATTTGTGTTTCCACCAGATTCCTGATTCCCCGTGCCAGACTCAGTTCCGCCTGTGTTTTCTTCACTCTCTTCTTTTGTCCAGACTGCATATAGCGTAAGATTTTTTATCAGGGGGAATGTCGCTTTATTTGAGTAATTTGCGCCCTTACCGTCTGCTGTTGTATTCCATCCGATGAACTTGTAGCCAGAACGGGTAAACCCGCACTCCGTAAGCGTAACCGTCGAATTTTTTTTGCTACTAATCGACTCTGTTACGCCTACTGCATCACTTGCATTTTTCTCAAATGTAATCGTGTATGTTATCGATTGCGTCGTGTCGGTTGTATCTGGGTTCGAATTCGTTGTGGTATTCGAATCCGTTGTAGTATTCGAATTTACCGGAGTTACGTTGATTGTGTTGTCATCCGTTTTACAAGAGACAAAACCCAGCATGAGTAATGTCAAAAGTAAAGCCAATGATTTTGTCAGCAATTTCATTTGCCTGCCTCCAATCAAAAACTATTGATACACGCGCACGTAGTCGATTTCATAAATTGCTTCTGTAAGAGAGCTATCAATGCTTCCGCCTAAGTTTCCACCCATAGCAAGATTCAAAATGATATAATACTTCTGATCATACGGCCACTGTATCCAGCTTTTACCACTGTTATAGTTTTCATTTTTGTATTTTACACCGAGTGAAACTCCATCGATAAAAGCTTCGATATATGTTTCGGTCCAATAAAGTCCATACGTATGAAATGCTGTAGTCACATCGTCTATTTCTTTACTGCCCAATGTTTCATATTTATCAGTAGTAATTTCTTCTGCACTCTTACTATGATGAACTGTTGCATACACTTTCTTCCCCTGTGTTCCTGGAGAATACTCCATGATATCAAGCTCACCGCTCTTGGGCCATGTTCCATAAGCTCCGTCACCAGATTTTCCTGTTGGATCGTGTGGCATCATCCAAAATGCCGGCCATACACCTGTTCCTTTTGGCATTTTTATTTTTGCTTCAAAATACCCATATTTCCAGCTACGGTTTCCCAAAGCATCTTCTGTCTTAAGACGCGCGCTGTACCAGTTAGAGCCAGATTTATATGCGCGTATCTTTAAGGTACCATCTGAAACATATGCCGCATTTAGCGAATCAATATACTGCTGCTTTTCATTATTTACTTTTCCTGCTGCCCATTTTTCAAAAGTCCAATTCGCTGAGGATGGAGCCGTTTTTGATGAACCTGAAGTGAATTCATCGCTCCAAACAAGTGACATTTCATTTATATTCAATTTCGTTGCTTCCTGTTGTGTCTCATCCTTATCTTCTGGCAAAAAACCACATGAATTAATTGTTATTGCAATGAGTCCAACACAAAGCAATGAAATGGTAAAGATGACATTGTGTTTCTTTTTCATAAAATTCCTCCATCCTTTTACAGACCAATGTTAAAATACGTGGTCAATTCCAAATAGTTTGCACCGTCAACAGCCGCTCCCTTGGGCAAAGCTTTGTATGCGTCAGAACTATATTCGCCAAATGTGCGACCAAGGATTTTTAAGCCCACACGATTTGTTTTGTTCAAAAAACTCGGCTTTTTGAATCCGTAGGCTACATCAACCATGTACTGCACCGGGAATGTTTGGTTAAAGTTGCGCCACCAATTTTCTACGCCCCAGTCGTTTACTGAAACGCTTCCTTGGAACATCCAGTGCTTATAACGTGCTGCAAGACTTGCCCGCAAGAACGTCACGAATTCCTGTGTCTTAGCATCTTTCCATGCGCCAGTCGTCGCTCCCAGTCTGCCACCAGTAAGACTTGCCACGATACGCCAGTTTGGAGCCGGATTTGTTACAACACGTGATCCCACTGTCCACAAATTATACTGCAATGGTAATGCGCCTCCGTTGTACCACTCAAAATCAGTAATCGTTGTGCCGTCATTGTTTTTGCCTGTTGTTTTGTCTGCGCTCTTGTACGGAAGATTATCCGTCTTGTCTGCATAGAACTGATAGAATCCCGTAAGTGAAACCGCAAAATTTGCGCCCTCAATGTCGCTGGAATTCCATTCATGGAACCAAGTCGCACCTTCTGGGTCATAAGTCAGCACGGCTTCAACTTCCATTGAACGACGGTTACCCATCTCTACGATAAACGGTGAGCCAGAAAGCAGATTACGTCCGGCAGCATCTTCAATAGGCTGTCTCATACGGAACACAGGTTTTGCGACAAAATTGCCGTACACCACATCAGCTCCAACTTGCATTTCAATACGGTTTCCTGTTCCGCTGTCTCCGTTAAAGAAACTTCCGCGTACCGTTGCCGCATTGGTGCTCGCCACAAGACCTCGATAAATGCCGTTCACATACAGATATGTGTGCTGGAACATATTCGTACCTAATTGTGCGAATGCGCCGAGTGTGTCATGCCACTTGATTTTTTCCAAGCCACCTGAATTCTTAATATACTTTGCACCCACTTTTTCTGAACCAGCATGGAGAACACCCAATTTTACTGTCATCCACGGATTCGCATATATTTCTGTATACAACGAAGCTTTGCGGCCTGAACCAAATCCATCGTAAGGAGCATACTTCACATTCTTTGACGCGCCAAATTCTTCCGTATAGGTTGCGTTCAGCACAATACCATCAAGTTTTCCTACATTTGGAATCCATTTGTAGTAGTTTGCCAAAACTTGTGGCTTTGAGTATCCCCACACTTCCGGACCACCGATTACTTCAAGTCCTTCCAAAATGCCTCTGCCTTTGAATTCCAATGCAATTGGTGCGGCAGAATTGTTCATGTCATAGCCGATGATGTCATACGCTTCTTTGCTGATATTGAACGGGTCTCCGTGTCCTTCAAAGCTGGCATGACCTACATGGTAGTAGCCGTTTATATCAAAAGCTCTTCCCGTGTAGCTAAAGTCTGCGGAATACACAGCGGCGTGCTTTAAGTTCTCAGGTTTCGCTTCTGCATCCTTGGTGTAATACATGCTCCAATGGTCAGCGAGATTTGTGTACGGCTCTGCATTCCACGCCTTGAAAGTCACATCTCCCTTGAAGTTTTCCCAAGGTTTAATCTTAAGGCCCAAGGTTGCTTCTGCGCTGACGGTTGGCTCAACTGTTCCGCCTTTGCTGTTCGGATACTTAAAATTGCGTTTCCAGTTGTCGCCATTCTTTATGTCGTCAATCAAACCTGTCACATACACAGGCGTTGCTGCCTGGACTGACGCATCCAATTGTGTAATGCGCACATATTCTTGTTCGCTCAAACGCTGCTTGATGCTCTTCTCGTTTCCACGGGCAACATACATCGTATACGAAAGCCCCGCAAAAGTTGAGTTCACCTGCGCCATTGAAGAATCATACAGGCTCAGTCTCCATGCTTCCTGCAACATGTAGTATGCCGCGCGGGGTGTGCGCACATTGATTCCGTCCTGCGTAATGGGGCTTTGTGCACACAAACCAAACCATTCCTCGCTCATGTTGTTCTTGCCGTCCGCATAGTCCACATCGTAACCGGCATTCGCCCAAGAAGCGTCATCATGCTCGTCAAGATTCTTGTTCTGATAGCGTTTCCACCATTCGTCCATCCATTCAAACACAAAGCCGCCAATGATGTTCTGGCTCTTTCCTTTGCCGTATGACTGCTGGTAGATTTCTTCCCACTGGCTTTTCAAGTAATTCATCTGAGCCAGCTGGTCTTCCTGACCGAGCAAATCATTGTATGCGTCCGCGCCGCTTTCTGTCAGCATAACAGGCTTGTCCACCACGTCAGCGATATTCTCATAGAAGCTGTCGTAGAATTTATAGCCACGGTATGCGTTCACACCCAAAATATCTAGAGAAGGGCAGAGCAACTTTATCAGGTCAAGGTACTGTGTATCACCGTTTACAATACCAACCGGACGATCCGGGTCAATTTCCTTACAAGCTGCCATTGCTTTTTCCAAAAGGTCATACAAATATCCGGCTTTTACCGCATTCTGTTCACCTGTCGGAAGATTTTCAATTTCACTTGAAGACCACACAAGACCGTAGTTGCTTTCGTTTCCGAACATGTACATCAACACGCCTTTTACGCCCTTGTAGGTTTCCGCAGTTTTCTTTGCCTGTGCAATCAGCACTTCACGAGTATATTCATCAGAATAATCCGTCTGAGCATACCATGTTCCGTTCACGCTCACACCGTAACGACCAAGCAAATCGTTCACCATCGTGTAAATGCCGTACTTTGTGTAAATGTATTCAATCCACTTTGGCGGAATCGTAGAAAAGCATCGGATTACATTTACGCCCATCGCTTTAAGCAGCGGCATATCCGTATCAATCATGCGGCGGATAAACGCCTCGTCCATGCTGAACAAATCATAGTTGAATGTCTCTCCAATCGGAGTATACGACCAAACAACACCTTTTACTTCCACAGGTTTGTTGCCGTCAAACAAACGCCAACCGCCTTGGTCTTTTTTCACTGTAATTTTTTCAGCCGCCGCCCCCATAACGAATACAAGCGCAATGGAAAGCAACGCAATCAATTTCTTTTTCAACATTTTTCTTCTCCTTATAAAGCCTCGGTGTCGGTCGTGCAGTAGGCACGAAATCGCATTTTACTCTGGCAGCGAAACAACTTTCGCGTTACCCCAAGAAGCGGGATCTGCATACGTATTGTCATTGGGACTGTTCCAATGCAAAAGTCCTGTGCGTTCTTTGCCGCCATCCGCATCATTCACCTGATAGTCAATGCGCAAGTTTTGCCCATTTTTCAAACTCTTATTGCCCAAAAGTGAAAGCGGGAATTTGCTCTCCACTTCGTAACCCTTGCCATTGAATACCACGACCGCTTTTATATCATCGCTTTGGATTTCCATATCGTTGATACCAATCGCAACATCAAATATGTCTTCCTTGCTGCGAGGAACAATTCTCACGCGCACATCGCCATCCTTAAATGTGTTGTGCTTTGACGTATCCGTTCCAAAGAAGAATTCAACGGAATCGCCTCGCCATGCCTGCGGAATTTCATACGTGTTTACGCCCGCATCGTTATCCGTTACGTTCGCATAAATGTACAAGTTTTCGCCGTCGGTGCGCGCCACAAAGAAGCCATCCGCATTGCTTGGATTGAGCAGACCGCCGTAAACTTGTTCATGGGTATGGACGCCTTCCAGATTTTTCCATTCATCAAATTTGCCGTCTATGCGCACAAAATTGGACGTAGAAAAATACACTTTTGAAAGCGTCTCTTTTTCACCTACCGCAACACCCTCTACTTTTGGCGGAGTATACGGCGGGTCAATTGGTTTCTTTGCATTCACCGTCAAGCACGATGAAAGTATGAGCGCGGAACAAATTCCAGCTGCTAATTCGTATCTTTTTTTCATATTGCACTCCTATAAAAAGTTTGCAACGCAAACTTCGCAAAGATAAAGACTGACGCTATTTCAGGCAGTTTTTATCTTGTACTCCTGTTTCTACTTTGAAAGCTTTGCCTTATTTTTGTTCATGAGTTCTGTCTGAACTTTCTGAACTTTCGCATAGCCTTTGTCTTTCTTAAACTTGTTGTATTCCGCAAGGATAGAATCAAATTCCTCTTCGCTACCGGCACGGATAAGGTTAGAAAGGACTTTGCCCCATTTGCGCTGAATCTCCTGATAAATCAAATCTTCATCAGAGCCAACAGGAAGTGTCAGTCCGTCATACACTGCATATGAGCGCACATACGGACGTGTCCACAACTGGGGCTGCTCCAATGATGGCGCATATTCCACACCCCACTGTGCTTGCCATGCCGTGTCCATAAGCATCCAGTACGTATACAAAACTCCAACCTCTGTCTCCTGCTTGTTTTTGTCTTTTGAATCCAATGCTTTTACTTCTGGAGTGAGCGTAGGAATTCCGTTCTCCATTTTGTATGTCACATCGGGAATACCAAAGTTCGTGTCCATCTGTCCTTCTTCACTGATAAGATAGGTGAGGAACTGCATAGCACGTGCCTTGTCCTTACACTTCTTGCTGATAAGCGTGACTGTCCAACCAGCGATACTTCCGCCTGCAAGCTGTGGATCATCGCCATGAGAATTCTTTGGGCCGTCCACCGCAATGTAAATGCTTTTCGGGTCGCGGGCGTAAAGTGCATTCTGCGGAGCCTGCATATCCCAGTTCATGTACAACATACAGAAATAGCGACCCTGTGCCGCCTTTTCTTCAATCTGACTGCGCTTATCCACAAAAATATCTGTCGGAATCAATCCTTCCTGATGTGCCGTGCGGAGCATTTTGAGCCATCTGACATACTCAGGATTTTCCGTAAGACCAAGCGCGGCATCTTCAAACTTGCCATCTTTTTCCGGACTGAGCGCAAGGAAATGTTCCAGAACACCTTGCAACTGATTGTTTCCCACATCGGTAAATTCTGCCGTTCCAAACGGAATCAGCGGAAGACCATTTACAACAGGGAACTTATCTTTTGCCCGGCGCAACGCATTCAAAAATCCCTCCGGCGTAGTCATGTCCGGTTTGCCTAATGCTTCGTACAAATCTTTTCTTACCAAAAATGTTTCGTTGGAGGTGAGTTTTCCCGCATACTTTTCGTAATCAGCAGGCGTATAGCTTGCATTCGGATAGCCGTACACATGACCGTCTTCCTGACGATACCAGCCCAATTTGTCGGCGTTCGCTACCTTAAAGAAATACGGGTCATATTTTTCTGCCAGCTCGTCCAAAGGATATACCAAGCCAGAATCAATCATCATCGGCACCTGACCTTCATACCAGCCAAGCGTAATCAAATCGGGCAGGGCATCTCCCGCAATCATTGTGTTCAACTTTTCAGCTTCGTTTCCAGCGGGCACGATATAATTGACGTTTACGCCCGTCTTTTCGGTAATATATTTTGAGACCTTACTGTCGCCCCAATGTCTTGCAAACCATGAAAAATTTATGTACCAATCAAAAGTAATAGGCTTTTCTGCATTCGCTTTCCAACCCGGCTCATTTTCTGTTCCTGCAATCGTACCATTTACTCCGCCGTCATTTTTTGAGCAGGACAGCACTCCCAGCGAAACAAATGAAGCTGCAAAAATCATTGCCGTAATCATACATTGTTTGATTTTTTTCATAATATCCTCCGTAAATAATTTCCTTACGTTTTTTTATTTTCTAATGCCGTTAGCCCTTAATTGAACCAATCAACATTCCCTTTACAAAGTATTTCTGCAAGAACGGATAGACGCACACAATCGGAAGCGTCGTCACAACCATAGTCGCCAGACGTACTGACTGAGAGCTGACCTGCTGAGCCGAAATACCCGCAGGCAAACTGACCACCGCCTTTGACGCGCTTGCACTGGCAACAATGCGGTACAAGAATGTCTGAATTGGCTGCAAATCAGCGTTGTTAATGTACATAACGCCGGTAAAATAATCGTTCCACTGCCATACACCGTTGAACAATGCAATCGTCGCAACTACAGGCATAGAAAGCGGCAGAATAATCCGCACAAAAATTACCAAATCGTTTGCGCCATCCAGCTTTGCAGATTCCTCCAACCCTACAGGAAGTTCCCGGAAGAAAGCGACAAAAATAATCATGTTGTAAAAATTGAACAAACTCGGAATGACGTACACCAAAAAATTATCGTACAAGCCGATGTTCTTGAACAAAATGAACGTAGGTATCAATCCACCGCTAAAGAACATCGTTATCGTTCCAATAATCATATACACTCTGTTTCCCCAGATATGTTTCTTAGAGAACGCATAGCCAACCATCGACGTAAACAAGACACTTGCCACCGTACCAATCAACGTACGCATAATTGTAATTCCAAACGCTTTGATAATGGATTTATCTTGGAATACCGTCTTATAACTTTCTAGTGTAAAGGCTCTTGGCCAAAAATATACGCCGCCGCGCAAAGTATCTTCAGAATTATTGAATGATACGATAACCGTATAAAACACTGGGTAAAGCGCGATAAAGCACACAAAAACCATAAGAATGGTGATGAAAATATCGGTTGTGGATTTACCACGAGTATACTTTCTCATTTTTTCTTCTCCTTCCTAGAACAATGATGTCTCATTCACTTTCTTGGTAAACTGGTTGGCAAAGAACAAAAGTATAAATGCCACCACTGACTTGAACAAACCGATTGCCGACGCATATGAATACCGCATACTGCGCATAGCCGTCGTATAAGTGTAAATATCGATTACATTAGAACGCTCTGCATTCAACGGATTCCACAAAACGAATATCTGGTCAAAGTTTGAATTCAACAGACCACCAACAGCCAGAATGAACATGATGATGATTGTTCCCTTGATTGAGGGCAGCGTTATCGAAATAATCTGTCGCAAATGACTTGCGCCATCTACTTCCGCTGCCTCATACATCTCCTGGTCAATACCACTGATTGCCGCCAGATAAATAATTGCCGACCAGCCCATTTCTTTCCAAAGGTCAGAAAATACGACGATTGCCCAGAAATATTTTGGATACGCTAAAAATGAAATGGGTTTTTCCAAAAGTCCTATTTTTACGAACAATTGGTTGAACAAGCCATTTTCGTCCATCCAAGAAGTCAGGATTCCTCCCAATACAACCCAAGACAAAAAGTGCGGCAGATAAGAAATTGTCTGAATGTTTTTCTTAAAACATGCGCTATGCACTTCGTTCAGCAAAATTGCAAATGCAATCGGAATCGGGAAACAAATGAACAACTTGAGCAAACTGATGCCCAGCGTATTCACCATGATGTTCACAAATTCTTCGTCTTTAAAGAAATTGATAAAATGCTGGAAACCACCAGAGCCTGCCCACGGTGATTTTAAAAATTCCAGGCTGAATAAGGATGTTGTAATTCGATAGTTTTTCTTAAATGCAATCAAAAGACCGTACATTGGAGCATAATTGAATACTAACATCCAAATTAAACCAAGCCATGCCATCATTTGAAGCCATCGTTCTTCTTTGATTCGTTGCCAAAACGTTTTTTTATTTAACACTGTTGTTGCCAACGGTTGTGCTACTTTTTTATCCATACCTTTTTCACTCCTTGTAATTGAGTATAGACCACAGTTTCTGGAAATGATAGGAAGTAGCTTTTCAGAAAGGTTTCAATCTTTCGGTTTGCCTTGTTTTTTAAATTGACAGTTGCCATTTCATACTATATTGTGCAAGTACAAACTTATTTTTTATCAAAAATCATCAATTGATTTTGTAGGAGCGATTTTATGAAAAAAACTGTAAACGGAACATTTACCCAGCTTGACGGCGAAACTTTTTACAAAATTGAAAACTATGACTGCATGGAAGATTTTTTCATGACCATTACCAGTTCTTCTGATGTATGGAATTTCTGCTGGTCACAAGGAGGCATTACCGCCGGAAGAATTAACTGTGACTATGCCATCTTCCCGTATTACACTGCCGACAAAGTAAGTGACTCCAAACTGACCACCGGACATTATGCAGCCATCGCCGTAAAAAATACTGATGGAAGCACCGAAATCTGGGAACCCTTCGCACCGCTCCTTTGCACCACTGGCGCACGCTTCCGCCAAGAAGACCACATCACCCGCAACATCTACAAAAATGCCAACGGAACAAAAGTTTGGTTTGAAGAAATCAATATAAAGCTGAACCTCGCATTCCGCTACGGATGGACTTCATCTGCTGAATACGGATTAATTCGCATGGCTCGCATTGAAAACCTCGGCTCTTCTCCGCGAAATCTCACTGTCCTTGACGGCTGCCGAAACATTATGCCAGCCTGCACCGACGCAAGTTTCCAAAACGGCAATTCAGTTCTGCTGGACGCATACAAAAAAACTGACCTTGATACAAAAGCAAACCTCGCGCTTTTTTCTCTCTCTTCCGTCGTCACTGACAAAGCTGAGCCAAGCGAAGGTTTGCTTGCGAATGTCAGTTGGTTCACCACGGACGACAAACTGTTGCTTTCTCCCGATACGCCCGCACAATTTTTTGCCGCAGACGGCGATGCCTCAAAACTCCAGCCGACAACCGTGGTCAAAGGTGAACGACCATCTTGTTTTATCGCCCATTCCGTTTCACTCAACAAAGGCCAAAATGACAGCTGGGAACAAGTGTTCGACACTTCGCTTACCGCAAGCCGCATCGCAGAACTGCAAAAACTTATCGCCGACAGAACACCCGCGCGCAACATTCTGTTAAACGACATTGAATCTACAGAAAGCCTGATGACCCAATATCTCAAAGAAACTGATGGCATTCAAAAAACTGCCGCCACAATGACCGGCGTACACCATCAGGCAAATGTGATGTTCAACATCATGCGCGGCGGATTTTTTGCAGACAACGGCAAAATCAATGCCCCCGACCTGCTCTCATTCATCAAGAGCCGCAACGCCACCAAGCACAAGGCGGCAAAAACGGCTCTCGGCGACCTTGCCGAAAAATGCTCC
>JAFSTK010000133.1 GCA_017450535.1 Treponema sp.
CACAACAAAATCTGTGCAATTTCCAGAGGAATAGAAACGTGATTCTCCCGGAACAAATTGGTAACGATAGTTGAAGTTGACCCAACCGGTTTATTGATGAACGTAATCGGACTTCGTGTGGTGACAGTGCCGATGCGGTGATGGTCAATAATTTCACGAATTGCGTAGTTTTCAATGCCTTCCGCTGCCTGAGACATTTCGTTGTGGTCAACAAGGGCGATTTCCACCAATGCGTCGTGAAGCAAATCGTTTTCGGTAATCATGCCAACCACTTTGTTGTCGTCATCCACCACGGTGAGGGAACGGCTGGGGCTTGCCTGCAAAAGCGGTTTGATTTTTTTTACGCTGTCAGTTTTGTGGACTGCCTGCACTTCGTTATCCGCCATAATTGCAACCGGTGAAGAATACGTTGTGAGCAGCACGGTAGATGAAGTGTCGTATGAGCTGAGCAGAATCGGCACCTTTTTCTTTTCCGCTTTGGCGATGATTTCTTTTGAAGGCACCAAAGATGAGACGACAACCAGCACGCGGGCACCTTTTTCAATACAATATTCCTGTACGTCAGCGCGGTCTCCCGTAACGACAATCACTTTTTCTGAAAGATGGGACTCAAAGATTTTTTTGAACGTATCAAGCGAATCGTTTGCCACAAGGATGAGTCCCTTGAAGATTTCTTTGTCATCGCGCAAACAAAGCGGCTGTGCGTCCAATGTCTCACGAATCAGTTCTACACTTGTAGTAATTGCTGTCTGGCGCTCAGGATTTAAGATGTCAAGAATGCTTTTCGCAAAGCCGCTGTAATGCAAGAGCGATTTGTAATGACCTTCTGCGTCTACTACAGGCATGGAGTGCCAGCCGTTTTTTTGTAATTTTTCTACCGCGCTCCACACGGATTTGTTTTCCAAAACCGTCTCCGTACCTTCGGGCATATAAAATTCTGCGCGAGGATGCAAATCATGAAAATACAGCGGTTTGGGTACGTTAAAGCGTTTCAGTATATAGTCAGTCTGTGGAGAAAGATGACCCGCACGGGCAGCGACATATTCATTCTGCCCCAAAATGTTTTTGAGCCGCGCATAAGCGATCGCGGCAACGATTGAATCCGTATCAGGATTGCGATGTCCAATGACATACACTGTTCGTTTCATAATGCTGTATTTTGTCTTAAATCACGAAAAAAGTCTATATATACAGACTTTTTGCATATTTTAATGGTATGATATTTTTATGGTAAATGATGAAGAAAATAAAACTGTTCAACTCGACGAAAAGGAAGCCCGTCGCCGTGATATGATTTTGAACGGCCCGCAGGTAAAAACCATTTTTTTCATCGCCATGCCCTTGGTTTTTTACAACAGCCTACACCAAGTCTTTCAGCTGATTGATACGATTATCGCCGCAAACATGAGCGCGGGCGTGGTGAGCACGGTCAGTTTTGTCAGTCAGATTGAGACCATGCTGTACGCTATCGGAACAGGTCTTTCTGTGGGTGGCTCCATTCTCATCAGCAGAAGCTACGGTGCGGGAAACATGGAAAAAGCCCGTACCCAAATCAGCACGCTGTTTTTTGCCTGTCTCGTCATCGGCGGAGTGATTCTTTCGCTTGCGATTCCATTTGCCTACCCGTTCCTCAAATTGCTCCGTATGCCCGAAGACCTTATCGGACAGGGAACGATGTATTTTATCCTGACGATTCTGAACATCATCTTTCACTTTATCAACATGATTTATCTTGCGATTGAAAAATCCCGCGGGAACACAAAGACAATCATGTGGTGCAATATGTTGGTCATGGTCGCAAAGACGTTCTTTAACGTGCTCGTCATCGTGCTGATGAAAACCGAAGCTGTGGGAGTAAACACAGCCATGCTGCTGCTTCCTGTCGCCACGATGAGCGCAGAATTTCTTCTCACGATAATTGCGCTCAAAAACCTTACGAGCAAAAAGAATCCGTTCGCCCTGAGCATCCATCACTGCGCTTTCAGGCGCACTTTTATCGTGCCACTCACAAACTTAAGCATTCCGATTTTTCTTGAGAAATTTATTTTTGCGTTCGGCAAGGTCATCGTAAACTCAATGTGCGCCACCATGGGAACCACAGTCGTAGGCGCGCTGGGAGTGAGCAACAAACTCGGAGGCTTTGCCACAAACCCGCCTGCAGGATTTCAGGAAGCGGAGACAAGTCTTATCGGGCAAAACCTCGGAAACAAGAATCTGAACCGCGCGCTCGGCATCTTTTACCGCACGCTTGTCATCAACGTGGGAATCGGACTTTTTTTCTTTACGATTATGCAAGTGTTCAAGCATTCGATTATCGGGGTGTTCGCAAAAGGAAACGCAGAATTTGCCGCTGAAATAGAATCGATTTACAATTATGAGGCTCTTGCCGCCGTTCTTCTCGCCGTAAACTCCGCCGTCATGGGATTACTCTACGGCTTTGGAAAAACACGCCTGTCCACCATGTTGAGCGTCGTGCGGCTCTTTGCCTACCGCATTCCCCCACTCTACCTGCTCATGCGCTTTACAAACATCGGTATTCCGGCGGCCGGTATGGCAATGCTGATTAGCAACGCTTTGGCAGGAATTACAGCAGGCATCGCAGCCGTCGTATTTATCAGAAAAATCAAACGTGGCGACGAAAAATGGGAGATTTAAAAGGCTGCTCAACAAATCGAGACCAAAGTGATCCGACGATTTATTAGAATCTGCTTGCTCTGTTCTGCAAGAGAAGGTCTGCCAGCGTAATCGCAGCCATTGCCTCAATAACGGGAACAATGCGCGGGCACAAGCACACGTCATGCCGGCCTTCAATCACTAAATCGCTGTCGGTGTAAGAACCGTCGCCCTGCGCAGAAATGGTCTTTTGCTCACGGAAAATGCTCGGCACCGGCTTTACCGCCACACGGAAGAAAATGTCCGCGCCGTTGGAGATACCGCCGATAATGCCGCCCGCATTGTTGCTTTCAAACCGCACGCTTCCGTCGGCGGCTATGCGCATGGGGTCATTGTTTTTGCTTCCCGTGCTGTCCGCGGCAGAAAAACCTGCGCCAAACTCAATGCCTTTGACAGCTCCGACTGAAAGAATCGCTCTTGCAAGTTCCGCGTCCAGTTTGCCAAAAACCGGCTCGCCTAGACCTGCGGGAATGCCGGAGACACGGCACGCCACGATTCCGCCCACGCTGTCCTTGTTCATGCGAGCCTCTTCGATTTTCGCCGCCATTTTTTCCGCAGCCGCATTGTCCGCCGCGCGCAGAGAATTTTGTTCTATCTCAGAAAAATCGATTTTTTCTATTGAAATGCCTGCAGCCCGCTCCGTGTAGGCTGTGATGGTCACGTTGTCGCCAAGAATCGCTTTGAGCACTTGTTTTGCAATCGCTCCCGCCGCCACACGTGCCGCAGTCTCTCGTCCGCTGGAACGTCCGCCACCACGGTAATCACGGAAACCGTATTTTGCAAAATAGCCAAAGTCCGCGTGCCCCGGTCTGAATGTGTTTGCGAGATTTCCGTAGTCTTTTGAGTGCTGAGATGTGTTTCTGATGACAATGGCAATCGGCGTGCCCTCGCTTTTTCCTTCAAAGATACCGCTTAACACTTCTGCATGGTCAGCTTCTTTTCTGGCTGTGACGGCGGCATTGTTTTTGCCTGCAAAGGTCGCTCCCGGCTTTCTGCGGTCTAAGTCTGCCTGAACCGCGTCTAAATCAATCGGAATTCCGGCGGGACAGCCATCGATGACGCAGCCCAAACCCGCGCCATGGCTCTCGCCAAATGTCGTCACCTTAAAAATAGTTCCGATTGTATTCTGTGCCATAGCGTCCTCTGCCCCCGAAAAATGTTGGTAATGATTATAGCATATCAAATTTTTCCACGGGAGACAATGCGGTACAGCGAACAGCCCAAGACAAGCGCAAGGCGGTTGCATATTTACAAATCTTTGATAAAATATATAGTAGAGAGGTTTCATTATGAAAAATGTAATTCATAAAGTAGTGATGGGTGCGTTGCTGGCGATTGCGGCAATCAGCACGGTTTCGGCTCAGTCCCGCAAGGTGGAAGTGTGGGATTTTGGTGGCGTTCAGTCAAAAGACGCGACAAATCACATTTCCGTAAAAGACATCGATAACGCTGACATTATCGGTGCAGATGGAAAATTTACGGGCGGTGAACTTGTTTTTGGCGATTTGACGCTCAAAACAGACAAAAATGACCGCGCGTATTATAACGGAAAGAAAAATTACGGCGACCAAGGATATTCCGCATTTGATTTCAAAGACGGATATCTTTCAGATGGCATGTATTATGCGAACGGCAAAGGCGGTGAAAACAAACGCTACATGCTGATAAAAAATGTGCGCGCAGGCGACACAATCTCATTCTATGCCCGCATCAGTAACAGCGGTGACGAAAAAATTCACTTCGCAAGCGTTAATGAAAACGGTGAAAAAACAGGCGTACAGGACGAGGTGGCTCCCCTTGCCGCTGTCTCCAAAAAATATTCGTATGTAGCGAGTACAAATGGAGCCTACAAAATCTATGCGGAAGCAAATGTAGGATAACCGGTGTACTACCGAGCGGCACGCATACCGGCAGTTGAAGTGAGCGGAGCATTGCATTCTCTTCCCGCTGGAAAAGCCTCGCTCAAATTTATCGACCAGGACACTAAGCAAGAGATTTCCGCAAAAATCTCAGGTAAATCTTACAGCGCAGGGCTTGCGGCTGGTCACACGTATACGGCAGTGCTCATCGGCATCAAAGGCTACGGAGTAAACTCAGTCTCAAAAATCATAGCATTAAAACCGACCCAGACCGGCTCATTCATGGCAAATCTCACTATCGCTGAACAAAAGACATACAAAATCAGCGGTAAAGTGAACGGTCTGCAAACTGGATACAACACTGCAAACATGAAGGTGGTTTTCAATCCTCCGGCAGGCACTTCCTACCTTCCCGCAGAAGCTTCTGTCAAAGGCGCAAATGGCGCATATACTTACGAAGGAGAATTGGAGCCTTCTGTCATTTACACCGCGACACTTTCAGGCGCAAACGACTATGTTATCAAATCAGGCGCAGAAGCAGAAAACACTGAAGCGTTCACGCAGGATATCACTGTCGCTCTCAAGCCCGTATATGAGGTAAAAGGAAAATTCTTTGGCGCAGCTACTCCGGCTCCGAGCGAAGTCCTGTTCAAAAACATTGAGGACGACTATGAATACAAGGGTACAATTTCCGGCAATTCCTACACC
>JAFSTK010000134.1 GCA_017450535.1 Treponema sp.
ACTGCCAGCCAGAGCAAGAAACCCAGTCTTTGTTACGGGGAAAGCCCCAAGGAGAAAACGGGTTATCGGGTCATATGTCACGGGTATACTATCCCAAATCGAATAAGATAATTCAATAACATTAATATACGAGGAGAAAATGAGAATGAAGCGACTTTCAAAGCGAATTCTGACATTTTTGTGTTATGCAATTCTCTCGCAGAGCTTCTTCTCAGAAGCTTCTTTTGCTGACGACGGAAATACTGCGCCAGAGAATTTGACCGTAGGCGTTCCTGTTGACCGCTGCCCAGTTTTTTATCAAGATTCTGACACAAAAGAAATTGCGGGTATCGGCGTTGAGCTGATGCGACTTGCCGCAGAATATTCAGGATATAGCGTAACATTCAAAGCAATTGAGGAAGCAACGCTCAAAGATGCGCTGGACAACACTTCATACGATATCGTCATGCCGTTTGGAAGCGCCATACCAAGCACTTCCGGGCGCGCCACTATCATCTCAGAAAATCTCATGCAGACTCCGTTTGCGCTTGTCACCGAAAACAAACGAAATCTGACATCCTTAAACAAACTTCGGGTCGGCATGATTCGTTCCCTAGGAGGGGCCGCAGAGACCGTACGCGAAATTTTTCCTGACAGCGAAATCACCCTGTACAACACCATGTCCGAAAACGTAAAGGCATTGCGCTCAGAAAAAGTTGATGCCCTGCTGCACAATTCCTACGTGTGGAGTTACACTCTTCAAAAACCTTCCTACGCAAAACTTGAAGTAAATCCGCTCTCCCTGTTCTCCATGGACTTTCGGGCAGGAACACAGGATAGTCCAAAAGGCAGAGCAATCATCGAGCGGCTGAACAACGGAATCGCTTCCATAACAGACATACAACGTCAGGCCGCCATTTTGAATTACACATCCCGTCGGCTCTACAAATATGATTTGTTCGATTATCTCTACGAATATGGTCTGTTGCTTGTTTTAGGCACGCTCCTTATCATTTCAATTATTATCATATTTATTTTGAAGCAACGCACACTCCGCATTGAAGAAGAAAAAAGAATGATTCAGCTGATTGACCATGACCCGCTGACCGGTGCGCTCAATTTAAACGGCTTCAAAAAAAGGGTTACGGAACTTCTCCAAACTTATCCAGACACCCATTACCTTTTGGTCTACATCAATGTCAGAAACTTCAAATTCATCAATGACAGCCTCGGTATGGCAGCTGGCGATGACTTTTTGCGTTTTTTAATTGGAAAATTTCAGGAAAACTTATCAGAAAAGGAAGTTGTCTGCCGTCTTGCAAATGACCACATCGGTGTTCTTCGTCTTGCTGACAAATCTGGCAAGGGAGAAACTTCCGACCACGCCCTGATAAACACAGCAAGAAACTATTTCATAAATCGTGGAAAAGAAAACAGAATTCAAATATGCAGCGGTATATATGTGCTTGAACCAAAAGATTATCAGGAAATCGATATCAGCCACATGCTTGACTTTGCCCGCGTAGCAGAAAAAAGAGTCCGCGAAACCAGGACTGAAGGATATGAGTTCTACAACCCTGAGCAATGGGAAAAAGGAAAACACATAACAGACATCCTCAATCACTTGCCCTCGTCGATTCAGGCAGGTGACATTAAAGTCTGGTATCAGCCGCAAGTAGATTACGAGACCAAAAAAATTACCGGTGCGGAGGCTCTGTGCCGATGGAATCATACCAAACTGGGCTGGCTGAGACCCGATGATTTTATCTCCACACTGGAAGAAACTGGTCTCATTTATGATTTGGACAGATTTGTATGGGAACAAGTATGCCGTGACCTTCAAAAATGGAATTCAGAGGGCTTTCACCGCACAGTTTCCGTAAACGTATCGCGCTGTGACATTCGGGAAGACAGCGACCTTCCTTTACATTTTCTTGAGCTGACTAAAAAATACGCTGTCCATCCGAGCCAGATTCATATTGAAATCACGGAAACCGCTTTTGTGGAAAACCCAGACTTGTTGATTCGCACAACGACACGACTTCAGGAATACGGTTTTCAGGTGGAAATGGACGACTTTGGAAGCGGCTATTCCTCGCTGAACATGCTCAAAGAAGTGCCGCTGAACCGCATAAAACTTGACTTACATTTTTTGACAAATGCCGGGGACTCAAAAAAAGGTCTCACCGTCGTCACTTACGTCATCAAAATGATACGCGCCCTTGGCATGACCATGATTTCAGAAGGCGTGGAAAACATCACCCAGGCAGAATTTCTCAAGAGCAAGGGCTGTAGCGAAATGCAAGGATTCTTTTTCTACAAGCCCATGAGTCGGGAAGATTTTGAGAAATTGATGAACAAACAACAGTAAAAATAAGATGCGTTACCGTTCCGGGTTAAAGCTCACGGTGCGCAAAATGTCGCCGAACACGCCAGCCGCCGTAACACCTGCACCCGCGCCGTAACCACGGACAGTCAGCGGAATCGGTGTGTAGCGGGCTGTCTCAAAGACGAACGCATTTTCGCCACCACGCACGCCGTAAAGCGGGTCATCGGCTCCCACTTCAAGCATACCGACGCTCACTTTGCCATCGCGGATAGATGCGCCCATGCGGAGCACTTTGCCCTGCTTTTTGAGGTCAGCCATTTTTTTGTCAAAGTAGGCGTCCACCTGCGGAAGACGTTTCAAGAATTCTTCGGTCGTACCTTCAATGTCAAAATCTGACGGGAAAATTGAGTTCATCTTAATGTCGGAAAGTTCAATGTCCATGCCTGCTTCACGCGCGATAATCAACGCTTTGCGGGCAACGTCAGTGCCTTTTAAGTCGTCGCGCGGATCTGGCTCAGTGTAGCGGAGTTCTTTTGCCTCAAGCACCGCCTCGCTGAACTTTTTGCCCTCATCGAGTTTACCAAAGATATATGAGAGCGAGCCGGACATAATGCCGTTAAAGCCTGTGAGCGTATCGCCTGACTTAAACAGGTTCTGCAAGGTGTCGATAATCGGAAGTCCTGCGCCTACGTTTGTCTCGTACAGGAAACGGCGGTGCGCTTTGTTCGCCACGCTTCTCAGTTTGTGGTAGAACTCCATGCTCATAGAATTCGCGCGTTTGTTCGGAGTGGCGATGTGCATACCCGCGGCGAGAATGTCCAGATAGCGTTCAGGCAAATCGTAGCTTGCCGTGCAGTCCACAAAAATTGGATTCAAAGGCTTGTTCTCTTTGACAAACTGCAAGATTTCGTCCACGTTAGCCTTTTTGGTCGCCTTCTTTGTATCCTCGCGCCAATTGGTCAAATCGAGGCCGTTTCCGTCGAGCAGCATGCCGTCCAGTGTAGAAATGGCGAGCACTTTGATGTCCACGTTTTGGGCGCGGAGTTTTTTCTGCTGGTCACGAATCTGGTCAAGCAACGCGCCACCAATCGTTCCCGCACCAAAGGCAAAGACTTCAATCGGCTGGGCTGTGTTAAAGAAGAACAAGTGCGCAGATTTTACAGCAAGCTCCCCGTCCTCACCATTTACGACCGTAGAAATAGAGCGTTCGCTTGAGCCTTGAGCAATTGCCAGAATATTGATGCCACGGCTTGAGAGCGCGTCAAAGAATTTTCCTGCCACGCCACGGTTCTGCTTCATGCCGTCACCGACAATTGAAACAATCGCGCAGTTCTCGCGCACTTCAATCGGATTGATAACACCGTCGCGGATTTCCAAATCAAATTCAGTGGTCAGCACATCTTTTACGATGACCGCCTGACTCTGGCGCACACAGAATGTAATCGTATATTCAGAAGATGACTGCGTAATCAAAAGCAGAGAAACACCCGCGCGGCTTACGGCGGCAAAAATGCGGCTTGCCGTTCCCGTGCGACCTTTCATGCCGCTTCCGCTCACGCTCACCATGGCGATATTTTTCAGGCTGGAAATGCCACGCACTGCACCCGCAGTCTTTTCGCTTTCAAACGGACCTTTTCCGATGCGAGTTCCGCGCGCAGACGGATTGTGACTGTTCAGGCTCCACGCCTCAATGCCTTTTGCGGCAAGCGGAGCAAGTGTCTTGGGATGCAGAACTTTGCTTCCGAAGAAAGAAAGCTCCATCGCCTCTTCATAAGTCATATCGTCAACAAGAATTGCGTCAGGAACGATGCGCGGGTCTGCGGTATAAATGCCATCCACGTCCGTCCAGAATTCAACTTTCTTTGAGCCAAGTCCCGCGCCAATAATTGCCGCGCTAAAGTCAGAGCCGTTGCGTCCGAGCAAGCCCATGCTGTCTTTGTCCTCGGCATGTTTACGCCATGAGCAGACAAATCCGGGGAACAAAAGAATCTGCGGCTGGTCACTTTCTGCGCCATCGCGATATTTTCCCAGAGCGTCGGAAGTGCGTCCGTAATCAGGCTCGCCCTCTTTTTGGTCGCCTGTCGTAAAAATGAACTTGCGGCTGTCAAGCAAAAGCACGCGCTGTTTTTTTGCGATTAAAACTGCGTTCACAATCGGCACGCAGCAAAGCTCGCCCATGCCCATAATGCGGCAGTGAATTGAAACCGGGCATTCGCCAAATGTCGCCACACCGTTCAGCAGTTTTTCAAGCTCAACAAAATGCGGCTCGATTTTTTTGAGCACGTCGGCGGCGATAAAGCCTTTTACGTTCGCATGAATTTCATCACAGATTTCTTCGTGAGTCTTACGAATCGCTTCCACGTAAGCAGCAGGGGTTCCGTTTCCCGCAACACAGCCGTCAATCGCCGCCTGCAGAGCATTCGACACGCCAGCAACCGCCGACACAATCACGCTCACGCGGTCAGTCTTTGCGCGACCAATCATAATTTCTACGGAATCAAGGATTTTGCGGGCATTTCCCATTGAAGTGCCGCCAAATTTAAGTGTAAGCATATTCCCTCACAAAAAAACAACTTTTTTCTATTGTAATGAAATACGCGTAGAATGACAATGCTCTTTTTCTATGCGGTTACTTTATCTGGCTGTACAAGCCCGCCATTTCTTCGCGCCAGGCAGAACGGGTGTCTTCGGCGCGTTCCCATTCGATTTCCTTGACAATCGAAAAATGGCGCATATCATGGGGATTTTCAAAATGAAGCACCGCGAATTTGCCGTTTCCGATGTAGGTCATGCGGTCTTTTTCGCTCAGATGCTCGTGTTCGGATAATTTTTTTACGATGCAGTCAAAATGGACAGGATTTCCGCTTCCCTTGTTCGCCATGGCAGATGCCATTTCCTGAATCGGCTGTTTGCACAACTCGCACACAGGATTGCGAGACTTAAATTCACGGATTGCATTCTCAGCCTCAGCGATTTCTTGTGCAGAAATTTTATGCACGGGATAATGCCGTTGTTCTTTTTGTGTTTGATTTGAATTATCTTTCTGATTTGCGTTATTTTTTTTCTGGTTGTTGTTCCAGTTGTTATTGCGCCCCCGGCGGCGGTCACTTCGACTCATATTTTCTCCAAAAGCCGGTGGAGCCTCGCGCTTTTTACACAGCTTCCACCAATTCGAATGTTTTGCGTGTCAGAACCTGCTCGTCTCCATCAACAAGCCTGCGGCTCAACACCTGCGCGATACGCTGCACTGCAAAATCCACCCATTCTTCATCATGGATTTTCTGGCGCAATTCCATCACGCGGGGAGAAAAGGTTGTTGTAGCAACGTCAACATTCGCAATCATACAAGCTCCGAAAAAGCATCTTCAATATGGTACACGTCACTAAAACCAGGCATATTCACCACTAAAACATCAAACCTGATTGTGTCGTTACTATATTTTCGATGATTTAACAGAAACAATTTAGCAGTTTCTACAATTCTTTTCTGTTTTCTTTCATCAAGCTCGTGTGAAAGCGTATCTACGTCTCCGCTCGGAAGCGTTTTGACCTCCGCAAAGACAAGCAGATTTCCTTTTTCCGCAATTATATCTATTTCGCCGCGCCTCGTTCTCCAATTCCGCGTGACGATTTCATAGCCATTTTTTTGCAGCCAGAGACAGGCTTTTTCTTCGCCATCATTCCCTACCTGCCGTGTTGATTCCTTAGTCAACTGAGTCCAACTCTTCCAAGTCTTCCAGTTCTTCTACGTCCTCATCCTCAACTTTATTCACGCCGTTCGCATCGAAATCCCGGATGATATGACCATAGCTCAGAAGATACGGTATTTTCCAGCGTTTTATTGTGGCAAGGTGATACTGCTTTGCCGACTTTCCTTCCGCCAGGAACATGTTTACGCCGTCATCAAAAAAGACAGGGGCAGAAAAACGTACACCAATCGCAATGTCGTCACAACTGATTTTTCTGAAATTCATTGCCGCCCGTACTCCCGTTCATCAGAATTAAGTCTTGCATCAATCTTTGCAATAAAAGCAAAAATCTTTGCCAGCACCTCATAGGTCTCTTCAGGAATAATATCGCCGACTTGTTGTATGGCAAGTACATTCGTCAGCGCATCGTTCTGCACAATCGGCACATCATGCTCACGCGCAATTTCCAAAAGTCGTTCAGCAAGATGACCTTTTGCAATCGCACTGATGTAGGGCGCATCCGCATCTTTTGGATAAGTGAGCGAAACAGCCTTTTTCATCAGACCAGCCCTCCTACCGTACCGACCGACACATCCTGCGCGCACCAGTCTTCAAGCTCTGCCCCGTAGCCAACTGACCGCAACGATCCGAACGACGGAAGAAGTATCTTTTTTAATTCTTCAGCCAATTTTGTTCCATCGCCTATCAGAGGAAAGCGCGAAAACCGTACAGAATCGATTTTTCCCTGCTTACAGTATACCACAAAATTCCAGCTTGTGTGTAGATTTTTTGCATTTATTATGATTTGTCGCAATTTTTTTTGATTTTTTTCCGGCAATATCCTGATAACACCACGGTAATCGTCTCTCCACTCAAACGGCAGCAACACCCACCGCGCCCCATCAGAAGCCTCGTCTCCACCCCGAAGCGAATTAAACACCGTAAGCGCCCCCACTCTCTGCCGCTCCGCCGCCTCATCCACCTCTCCAAAAAACCTCTTCACCCCATCACAATCATCATCACAATCACTGGCACCATCACTACCATCCGCGTCCCATCCGCGTCCATCCGCATCCATCCGTGTTGAATCTCCCAATCTCTCCCCTTCAGCACGCTCCCCCCGAACACCATCAACATCATCACCACAATCACCGGCACCATCACCACCATCCGCGTCCCATCCGCGTCCATCCGCATCCATCCGTGTTGAATCTCCAGATTCATCCCGCCGTCCGCCCATCTGCCCTTTCCCGCTCATTCCGTCCGCAACAGCCCGAATCGCCTCCCCGCTTGCGTCCAGACCTTTTTCATCAAGAACCAGTGCCGTCTCCGCACCGCCCTCGCCATTCTGTTTTGCCGCTGCCAAGGCTTTGCGAAGCTGACGCGAATCAATTTTCATGCCCATCGCCTGCGCAAACTGCAGCAATCGGAACGACTCCGCTTCTGCCGGGAGACCAAGAAAGGCAAGCAATTGCGCAAGGTTCGCGTCCATATTCCCCTGTACGGCGGCAGAATTAAACTGCGTCACCAGCGGCTTTGTCTCTCCTTGCCCCACAAGCGAAAGCACCACCTGCTCACCACGCACATCAATCCGCGCAGAAAACACTGCCCCCTGTTGCAAAGGAGTTTCCGACCGCACAGAAATCATTTGACCGCCAAGAGAAATCACGTAATTTCCGCCGCCTGCATTCTGCACTACCCGCGCCGTCACTACACTTCCTGCCTGTAAACTTGGGCGGGCATTGGGAGAAGTCTGCGTTGTCTGCTGAACGATACGAACGGGTGTCATGTCTTTTGGGAAAAGTCCTGCAATATCAATCTTTTAGAATCTGTTCAATCTGTGCGATTTCTTCAGAAGAAAAATTCAAATTATCCAAGGCTTTGACATTTTCTTCAATTTGTTCAGGACGGCTCGCACCAATGAGCACCGTAGAGACCGCCTCGTTATGCAAAATCCATGCGATTGCAAGCTGCGAAAGGCTCTGGTTGCGTCCCTTAGCAAAATCATTCAGTTTGTTCAAGCGCGCCACCATTGTATCGGTCAACTGCTGAACGAGCCACGACGCGCCCTTGCCAATCCGGGAATCTTCGGGAATGCCTTTGAGATAGCGATTTGTCAGAAAGCCCTGATGCAGCGGAGAGAACACAGAAAGACCGACACCGTTTTCCTTTGCCCATTCATCCAGCGTATCGTCTTCAATCCATCGGTTCAGCATGGAATACGACGGCTGATTCACGATAAAAGGTGTTTTCAGCTCCTTAAAAATCGCCGCAATTTGTTCGCTCTGAGCGCGGTTGTAATTTGAAATGCCGACATACAATGCTTTTCCTTGACGAACAATGTGGTCAAGAGCAAGAGCAGTTTCTTCCAAAGGAGTATTTGAGTCAAAAATATGATGATAATAGATGTCCACATAATCCAGACCCATGCGCAAAAGGCTCTGGTCAAGCGAGGCAATCAGATATTTGCGGCTGCCATTTTTATCGCCATAAGGACCTTCCCACATGCCGTAGCCCGCCTTGGTAGAAATGCAGAGCTGGTCACGATAAGAGCGCAATCCCCTGTCCAAAATTTTTCCGAAATTTTCTTCCGCAGAACCGTTGTATGGCGCGCCGTAATTGTTCGCCAAATCAAAATGCGTTATGCCTAAATCAAAAGCTGTGCGGCACATATTCTCGGCATTCGCAAACACCGAGCCAAAACCAAAATTCTGCCACAGCCCCAAAGAAATCGCCGGAAGTTTCAGCCCGCTTTTTCCGCAACGGCGATATACCATCTTCTCATACCGATTTTCATCTGCTGTATACATTGCCCCCTCCATTTGCACATTGCAGTATTTTCAATCAGTATATCCCATTCTTTAAAAAAAACAAACCCCGACACATACTGCATCGGGGTTTTTATCGGCAAAGCGAAACTTATTTCGCTTCTGCTGCTGTGTGTTCTGCTGCTTCCTCAGCCTTTACCTCAGCCTTGAGAGCCTGTTCTGCGGCAATCTTAGCCTGAGCTGCTGCACGTGAGCGTTCCAGATAAGCGGTAGCCTGTGAGCCGATGAGCTCCTTAACTTTTGCACCCTTACCAATCTTGTCGCGGATGTAGTACAGCTTAGAGCGGCGTACTTTACCAACGCGGATAACCTCAACGCGAACAACGCGCGGGCTGTACACGGGGAACACACGCTCAACGCCAACGCCGTAAGAAATCTTGCGGACAGTGAACGTCTTGCGAACGCCAGTATTTTTGATGGCGATGACAACACCTTCATAAATCTGAATACGTTTTGTCTTGCCTTCGATAATTTCAAAGTGAACCTTTACGGTGTCACCAACGCTGAAGTTAAGAGAACCCTCTTTCTTCTGCTGCTCTTCTATGGTCTTAATTAAGTCCATCGTTTTCTCCTGTTTTGCCGTCTGCCTGCTCAAGTTTAGCTCTTGCACGACGGCGTTTCTTTCGGTCCTGATGCTTTACAAAGCTCTGTTCCGTAAGTTCCTCAATCATTTTTTCGGCTTCTGTAGTGAGCGTTCCCTGCATCCGAGCCGTGGCAATCAAATCAGGTCTGTTTGCCAAGGTCTTTTGCAGCCGCTTTTTCAGCCGCCACTTCCGAATATGCTCATGGTTTCCGTTGGTCAAAACCTCAGGAACTTCCATGCCCTTGTACACAGCCGGACGAGTGTACTGCGGGTATTCTAAAAGTCCGTCAGAATAACTCTCTTCGTCCAATGATTCGTGAGTGATAACATCGTCCACCAATCGATACACTGCATCGATAATGACCGTCGCCGCCACTTCTCCGCTTGACATAACGAAATCCCCGATAGAGATTTCGTCGACCACGAACACATCAATAAACCGCTGGTCAATACCTTCGTACCGGCCGCAGACCAAGACGATTTCGTCCTTCTGGCTCAATTCCTGCGCTTTCTTTTGCGTAAACGGCTTACCAGATGGCGTGACGTAAATCACGTGTTTCTTGTACGCCTTCACACTGTCTAGCGCGCGTCCGAGTGGCTCAGGCAACAACAATTGTCCTGCCCCGCCACCATACGGTTTGTCGTCACATGTCTTGTGTTTATCAAAGGCAAAATCCCTGATATTCACTAAATCGTAGGCAATAATTCCCCGTTCAACCGCTTTCGCCATGATTGAGGCTTCAAAAAAAGCGCGCGGAATTTCGGGAAATAAGGTCAGCACGGTAAATTTCATGGACTTACTCCAGAATCCAGAGGTGCATCAACTGCATCTTCTTGTGTTCAACATCAACCTCACCGACAAACTCATTCTTAAACGGCACTAATACGGTGCGCGCTTTTCCATTCGCGGTGAACTTCACATTGTCCGCAAGCAGCGTACAGTCCTCGGCAAGTTTAATCTCTAAGAGATTTCCTGTACCGCCTTCCAATACGTCTGTGACCGTTCCCACTGTAACAAAATCAGCAGGAGAAGTCTTTGCTTCCAACCCGTCTTTGCCCCATCCATCTTTTGGATAGACAAGAGCACATTGTTTAAGATCTTCTACATACCAGCTGTTTTCATGCAGCGGGCACGCAAACACGCGCGGAACAATTATCTCACTGCCGTTGACTTTTTTTACGTCTTCGGGAGTGTCAATTCCTGCAAGTTTCATCAGCAAGGTCTGACCACTGATTTGCACGCCTTCAACTTTGTACAGTTTTTCGGCACCAGTTCTGCCATTCCTCAAAGTCACTTCGGTCATGTTCGCAAAATGCTCGTATTCACCAGAAGTGCTTTCCACTTTAAAATTACCCGTCACTCCATGTGAGCCGCGGATAATACCAACCACAAACCCCCAACGGTGGACCCGATGGTGGTGACGGTGGCAAAGGCGGCAGCATTATCCTACGTGGTAACCACAACTACTGGACTCTGTTACATCTTAAATATGAGCGTCATATATTTGCTGAA
>JAFSTK010000135.1 GCA_017450535.1 Treponema sp.
CCATAGAAAACCTTTCGTTTACGGCCGAAGAGCTTGCTGAGATTGAATCCGTGCTGAGAGCGTGATTCCAGAACGGAGCGACATCTGCCAGAACGCCGCCCTGCACTTTCGCCTAGACGCAACGTCAAAAATCTTGGCGTTTTTCTTGAACCTTGTCTCCATAGGCGTATCGTTCCGTTTCTGCGCACTTACTTATCTATTTTCGTGTTACGCCGTCGCCGTAAATTGTCTTCCAGTCGTCACGCATTGAGACAGCAATCCAATTGTTTTCGGCAGAGGCCTGCTTCATTTTGTCCGCTTTTTCCATGTTTCCGTACTCACGGACAAGGTCATCGCACATCAGCATGAAAGCAAGCGCTTTGTATTTGTTGTCGTTAATCGAATAATTGAGCATACTGGCATCCGTTCCGCTGTTACCGAATGCAAGAACCGGTTTTTTGCCGATTTCGCGCACGATTGTAACGACTTTGTTCATCTGAAGATTCTTTACGATACTTTTTCCGCCAAGGATAAGTCCGTCTCCGGCAACGAATGTGTAGGAAAGACCATCCTTGTCGCCCTGCTTGTCAGCAATTACAGTGACATCAGAGCCGATAATCTGAGTTGCCGGAAGATGAAGATTATCAAAAACAAGCGGACGAACCAAAAATCTGTTCGAGCCACTGCTTACATAGACCGTAAAATCATTTTCGGTAAGGAATTCAACGACCTGAACCATCGGCTTGTAGAAAGTCTCGCCGCGCTTCATTCCGTTAAATCCGGGCTGGTCAGTCGCCATGAATTTTCTGACAAAAGAATCAAATTCATCAAGCGTCATTCCGCCATAAACTGAAGCAACCAAGTTTTCCCGTTCGGCACCAAGCGGCATGTATTTGCGTTCGTTCCGTGATTCCAGGGCAGCCTTTTTCTGGGCGTCCGTTGCCTTGCCATTGAAACTCGGATCGTCAAGAACACGGTAATCGAAAATCTGCTGGTCAAAGTATGTCGGGTCAGTCTCAAGAATCAGAGTTCCGTCCAAGTCAAAGATTGCGATTCTGTCCTCAACAGGAATAAAATCAGGAGATTTCTCATCGGTAACGCTTTTCATGTATTCGATGAGCGCCTTTTTTGCAGGAGCCGTATCAGTCCAAAGTGAAAGCGGATTAGGATTCTTTGCCGAGCCAGAAGTACGGCAGCAAGAAACGAATGCAATGCTGACTAAAGCAAGCACGATAACAAATTTGAAAGATTTTTTCATTTTCAGACCTCCCATAAAAAGTCAAGAAGAAAGTTTCAGTTTTCGTTTTATCTTCATAGAGGATAGCGATGTACAATAATATCCCTTTTCCCGCCAGAAAATCAAGTCTCGCCGCAGCAAAACGAGGAAATCAGTTTTTGCCTAAAGCAGTGCTATTCTCGCGTCTGATGCGAAAAATCTTCATTTCCTCAATGTTACGCCAACCGACATATCAGTGAAATACGGAATGGTAATAACGGTGTTCTCAGGCATATCTTTTTTCCGCGACTTGTCCGGGTCTATAGCATCGTTGTATGCCTCCAGGGATTTTCTCAGTTCTGCGCTCGCATCAGAAAGTCCTGCATCCGTTTTCGTTTTCAGTTCCGCTGAATTATCTCCGAGTTTCTCCGCGACCGGCTCTGAAAGTCCTCGGGTCCAGAACACGACATCAACCGTTCCGCTTGCGAGGGCTGTGGCGCGCCCCACACTTGAGACCTGAACCATCGTGATGTTCCTGTCCAGCCGTTCTCCGATTTCGGCGAGCATGGCCGTATTGAACCCTGCGAAAGAGCCGTCGGCCGCGACATAATCCATCGGCGGAAGAGAGCCTGTCACGGCGACTTTGATTGTCTTTCGTCCTGCTTTGAATTCCGGGATGATAGGAGAAATATCCCTGCCCCTCATAACCTCAAAGATATGAGCCCTTATCAGCTTACTGATAGTGCCGTCTGCCTTCATCGCTTTGATTGTTTTGTTAAAATCGTCCCGGAGCGCCACGTTCTTTTCGAGCATCATAAAAGAGAATCCGTCAGAAAGCGTTGCTATCGTCTTTGCCGAAAATGAATCTTCTTTCCAAATGTCCGGCATATATCTGGTAATTATCCCCAGCACTATTGTCCAGCCGTTTGCGATTGACAATGACCTTCAGGTTATCGTCATAGCAATTTTCATCGGAATCGTGCTTCTTATCCTCGGCGACAAAGTTTCGATGGTTCACCGGTTCTGCGATGAGGCGGGAAGCGTCATCAACCAGATGATGGCACTGGTCTGCAAAGCCCTGCCCCTTTTCGTCTACCTCGGAGTCACAAACCTTCTTCTGAGCAATATGCTCGCCCAAGTGTATCTTGTAAGCCGCGTTTTCGTTCTTTCGCTTGTCGGAGCCGCAATAACAATCAGCATAACGATTGTGCGGACGCTCATTGTGACGAAGATTCCTTTCTCAAAACTATTCTCCGCACAGCTTCCGTCCCTTATCATCAACCTGACGACAAGCTCGCAGATGTCCGCACTGCCAGAGAGCATGAAATGCTGCAAGGAAAAATGGGGAATTGACGAGCGTTTCACTGATTTCGGGCTGCCGCTGGGAATCGTCGTTTACATGCCGAACGGAGCGATTATGCTCGGCTCAATCGTCTGGGTTCTTACGGATATGTCGCTCGGTGCGGTAGATGCCATGATGCTGACAAAAACTCGCATTTGTCGCCGTCGTCATTGCGATTGCCGCCCCGCCGATTCCAGGCTCAGCATTTGCTGTTCTTCCAATTCTCTTCTCAGCGTGCGGAACAAGCATGTCGATGATGCCGCTTGCGGTTATCGTAGGCTCAACGGTCGGTTACCTGCTCCCGGCGATGAACGGTTACTGCCTGCAACTGGAACTTTTGATGTCGGCATGGAAATCAAAACTAGTAAAGATTTAAGATTTTCATGTATTGCCGCAGACTAAAACAACTCGCCCTGAGCCGCATCGCGCTTACAGAACACCGTTCCTGGAGCGGCCGCCCTGCACTGTTTGTATTCGGCGTAGCTTGCGATTACAGGCGCGCCGTCTTCCCGGTAGCGTCGCACGGAATTTTCCAGTTTGTGCGCGATCTTTTTTCCGAGCGCGGCTTTCGCCCTCAAATCGTGCAGGTTTGCGTTTTCAATTTGCTCAGCGGCGGGTGAAAAACATTCCGCATGGAGCATCACGTCGCGGCCGTATGAAAGCGCGTAGTCTGCGGTAATTAATGCGCCGCTACCCGCCGGGGCTTGCGTGACTACAGTTACGGGAGAAAGCGCGGCAATGATGCGGTTACGCTGCACGAAACGGAACGAAAGCGCGGGAGTTCCCGGAACATATTCGCTTAGAATCAGGCCGCCTTTTTGCAGGAGCCGCGCGGCAAGACGTGTGTGCGCGCTCGGCGTAATCGTGTCTATACCGCTCGGAAGAACGGCGGCAGTCTGCCCTGCCGCGCTCAAAAGGCTTCCCTTGTGCGCGTGGCTATCGATTCCGTAGGCAAGGCCGCTCACCACAGTTAGTCCGTCTTCCGCAGCATCCCGCGCAAAATCTTCGGTGGCTTTCCTAGCGCCCGGGGTTGCCCGCCGCGTCCCCACCACGGACACACAGGGAGAAGTAAGGCATTCCAGATTTCCTCGGTAAAAGAGCATGTACGGCGGATCCGGCATTTCAGTGAGCATGGAAGGAAAATCCGTTCTGTCCCACGCAGTCCAAGAGATTTTCAGCGCGGAAATCAGTTTTGCGGCAGTCTGCGCTTTTGCAAGAGATTCTTTTCCGTTCCAAGCGGCGCGCTTTATGTCACGTTTTACCACTTCTGAAATGTCTGCAACAGAAAGCGAATCGAACTGCGCGCCATTATCAACAGCATTCTGTATAAGCGTCTTTTCTTTTGTGGTCAAAAAGGTCGCGTCAGAAAGCATCAGGCGCAACAGCAAGTCATCTCTCTCCGTCACCAGCGTCCTACCGATTGTTGTATGCGGCATCAAGCACGGTCTTTTTGTTCTGCTCTGCCAGGGATTTTTTCTTTTCGTCCTTGGTCTGCGCGATGATTCTGTCATACAAATCCGCAGCCTTGTCAAATTCGTAGTTCAGGTAGTATGCCTCGGCAAGCCGGAACATTGCGTCCATGTTGCGCTTCTCAATTTCCAAAAATCGCTCCAAATACGGAATGCCTTTTTCTATTTCGCCCATCTCATAGATATAGATGATTGCAAGCCCATACAATGCGCGCCCATACCGCTCATCCAGCTCAATAGCCCGGAGATAGGCACTTTCCGCAAGGCGCAGGTAATTATAACGCTGCTGTGTGGTCGCTCCTGTCGCCTCAAAATCAAGCGAAGCCTTTGCCATATAGCCTGCGCATACGCCCACCCAATAAAACAAATTCTGATTGGCCGGATATAACTCAATCGCTTTCTGAAAGCATTTTAAAGCCTCGCCATACATTTTGGAGTCAAGATACCGAGTTCCCAACATCTTGTACCAAATGCCAATCTGTCCTTGTGACAACTGCATGTCGTACACTCTGTCCTGATATTTTTTGATTGCTTCCTGCAATTCTTCTTTGGTGGTAGGACTTCCGACGCCCTCCTCCAGTTTCTGCATTCTGATTATGGTCTTAGAAGATTTTGTGCATCCGCACAACATCAGCACGGTAACAATGACCATAAAAATACTTTTCCGTGTTTTAGTCATCTTTGCCTCCCTTATGACCCGGAAAATAACTCTTGTGCCCAGTCCGCAACTGACTGTCATCCACATGAGTATAAATTGTCGTTGTCGCCAGATCCGCGTGACCGAGCAATTCCTGCACAGACCGCAAATCCACGCCACCCGCAAGCAGATGAGTTGCAAAAGAATGCCTGAGCGTATGGACTTTTGCAGTCACCCCGCTCAACGCCTCCAAATCTTGAAAGCGTTTCCAGATTCCCTTGCGGCTCATCGGCTCGCCCCGATAATTTACAAAAACTTCCGCAACTGCCCTTTTCCCCACCAAAGCCGGTCGCACTTCATTCATATACAATTCTAACTTTTCTTTGGCAACTTGTCCAAAGGGAACCATACGCTCTTTGTCACCCTTGCCGTGAACAATCAGAATTCGTTCTTCCAAGTGCACATGCTCCGTCAGAAGCGTCGCCGCCTCAGTGATACGAAGCCCGCAGGAATAAATCAGCTCAAAGAGCGCCCTGTCTCGGACACCCAGCGGCTTACTCACATCAATTGCGCCCAAAAGCGCGTCCACTTGCGCAGGCGTTAGCACTTTTGGCAACGCGCGGGCAATTTTGGGCTTGTCAATTTCTTTTGCGACATTTTCAGTCCAGATTTTTTCCCGTACCAAAAATGAGCCGAATGAGCGCAAGCCCGCGATGTCTTTTGCAACGGTCAGCTCATCGCAACCGTTTTCTTTGCGCCACACGATAAAATACAAAAGATTTTGGGTGGTGATGTCGCGCAGTTTTACCTGCTCCTGCACACACCACTCCAAAAATACTTTCGCTGATTCTTCGTATGTCCGCGCAGAAAGTTCTGCAAGCCGCTCCACGGTCACTAAATCTGTGTAGAACTGTGTGAGCAGCGATTGAATAGTCATTACTTAAAGCTTATCGTGCGCGGAAGATTTTCCAGATTACGCCAGCATGCCGGCTTCTCCAGATTTCCGTCATTCTTAAAGCCTGCCGGCGGACGAATACCGTTGCCGCCTCGTGCCATATCGCTTCCAAGGCTGGTCTTTTTGACAGTTGCCGCTGGCTCGACAGTTTTTGCCGTCGCCACCGCAGAATTTGGAGTTGACGGAGCTATGAATTCACCGCCCATATTATCGAATTCCGCCTGCTTAAAGTTACCAAACGGTTTTTTCGGGTTCAAGATGTTCTCAAAATCATCCAGCCCCACCACATTGTCCTCAGCAGGTTCTTCTTCCGCAGCCTCAGCAACAGGAGCCTCTTCTTCCACTTCCGGGGCAGCCTCTTCCTTGTTGTGTTCAAAACCAGTCGCAATAACCGTCACGCTCACTTTGTCGCCCATGTCGGGGTCAATAACCTGTCCCCAGAACACGGTCACATTTTTATCTGCGCTCGCCGTAACGATTTTTGCAATCTCATCAGTCTCAGACAATGACAAATCATCGCCAGAACAAATGTTGATAAGGATATTCTTTGCGCCGTCGATGTGAGAGTCCTCAAGCAATTTATTGTTGATTGCATTGGTAGCCGCATCCACCGCACGGTTATCGCCTTCGCCCACGCCAACGCCAAGGATTGCGTCACCCTGACCTTTCATTGCGGTAGTCACATCAGCAAAGTCAGTATTTACTTCACCGGCCTGTGTAATGATGCTTGAAATGCCCTGTACGCCCTGGCGAAGAATATCGTCCGCCACCAAGAACGCCTGACGAATCGGCAATTTTTTGTCTACGATTTTAAGCAGCTGCTGGTTCGGGATAACAATCAGAGAGTCCACTTCATCATGCAGTTTTTTAATGCCTTCTTCTGCCTGCTGCATACGAACGCGCCCTTCAAAATCAAACGGGGTCGTCACAACGCCAACAGTAAGCGCGCCAAGTTCACGGGCAATCTTTGCCACAACCGGAGCAGAACCAGTTCCCGTGCCACCGCCCATACCGGCAGTCACAAAGACCATGTTCGCGCCTTTCAGAATGTTTTTGATTGTCTCAACATCTTCCTGCGCAGCCTGCTCACCAACAGCCGGTCTGCCACCTGAACCAAGTCCGCCAGTTACTTTCTGACCGATTTGAATGCGATTCGGCGCTTTTGAGTGACTCAATGCCTGCAAGTCAGTGTTCAGAACGATAAAATCGACGTTCTGCATTTTTGCGTCAATCATACGGTTTACCGCATTACTTCCGCCACCGCCACAGCCGATTACTTTGATGATTGTCGGACTGGCATTGTTCAACGCATTTCCTGAATTGTTCTCAACTTTGAACTCTAACATAGTTCCTCCCGCCCACACATTTTGTAGAAATCCCCATTTCTATTTGTGCTATTCTACGTTTTTACCTAGAAAAACGATTTTTTTATTTTTTGCCACAAGCTCTCGCCGCGGTCTTCTTTATCAATGTCCTTTTGCTTCCGTTCTTTGCGCGGCTTATCGGAAACAAAATTCTTATACGTAACGACAAGTCCTACCGCTGTCGCATATTCCGGACTTCGATACTCATTAAAAGCCTCGCCAAATTTCTCCGGAATTCCCAGGCGAACAGAAGACGTACCGAACACATTCTGCGCAAGTTGTACCGCACCTTCCATTTGTGCGCCGCCACCAGTAAGAATGATACTTCCAGACAATGACTGCACATTTGTCCGCCGCATTATCTCATCTTTTACCATCACAAAGATTTCTTCCATGCGAGGCTGTATAATCTGACATAATTCAGTACGGCTTGACTGGTCGGGAGCTCTACCCGCAACGCCAGGAATCAGCACTTCTTCGTCGGTATCCTGTGCAAGCGGAAGCCAGCAACAACCATGCTCAACCTTGATTTTTTCCGCAGTGGGCGTAGATATTCCTTTTACAATCGCAATATCATTGGTCACCAGATTTCCGCCGACTTGAATTGATGCGGTAAAAATCGGAGCATCATTGACAATCACCAGAACATCCGTCGTGCCACCACCCAAATCAATCAAAATTGAGCCAAGGTCTCTTTCTTCCTCAGTCATCACCGCATTGGTACAAGCGAGGGTCTTCAGAATCACTTGGTCAAGCTGATAGCCAGCGCGTGTCACACACTGGGTAATATTTTTAATAGCCGTTCGAGAAGCCGTCACTACATGGACTTCCGCTCCCAAACGAACCGCAATCATATGAATCGGGTCTTTATAGCCGCCCGTTCCGTCTACGATGTACTCGCGCGGAATAGTATGCAACGGCTCTCTATCCATAGGAATCTGTACGGCATTGGCAGCATCCAGAACGCGCGCCACATCAGATTGGGTAATTTCACGATTATTTCTTCCGTGAGCAGAAACAGCGACCATTCCTTTTGTGTTCATGCTCTCTACTTGCGCGCCACCAATACCTGTTACGCAAGAAATTACTTCATATCCCGCTGTCTGTTCAGACTCTTCGATAACCTGCTTAATGCAATCCATCGTCGCTTCGATATTGACGATTTTACCATTGCGTAATCCTGATGAGACTTTTTTTGCGACCCCGATAATCTCTACACTTCCATCACTAGAAACCTCGCCGATTACCGAGCGAATAAAACTTGTACCAATATCAAGTCCAACGATTATGTTAGTCAAGCCCATCTCCTCTTTCGTTCTGACGATTGTAGTATACCACAGAACCATACCGAAGGTCGATAACTGAAACGTCTTTTTCCAAAGTATTTACAACGTCTATTGTTACCATCATATACTTTAATGTCTCTTCATTCAACTGTCGGTCAACATACACCTTTGTCTGACTATGCAACGGATACAAAACAAGCTCATAGTTTCCATATTCTTTCGGAACGACATGAATTTCAGAAATTCCCGCAAAATAATTCTGCGGTAACGCACGAAGCGTTGCAATCTGGTCGATAAGTCCACGATATTTTGCAGGAAGGCGCATTCCTTCTGGGATATGCTCCACCGGGATGCCAGAAATCAGCGGGAGAGAAAGACTAATCGTCTGCGCCGTCGGTGGAAAAAGAATGCCGTTTTTATCAACTTGTACCGGCACCGTTCTTCCGCCCTGCGTCACACAAATCATGGCGACAGGAACTCGTTCTTTTACAGTCAAAATCACACGGTCAGGAAAGCGTTTTACGACATTCACGCTCTCTATTCCCGCAACTGTTCCGACCAGCGAACACACTTCGCCTTTGGTAAAATGAATCCAATTCCGCTTGCTCACCGGGGCAATAACCGTATTCATTTCAGCCTCGCTATAACCTGCAAGACCACGCCAAGAAATCTTCACAGGATTCAAACAGGGAACGATAAAAAGATAGATAACAGCTTCTGAAAACAAAAGAAAACAAAGCACGGCAAGGATAACCTTTATCGCAAGCGTCTTGGAGTCACTTTTTGATTTTTTACGTCCTTCGATTTCGTAATCTTCGTACTCTTCAAAATTTTGAAAACTTACATCACTCATACATCTCATCCCCTGTCATATATTCTGAATTCCCACTCATTTCCAAATTTTCCAGCCGCGACGCATTTATCACAAAGCCACACATCGCCAAAGTAAAAATAATTGACGAGCCGCCTGATGAAAAAAACGGCAACGGTATACCAGTACTCGGAAGGACGCCGCTCACAACCGCAATATTCGCCAATGACTGCGCCACAATACACACCGCAAATCCAAAACTTGCCAAAGAGCCGAAACGATCCGAGCAAGTAAGCGCACAATAAAACGCTCTCCATGCAAACAGCCCCAGCATCATCAGATACAACACGACGCCGAGAAGTCCCATCGCTTCTACCCAGCCTGCAAACACATAGTCACTTTGCACTTCGGGAATGCTGTTTATTCGGGCAAGACCTGTACCCAAACCTTGTCCCCACAGACCGCCGGAACTAATTGCCCTAAAAGCCGCCATAGTCTGATAGTTGAATGTCTGCGCATAACTTTCCGGACGGATAAACCCAAGCAGACGAGCCACACGGAACGGATTCAGCAAAATCATCAGACACGCCGCCGGAATCGCAAGACAAGAGAACGGAATGAACCAAGACAGTTTCGCACCGCTCACAAAGAACATCACTAGCCCAAGCAAAAAGATGAACATGCCGGTTGAAAAGTCCTGTTGTGCAAAAACAACGCCCGAAAACAAAATCAAAACAAAGAACGCAGGGAATACCGTTTTTTCTTCTTCAAGCACAATTCGTTCCTGCTTGTCAAAAAAATTGGCGAGGAACAACACCAGGGCAAATTTTATCGTCTCGGACGGCTGAAAAGTCGAGAAGTACGGTATCTTTATCCAACGACGTGCGCCATTACGTTCCACACCGATTCCCGGTATAAATGTAAACAGACACAAAATCAGCGCGCCAAACACAATAATTGGCAACAGTTTGCGAATCGCATCCAGTTTGAGCGACGCAAAGAAAAACAAGGCGACAAAGCCAACCGCAGAACTGATTAACTGGCGCTCAACAAAATGCATTGAATTGCCGAACTGTCGCTGCCCATAACGGCTGGAACAAAAATACAGAGTCACGATGCCGATTCCCCACAAAAGCATGGTCATAACAATCAGCGCGGTATCGGCTTTTTTGTACTTTTCAATCGGACGCTCGGTAAAGAAATTATATCGGCTCATTTCTTTGCCTCCCCTGCGTCGCACAAAAGCGGCACCAATCGGTTCAGTCCAATGCCATTTGAGCCTTTCAAAAGAACAAAATCACTGTCAGAAGCAAAAGCACGGATTTTTTCCGCGACAGTCTTGATTGCCTCGTCATCATGCGAAACAATGTGCTCAATTTTTCCTGCAAGTTTTTCGCTGGCGGCTTTGTAAGCGTACTGCATTTCTTCGCCCACAAAGTACACCTTGTCCGCATCTGACTGCGCCACCAGCTCGCCAATTTTTGTGTGCGCCGACTGAGACTCTTCGCCCAATTCCAGCATATCGCCCAGAACAAAGATTTTCTTTCCGCTCACCTGCAAATCGGCGCAGAACTCCACCGCCTTGCTCATCGAATCTGGGTTCGCATTGTAGCAGTCTTCCAGAATGTTCAGACGGTCTTTTATCAGATGACTGCGCGCGCCAAGCGGCTGTACGCTTTCAATTCCAGTCTTAATTTGCTGCGGACTCAGACCAAGTTCACGTGCAAGCGCGACCGCACCCAGCGCGTTTGAAAAATTATATGCGCCCGGCAAATGCAACTGCATCTCCACACCGTCCACGCTGAATACAGTGCCTTCAAGTCCTGCGTCACGCACAAAAGTCACGCCCGTGTCGTACACATCTTTTCCATAGCGAACGATTTTTCCGCGCACGTCCTTTGCCAAAAAATCAGCAAAATCATCAGCGGCGGGAATCACTGCCACACCATGTTCATCCACATAGGTGAACACTTTTTTCTTTTCTTCAGCAATTGCCTCGCGTGAGCCTAAAATGCCGATGTGGGCCGTGCCAATATTCGTTACAATGCCATAATTTGGTTTTAAGACCGCCGCTATCTCACCAATTTCATTCCGGCGGTTCATACCCATCTCAAACAAGCCAAGTTCATGCTCAGAGCGAATCTCAAACACAGAAAGTGGCAATCCTGTCTCAGAATTCAAATTGCCTTTATTCGAGATGACCTTATATTTCTGACCGAGCAACGCGACGGCAATTTCTTTTGTGGTCGTCTTGCCACTGGAGCCTGTCACCGCACATTTAATCAGATTCGGGAACTGCTCCACGTATGCGCCCGCAGCGTCTTGCAAAGCGTGCAAAGTATTTTCTACGGTAATAAATGCGACAGACGGATTCTCAGCAGCCAATTTTTCGTACAAAGCCGTCTCTTTTTCATAATTTGCACGGCACACAAAGATAACTGACGCGCCTTTTTCAATTCCTTGTGGGATATAGCGATGTCCGTCCTGATTTTCGCCAATAAGCGGCACAAAAAGCGTTCCCTGTACCACCGCACGGCTGTCAGTCGCAACGCTTGTAAAACAGATGTCGTCGGCCTTTTTTGCAGTGCCGACCAAAGAGCCACGCACCGCCTGTATCAGCCGATTGCCCGACAAGAAAGAGGATTTTGCGCTTTCAAAAACATCTGTTTGTTGTCTATCTCCGCTCATTTTGCATCGCCTTTGATTTCAACACGAACAATCTCGTCCGTGTTCGCCTTATGCATACCCAAATCATGCTCCGCGATATATTCAATGCGGTCAGAACTTGAAAGCATACTTATTTCTGAAATCAACTTTTTATTTGTCTCAACCAGCTCCACCTGCTTTGACTCAAGCGAGCGGACTTCTGATTTTAATTTTGCATAGCGATGTGCCTGAAACACATACAAAAAGAGCAAAAGAGGTATCAACGCAGCAGCGACATACATGAGAAATTTATCTCTAAAATTGCGTAACGTCAGTTTATTCATAGTCCCCCACACCCAATCTGTGCATCTCAGTCGCATTCCGCAACTTACGAACCACGCGCAGTTTTGCGCTTCTGCTCGGAGAATTCTCCCTTATCTCCGTTTCAGTTGGTTCAATCGGCTTTCTTGTCAACACTTCTGCGCACGGCGTTCCACCACATGTGCACACAGCCTGTTCCGGCGGACACACGCAGTATTTGCCAAGATTCCGAAAAAATTGTTTTACAATGCGGTCCTCAAGCGAATGAAACGTAATTACGCCCATTTTTCCGCCTTCTTGGAGCACATTGAACGCATCATACAGCGCACCCGGCAAGCGACGAAGCTCACTGTTCACTGCAATGCGCAGAGCCTGGAATGTCCTTGTAGCAGGATGAATATTTCCGTGCCGATAATTCGCAGGCACCGCAGACCAGACGATATCTGCCAGAGCTTTGGATGATGCAACTCTACTTGATTTTCTCGCCTCAACAATTGCCCTGGCAATACGTCTGCTGTACTTTTCATCGCTGTACAAATAAATCATATTCGCCAGCTCTTCTTCGCGGGTATCATTCACAATATCCGCAGCACTTTCGCCACCGTCTGCGTTCAAACGCATATCCAATGGCTCATCATATCTAAAAGAAAATCCCCTCCCGGATTTCTCATAGTGATACACACTAATGCCCAAATCAAACAAAATCAGATTCGGACGTTCCGCATCGGCTGGAAAATTATGATAAAAATCATTGAACCAGCCATTAAAAAACTGCATGCGGTCGCCAAAAACAGCGAGCCGCTCCCGTGCACGAGCCTGAATCGTCTTATCCGCATCCAGACCGATGACACGCAAGTGAGGAAATTGAGACAAAAATGCGTTTGAATGACCACCTTCTCCCAAAGTAGAATCAACCATCAGCGCATGTTGTTCAAAAGGCTCTCCCACAGGGCTTAAATTTTGCAAGCATTCCTGCAAGAGCACCGGAGTATGAACGATTTCCACACCACTCCCCTAAATCAGTCGAGCAATTTGCCGGCTAAAAATTTATCCCCGTCAGCATTTCTGCCGCCGCAGATACATCAGGCTCAAATTCCTCCACGTTCTTGCGGTACTCTTCAGCATCCCAAAGCTCAATGTACTTATCCACACCGATAATCACACAATCTTTGGTCAGCCCCGCATATTCACGGAGAATCTGAGGAACGGAAATACGACCAGCTTTGTCAAACTCCACCACTTGCGCCATACCGAGCAAACGATCGCGCAGCATGCGCCCCTGACGGGAAAAGAGCGATGTGTTTTCCATCAGTTTGGTCTTGAGTTCCGTCCAATATTCAGGAGTGTAGAGCCAAAGCGCCTTGTCCAACGATTTGGCAATGATGAGACTTTCTTGTGTCAGCGCAGCTCGCAACTTGGACGGAAATAATATTCTCCCTTTTTCGTCCAGTGTGTTGCGGTACTCACCGATTAACAGTTCCATACCACTATTTTCCACTTACTCCCACTTTTTCCCACTTACTTACATTTTATCCGTAAATTTGATAAAGTCAAGCCTTTTTTGTGCCGATAATAAAAAAATTATGATAAATACATACAATGAATCCGATTTGCATCGCACGCTCAAAAACATCTACGCGCTCGAACACAACGGGAAAACTGAGGTTCCTATAGAAAACTGGATTTGCGACATCGTAACCGAAAGCGGCGACATCATTGAGATTCAGACATCGAATATTTCCAAACTCACCGAAAAAACACGCGCCCTGCTCGCCGCCGGAAAAAAAGTGACAATCGCACACCCATTGATTGCAGAGAAAATAATAGAAACATATAACTCGGACGGCACACTTCTCAGCCGCAGAAAAAGCCCGAAATCACAAACAATTTACGCAGTTCTTCGCAACTTGACGGGCATTTACCCGTTACTTTTAGAAAAAGATTTCACCCTTGAAATACTCTACGTCACCGTCACCGAACAACGACGCAAGACTGCCCTACCCACCCAGCTCACTAACAAAAGCCGCCACTTTCTCAAAGACTGGGTACCGCAAGGCAAAAAACTGGAAAAGATTACAAAAAAGGAACGCTACAAAACAAAAGCTGACTACATCGCGCTCATCCCAGAGACACTTCCAGACACATTCACCATCCCCGACCTGCAAAAAGCAATTTTTGCAAAAGCCTGGGGGCAAGACTTAAGCATATCAAACCGCCGTCAAGCCGCCTCCCAGGCCCGCCTGCTCATATGGCTTTTCACCCGTATGAACCTCATAGAAGAATGCGGCAAACGCTCCCGCAGCAAACTCTACCGCCTCACCCACTGAGTCATTAACCAAAATCCGCCAGAAAATCATTTAAAAAATTCAAGCCGCCATGGACGGCGGCTGAAAAGCGTGACAGAAACGAAAGTTTCTGTCGAGTTTCGATTTGCCAAGGATGGCCTTAAAAAAAATCAAGCCGCCAGGACGGCGGCTGAAAAGCGTGACAGAAACGAAGTTTCTGTCGAGTTTCGTTCCGACATGGAGGTCTTTAAAAAATTCAAGCCGCCATGGACGGCGGCTGAAAAGCGTGACAGAAGCTTTTTGCTTCTTTCGAACTTCGTTCCGACACGGAAGTCGGAACGAACGTTCCTTACCAATCATCTCTCATATCGTCTTCGTCACGATTTTC
>JAFSTK010000136.1 GCA_017450535.1 Treponema sp.
CTTTATCGCGGATTTTGAATATGAATTCCAGCTGAATAAAATCAGAAAGAATATCAAACCCGTTGGTAAAGTTGCTGTCGTTGGCTCAGGTCCTGCTGGTTTGAGCGCGGCATTTGAATTTGTGCGCGCAGGCTACGAAGTAAATGTCTACGAAAAAGACACGGAGCCGGGCGGCGTGTTGATTTACGGTATTCCGGAATTCCGTCTGCCAAAAGAGAATGTGCATCGCTATATTGAGCGTCTTACCAATTTGGGTGTCACCTTTACCACAAATACATGGGTAGGAAAAGACATCACAATTGACCAGATTCTTGCTGAAGGCTATGAGGCGGTTCTTGTCGCTTCTGGCTCAATCGCTCCAAAATGGCTGGATTTGCCGGGAAAAGAATTGAGCGGCGTGCTTGATTCTCTCAAATTGCTTCATGATGTGCGTGATTTCAATGCTGGCAAACTTGAGCGCGATAAGATTGAAGTGAAAGACGGTGACGACGTGGTTGTTATCGGCGCGGGAAATGTCGCTATGGACGCTTGCCGCACCGCAGTCCGCATGGGCGCAAAACACACCTATGTCTGCTACCGCCGTACTATTGAATTCATGAAAGCGGCTAAGGCTGAGTATGATGAGGCTGTCGCTGACGGCGTAATCTTTAAGTGGGAGCATGTTCCGGTGTCATTTGAAGGCAGAGACGGCAAGGTCTGTGGCTTTAAGGCAAAGACCCCTGATGGCGAAGTGGTTATCCCTGCTACAAAAATCATCGTGGCAATCGGTTCTGAGCCGAATGAGATTACTACAAAAGACACGGCTGGCGTTGAGCTTGCAGAAGACCGTTATATCGTCACCCATGTGGAAGAGGGCGCGGAGTATTACGGCATGACTGGCAAAAAAGGCGTGTTCGCCGCTGGTGATATTGTGCATCGTCCGAAAACCGTGGTCATGGCAATGCGCGAAGGCAAGAAAGTTGCTTTGAGTGCGATTGCATATATGAAGGCGAATAAGAGCGCGGAGTAATCGTAAAATACAAAAACGGGCGTGAAAATGTTTCTTTTTGTATTGTATTTTAACGATTTTCAGTGTATTCTATATTAAGACCTTTGGAGGCATTATGGCAGCAGAAAATACACAGATTCAACAGGTAACATTCCAGCTTGGGGAAGAAATCTACGGTGTTGATATTATGGATGTAAAGGAAATTGTGAAGGTAAGTGCTCTTCGTCCTATTCCTAATGCACCATACTATGTTGAAGGTATTTTCAATCTTCGTAGTGAAATTATTCCTGTTATCAATTTGCATAGACGCTTTGGCATAAAAAAACTTGCAGATTATGACGAAGATGATTACGAAGGCGGTTTTGTAATTTTGGACATTGACGGCATGAAAATCGGTATTATCATTGACCGCATCGTTCGTGTTGTTTCAATCCAGCGTGAAGAAATAAAAGCTCCGCCGCAGATGATTAGCGGAATCGGTACAGAGTATATTCAGGGAGTCGTTCGTCAGGACAACGCTTATTTGATTATGCTCGATATACGCAAAATCTTCAATGCAAAAGAGCTTCAGAAGATTATGCAGGGTGACGTTGCTGAATAGTCCTTTTGTTTGTGGCTATATTTCACCCGCTATGTTACTTATTTTAAGGTAAAAAATGATTCAGACATTCAGTTCTACGATTCGCAGAAAGGAAATGGATGCCGTCCTTACTTGTATGGTTGATGAAAAAACTGGTCCAGGTGAGTTGAACGCGCGTTTCATTCAGGCGGTAAAAGAATGTACCGGCTGTGACGGTGCCGTTGCCTTTCGGAGCGCGACAATAGCATTATCATATGCTCTCAAAGCTTTGGACTTGCCTCTTGAAAGTCCAATTATGATTTCTGCGTTGGCTCCTTCATGGCAGTATGTTGCTGTGGAGTCTTTAGGCTATAAGCCGCTTGTTCTGGACGTAAACGAAGAGACTGGTTTGGTGACTGCGGAAATTGTAGCAGAGGGAATTCATGCGGGCGGCAGATTGTTGCTTTTGCATGAAACCATGGGCATTGTTCCTGAGCTGGAAAAAATAGTTGCGCTGGGAATTCCAGTGATTGAAGATATCTCCCATTCTGTTGGCTCAGTTGTGGAGCCACGTAATGATGCGGACTCAGAAGGTCAGCAGTCTTCGCAACAGGTCGCGGCAAAAAATGTCGGCTCTTTTGGCGTGTATGCCATTATGGGACTGGAAGAGTTTGACACGATTACGGCTGGTGGTGGTGCGGTTTTGATTGCTCCCCGCAGACGTGAATGGTCAGCACTAAAATCTTTTACCGATGCCGCTCCTCGCACTGATATTCTTCCTGATATCAACAGCGCGCTTGCGTTTGTGCAGATAAAAGAATTCCGTCGTAATGAAGATATCCGTAAGACAATTTATGCGTCTTTCCAACACGCGCTTTTAAGCGGAAAAAATCGCACCTTTATCCGTGAGCATGGCGATGGTTCTACCATCTGGTCGTTCCCTGTGGTGCTTGCCGGCAGTTTTAAGGACGCGAAACAGTACGCTTCCCGCAAAGAGATTGAGATTCGTCCGGCGTATGAGGATTCGGTTATCGCGCTTAAAGACGAAGAACTTTCTTCTACTTGTAAAAAAGCAAAAGGCTTGTACTTGCGCACAGTTTTGTTTCCGTTGTACCCACGTTTGGGAAGCGAGGCGGTCACTAAAATTACAAAAGTGTTGGGAACTTTACCGTAACCCATGCGAAAATTTATAGGAGGATGCAGTGAAAGAATATAATAAAGCGCTTATCATCGTAAACACCTATAAAGAAGAATCAAAAAAACTGGGTGCGACTATAAAAGAATATTTGGAATCTTTGGGAAAACACGGCGATATTTTTTTGTATAACGGTTTTTGCGAAGAATATCCGTTTCATGGCTATGATTTTGTCGTTACCTTGGGTGGCGATGGTACCGTTTTGTTTGCTGCCCGTGGATGTGCCGCGCTAAAAATACCAGTATTCCCGATAAATTTTGGAACCTTTGGTTTTATTGCCAGCGTGCAAAAACCTGACTGGCGGAAAGAGCTTGACCGTTTTCTGGCGGGAAAAGCAATTATCGCCGAGCGTTCCATGATAAAAGCCGCTTTGGTGCGCGGAAATGCCAATCGTTTTAGTCAGACAGGGCTGAATGACATAGTTATCAGCGCAAAAAATGCCGCGCGCACAATTTCTTTTGAAATCACCTACGACAATGTGCCGCTTGGTGAGTTCAAAGCGGACGGCATTATCATCTCAACGGCGACAGGAAGCACGGCGTATTCAGCGAGCGCAGGCGGACCGATTATCGACCCGGATTTGGACGCGCTTGTCCTTACGCTGATGAACGCATTTTCACTTTCCAGCCGTCCGATTGTGCTGAGCCCCATGGGAGAAATCGGCATAACAATTTTGCCGTCCCGCACGAGCGAAGTGACGATAACGGTGGATGGTCAGATTCCCGTGGATTTGCATGTGGGCGACATGATAAAGATTCGCCGCACAAAAGACAAAGCGTTGTTGGTCGGCTGCACCTCAGAAAAATTCTATCAGGCGTTGCGCTCAAAACTAAATTGGTCAGGAGGTCCGTCCTTTGCTTGAAGATTTAAATATCAAGGACTTTGCCCTGATTGATAACGCGACAATTGAATTCTCTAAAGGCTTTACTGTTCTTTCCGGTGAGACGGGTGCGGGTAAATCGCTTTTGATAGGCGCGCTTTCATTTTTGCTGGGCGGAAAAAGTGGCACAGAACAGATTCGTCCCGGCTCACATGAAGCGACAGTGAGCGGAACTTTTTTGCTGGAAGAAAACAATGTTGCGGCTGTATCTGGTCAGCAGAACGATGATGACGAAAGTGAGTGCAGAAGCGCGAACGAATGGCTCTTCCGCCATGGCATTGAGCCAGAAAACAATCGCATCCTTTTGCGACGCTATGTGCGTGACAACGGAAAAACTGGCGCATGGATTGGCGACACGGCGGTGACGCGCGCTGATTTGGCGGCGTTCAGCTCATTTTTAGTGGATATTCACGGTCAGCATGAGCATCAGTCTTTGATGAAGGTGCCGGAGCATCGCCGCTTTTTGGACTCATTTGCCGGTTTGAACGACCGCGTGGCAGCTTTTACGGCATTGTACGCAGATTTGGTTACAAAGCGAAAGCGTCTGGACGAATTGAATGCAAACGATGCGAACCGTGAGCAGAAAATTGAGCTTTTGAATTTCGCCATAAAAGAGATTTCTGAGGCAAAGTTAAAAGCGGGCGAAGACAAAGCCCTGGACGATGAGGAGACAAAACTTTCTTCATTTGAAAAACTCTATTCCGACATCGAGAGCGTAAATGCCGCGCTGGACGGAAGCGGAGAGGGGGCAGTAAGTCTCTTAAAGCGCATTCGCGGAACGGCGCAACATGCTTGTGATTTGGACAAGTCTCTTGATAATCTTTCACAGCGTCTTGAAAGCGCATTTTATGAGTTAAGCGATATTGCGACCGAATATAAAAATTATGAGCGCGGCTTGGTGTTTGATCCGGAACGCTTGGCACAAGTGCAGGAACGGCAAACACTGCTTTATAATCTGAAGAAAAAATACGCGTCATCGGTGAATGCGCCGATTGAAGAAGTTATGCAGTACGCTGAAAATGCGCAAGCCCAGTTGGAGACAATTGAAGGCGGTGAGGCTGGAAAAGAGCAGCTGAAAAAAGAAATTGTTCTGCTTGAAAAACAAGTGTACACCGAAGCAAAAGCTATTTCCGCTGAGCGCAAGACAGCCGCCGCAAAAATGGCGCAGGGCGTGGAGAGTGTGCTTGCGCAGCTTGGCATGAAAGGCACTCGCTTTTCAGTCAGCATTATCGAAAAGAATGGCACTGAGCTGGAACAGAAATGTGGCCCCTATGGCATGGACAATATCGAATTCCTTATCAGCGCAAACCCAGGCTCACCGTTGCAAGGTTTGGCGAAGATTGCGAGCGGCGGCGAATTGAGCCGTGTGATGCTTGCGCTCAAAACAATTCTTGCGGCAACCGACCCCGTGCAGACCCTCATTTTTGACGAGATTGACACCGGTATCGGTGGCGAAGTGGCTGTGAGCGTGGGAAGTCACCTGAAAAAACTGGCAAAAAACAGACAGGTTTTGTGCATCACCCATCTAGCGAGTATTGCGGTATATGCCGATAATCAAGTAAAAATAGAAAAAGGCGTGAATGCAGGTGCAACACAAACCCGTGTCTTCCCGATTACGGCGGAGGCCAGGGTGGAAGAGATTGCGCGTATGCTGAGCGGCGATCCTGCCAGTGCAGAGTCTTTGGAACATGCCCGCTCAATGCTGCAGCGCTTTTCAGAAGGGGCATGACTATGGCAAAGGTAAAAGTTGAAGACCGTGAATTGTTTAAAGACCGCTGTAAACCTTATGAGGAAAGAATAAAGCAGGCCCTTGATGCAGAAAAAAAGGAACTGCTTTCCATCAATCAGGATGCGGCTCAAAAGGCCTACAAAAAATTCAAACTCAGCGAAGCCATGCTTTCCATCGCCGCAGACTACATGCAGATAAACAATCTGTCTGTGGAACTGATTGATACAAAAAATAATGATGCCTTAAACGATGCCCGCAAAATCATCTATAAGTCCATAATTTATCTTGAAGATATCGTTACTCCTACAATAGATGTGCCTTATTCTGACATTGAAGATAAGGTTGCTCAGATTGCAGAAATTGATGTGGAAAAACGCTGGTATCTGGTGCGCAAGATGGGACTTACCATTCAGCTTCTGGAAGATGCCTTTGGCGAAAATTCAAAATGGAAGATGTCCTTTATTGAAATTCGCGGACGGGCAGCAGTCGTTGCAAAGAACATGCTCGACTGGAAGGAAGCAATTAAAGTCTATTTTGATTCCAGCCTGCCGCATTTTGATACCGTAGTCTACTATATTCGTCTCCTGCGAAAACAGTTCAGTCAGATTGCAGTACAGTACAGGGATAAATATGAACTTTCTTCCCGCCGCCTGGACGACATGAAGTCTGCCATCCGTTTTGTTCTTGCCGAGCGAAGAATCTGTATTCTGATTGGCGAAAAAGATGATGCTGAAAAACTCAAGAGTAATGCCCAGGTCTGGAAAGATAAACTTGATGCAGATAAAAAATCTGGTGTAGCAAAATAGTCTGATGGACGGAAGGGAATGATTGACGAAAAACTCATCCTAAAAATATTTGAAGGTTTCTCAATCCAGCGCTGGAATGATCTGGTGCGTCCCTTTGAAATCGTTGAGATGGATAAGGCTGCAGAAAAAATGGTTGCCGCATACATCATCGGAAAATATGAGGAAGAGCAGGGGCACGAAATTGACTGGGAATGGATGATTTACGCATCTCTTTTTGACCTGCTCAAAAAAATTGCCCTCTGCGATATCAAAAGTCCCGTACAGCGCATGATTCGCCAGCAGTATCCCCAGGAATACATCCGCCTGAACGAATGGGTCCTTTCCCAGTACCGTAATTTGATTCACGATAAAGATTTATTCTCCCGCTTTACCATGTACATCGGTCAGACTGCCGGCTCAATCAAATTAAAGGAAAATGCCTCTCTGTCTGCCCGCGTACTCAGAGCTGCCCATAAATTTTCTTCACTGAGGGAACTGGAAATGCTTTCCGTGGTGAACGAGGAAGCGCGCCTGACTGATATCCGCAAAGGTCTGAATGAAGACATACAGGAATTCTTGGATTTGCGCGGTATGCAGCTTTTGGTCACCCGCCAGCGACCATTTGATTTGATTATGCGCGTAGAACAATTGCGCTTTCAGACTCGCTGGAACCAGACTCCGCGCGTACCGCATACGAGCGTTTTGGGACATTGTTTCTTTGTGGCAATATCTACTCTGCTGCTGGTGCGCGATGCGGGAGCTGCCTTGTGTCCAAAACGCTTGTTCAACGATTTTTTCTGCGCGCTCTTTCATGATTTACCTGAGGCGGTCACTCGCGACATTATTTCCCCTGTCAAACAGGCGACAGATGAACTTCCGGCTGTTGTAAAACATATCGAAGATGAAATCGTCAAAAGCGAGCTTGTACCGCTCATGGAAGACTTTTACAAAGATGAGCTCATGTATTTTACAAGCGACGAATTTTTGAACAAAGTCATCGTACAGGGAGAGACGAAGAGCGTGGAGTGGGATGATTTGAACGCAACCTACAACAGCGATGAGTTTTCTCCAGTGGACGGACGCACGGTTCGCCTTGCCGACCATCTTTCCGCTTTCATCGAAGCCGACAGCTCAATCAAATACGGCATCACCAGCAACCATCTTACTAACGGGCGCGCAAACATTCTTAAGTCATACCCTGCTGGCAAAATCATCAACGGAATAGAAATCGCTGATTTGCTCGGCCGCATAGCCTCAGAGAAATAACCTTTGGAAAAACATCTCGCCCGCTAATCAAATAGAAGATATCTGCCGATATTGTATAAGATATGAACTGTACCATTTTAAAAAGAACATGTATTTTAATTTTTCTCGTTGCCGTGACAGGTTTTGTTTGTGCTGATACAACGCATGTCGTGCAGAAAGGCGATACTCTGTATTCTCTTAGCCGTGCGTATGGAACAACCGTGCAGTCAATTTGTGAAGCAAACGGTATTGCGGACGGTTCATCAGTCAAAGTCGGGCAAAAGCTGACTATTCCCGGAGCAGTCGCAAAGTCCCCGGTGGCAGAAAAACCTGCTGAGCCAAAAAAAGAAGCAGCAAAAGCAGAAAGTCCCAAGCCAACGCAGACGGTAAAAACTGGCGACGGAACATACACTGTGCAAAAAGGCGACACATGGTACGGCATTGCGCGCGCATACAGTACGAATGTGAATGAGTTGTATTCCTTAAATGGCGTTGATAATACTGCGACACTCAAAGTCGGCCAGAAAATTAAAGTGCCCGGTGGCAATACGGCGACAGCTTCAACAAAAGATACGGCAAAACCCGCTCCCATGGTGGTGAATGTGCCGAAAATTGAAGACCCGCGCACTTATTCAAACAAAAAAGGCGATTCTTCTCTGGTGTGGCCAGTGCAAAAGCCTGCGGTTACATATGTCTCCGGCAAAATGAACGGCGTGAACTTGAGCGCGAAAAAAGATGAGTCTGTTATGGCAATCCGCGCGGGCACCGTGATGTTCAGCGGAACATATCGTGGCTTTGGAAACGTGGTCTTTATCCAGAGCAAAACAGGCCACATCTACGCGTATACTGGATTGGGCACAGTCAAAGTGAACAAGGGCGATTACTGCGTGTTCGGCGCACAAATTGGTACGGCGGGCATGGACAGTTATACTTCAAAGCCTCAGATGTCGCTCATGGTGTTCCAGAACGGGCTTCCTATTGACCCTGCAAAGGCTCCCCGCGGCTAACATTCGCCCAACTACCGAAAAAATTTCATTGTCTCTGATAAAAAGTCGTGATATAATAGTAGCGTTATGAATCACGGGATGATTACATCTGCTTCGGGATGGCGCAAAGTGTTCGCTGTTTCCGGGGATGAAGAAGATACGACAACTGAAATCAGTGCGGACGACACAGTTCTTTCTGCGCTTGCGGCGGATACCTTTGCGCATTACATGCTTGAAAAAAAATCAGACTCAAAACCTGTGGTTATCGTGGGAACTGACGCACGTCCTACAGGCGCTTCGATTGCGGATGCCATGTTGCGCGCGCTCCTTGCAAACGGTATCGCAGTGCAGTATGCGGGTATTATCGCCGCTCCTGAGATTATGGCATACGCGCGCGATTTTGACGGCTTTGTCTACATTTCTGCCAGCCACAATCCAGTGGGGCACAACGGCATAAAATTCGGCTTGAACGATGGCGGCGTACTTGACCGCGATGAGAACGCAAAATTGGTTGCTGCCTTTGAAGAGCGTTGCGCGGATGCAAAAGCGGTGCAGAACGGCATTGCGATTATGGAGCGTTGTGACGAAGCCGCGCTTGATTGGGTGTATGCGGAACAACACGCTGTCAAACAGCAGTCGGTGAGCGCGTACCGTTCTTTTGAAAAACGCACAATTTCTGCCGCGTGTGATATTGCTTCTCAGAACGCATTGTTTTCGCAGATTCGTGCGAGCGTCAAAAAGAATCCGTTGGGCGTTGTGTGCGATATGAATGGCTCTGCGCGCACGCTTTCAATTGACGAGGCATTTTTGGCTGACTGTGGCATCAATTTTTATGCGATAAACAATCAGCCGGGAAAGATTGCGCACACGATTATCCCGGAGCCAGAGAATCTGGTCTACTGCGCGCGCAAGATGAATAAACTGCACAAGGACGGCGTGACCGACGCATTGCTTGGCTACATGCCTGACTGTGACGGCGACCGCGGAAATATTGTTTACTGGAACGAAGTGACGGGTAAGGCTGAGGTCTTAAAGGCGCAGGAAGTGTTCGCGCTTTCTGTTCTTTCTGAACTTGCCTATGCTACCTACAAAAATGGCGGTCTTCCTGCGCACGGACTTTTGGCAAAAGCAATTCAAACTAAAAACGATGAGAATGACCCTGATGAGCAGCGGCTTGGTGTTGCGGTGAACTGTCCTACGTCCATGCGCATTGAAGAAATTGCGGCCGCTTTTGGCGCGCACGTGTTCAGAGCGGAAGTGGGCGAGGCGAATGTGGTCAATCTTGCGCGTGAAAAACGTGAGGAAAATTACATTGTGCCGATTTTGGGTGAAGGCTCAAACGGCGGAAATATCACGCATCCGGCTGCCGTGCGCGACCCGATGAACACACTCTTTGCGCTTATCAAACTGCTCGTTCTGCGTGATGTGGGCGACCGCAAAGGTCTTTTCCATCTGTGGTGCGAGGCGAGTTGCCAGCTGGACAAATACAAGGACGACTTTACGCTTTCGGACGTAATTGCGACGCTTCCTGTGTATACGACGACTGGCGTGAGCGAAAAGCGGGCGATTCTGCACATCAACACGCAAAATCATGCGGTCTTAAAAAGAAGATTCCAAAAAGTCTTTGAAGACGAATGGCAGAAAAAGCGCGTCAATCTGCTTAAAAAATACGGTTTCTGCTCATACGAGGCGATTGCTACGAACGGCACAAAAGAAACCCACGGCATCGAAGACTTTGGAATCAGCGGTAAAGGAGGCTTAAAAATCCTCTTTTATAATGAAAAGACTCAGCCGCTTGCGTTCATCTGGATGCGCGGAAGCGGAACGGAGCCGGTGTTCAGAATCATGTGTGACGTGAAAGGCTCTGACACAAAAATGGAACGGGAATTACTGAAGTGGGAGACAGAAATGCTTGCCACCGCAGACCAAGAATAGACGGTCGTTGTGCATAGTCAAAATGACCGAAGGAGAATGAAATGGACAAGAATGAGATTTTAGCGCGGGCAAAAAAATATATTGCCGAAGAAAAAGACGAGCGTTTCCGCAAAGAAGTGGAAGAACTTGTCGCAAAAGAAGATATGAAGGAACTGGAAGACCGTTTCTATCAGACGCTTGAATTCGGAACAGGCGGCTTGCGCGGCGTAATGGGTGGCGGAACTAACCGCATGAATACCCTTGAAATCAACCTTGCAACACAGGGACTGGCAAATTATGTCCTCAAGGCTTTCCCCCAGAAGGCAAAGGACGGCACTCTGAGCGCAGTTGTTGCCTATGACAGCCGTAAAAATTCTGACGTATTTGCAGAGGCAACCGCCCTCATTCTTGCTGCAAACGGAATCAAAGCCTATCTCTTTACAGGACTTCGCCCAACACCGGAACTTTCCTATGCAATTCGCGAACTGAAAGCCCAGACTGGCGTTGTCGTAACGGCTTCACACAACCCGCCCCAGTACAACGGTTACAAGGCATACTGGGATAACGGTGCACAGGTTATCGAGCCGCATGATGTCGGTATCATCGATGAAGTGAATGCCGTCAAAGAAGTCAAAACGATTTCAAAAGACGAGGCAATCAAGAGCGGAAAACTTGTTCTGATTGACAA
>JAFSTK010000137.1 GCA_017450535.1 Treponema sp.
ACCGCGCCAATATCCGTCTGCGCGCCGATGTGCGGCATCTGCATGAACTGTGCCAAATCATTGCGGTAGGAAAGCACCGTGTTTTCCGAAAAGCCCCGCACCGAGCCGAGATAGAGCAAGAATTCTTCTACCGCATCGCTTACGCACATTGAGCCTGTCGAAACCGGCTTTTCCATCACTACTCGCCCGCTTCCGGCAATTTCTCCGCGGCATCTTCCGCTGAGTGCAGATAGTCACAGTCAGGGTTGATGCAGGATTTATAGTTGCCGTTCTTTTTGTCGAATTTCTCAACCAAGAACCAGCCACACTTGGGGCAGTACTGATTTTCCAACGGCTTAAAGTGTGAGATAAAACTACACTTGGGATAATTCGTACAGCCAAAGAATGACTTTCCGCGTCCCTTGGTCTTGCGCTCAACGATTTCGCCGTCACAGCCTTCCACAGGACATTTTGCGAGCGGAATTGACTTGGTATTGTGGCACTCCGGGAAACCAGAGCAGGCAAGGAAGAAGCCAAATCGTCCGAGTTTTTTGAGCATGGGCTTTCCACACTTTTCACAAACTTTGTCGGTCTCTTCGTCCAAAAAGCCTTTTACGCTTTCCTGGTTTGCGTCCACTTCGTCCACTCGATGCTTGAACGGTGTGTAAAAGTCGCCGATAAAATTGTTCCAGACGATTTTGTCCTGTTCCACATCGTCCAGCTTGTTTTCTACGTCAGCAGTAAAATGCTCGTTAATCACATCAGGAAACGCTTCCACGAGGATTTTGCAAATCATTTTGCCAAGCTGTGTCGGAACAAGTTGTTTGTTGCTGCGCTGAACATAATAGCGGTCAAGCAGCACGGAGATAATCGGCGCGTAGGTTGACGGACGGCCAATGCCTTTTTCTTCCAATGTGCGGACGATTGAAGCGTCAGTGTAGCGCGCCGGTCCCTGTGTAAAATGCTGCTCCGGGTAGAATTTATGCGCCGAATCCAACACCTCGTCTTTTTTGAGCGAAGGAATTGAGCCGGTCACCTCTTCTTTTGAGGAGAGCAGTTTGATTACGTTGTAAAAGCCCTTTTCCACCAGTTTGCTTGCTGATGTTCTGAAAAGAGCGTCTCCTGCCGTAATGTCAATGCTTGTAGTGCGCGTTTTTGCGTTACCCATCTGACAAGAAACAAATTTTTCCCAAATCAATGTGTAGAGACGAAGCTGGTCGCGTGTAAGATATTCTTTTACGCTGTCCGGAGTATAGCTTGTGTAGGTGGGACGAATACATTCGTGCGCGTCCTGCGCTCCTTTTCCCACCGCATATTCAATCGGCTTTTCGGGCAAATCGTTCGGATAGTTTTTGCCAATCCAATCACGCACTTCGTCCAATGCAGTCTGAGCGATACGTACAGAGTCAGTACGCATGTAAGTGATGAGACCAATACGATTTGCGCCCATCTGAATACCTTCGTAAAGCTGCTGGGCAATCTGCATGGTCTTTCGTGACGTAAATCCGAGACGGTTTGCCGCCGCCTGCTGCATTTTTGACGTAGTGAACGGAGGCTTTGGGCGGACAGTCTTTTCTGTCGCCTTTACGTCGCTCACTTTGCATTCTGAATTCTGAATTTCTTTGATAATGTCGTTTACAGCGTTCTCGTTTTTCAAATCGACTTTTGCGCCCTTGTACTGCACGAGCGGCGCGGTAAAAGTTTACTGTCCTTTAGAAAAATCCGCTTCGAGCGTCCAATACTCATCAGGAATGAAGTTCTCAACTTCTTCCTCACGCTCACAAATCAGACGCAGAGCGACAGACTGCACACGACCAGCGGAAAGACCGTTCTTCACTTTCTTCCACAAAAGCGGACTCAGATTGTAGCCCACAAGACGGTCAAGAACACGGCGCGCTTTCTGAGCATTCACCTTGCTCTCGTCAATCGTACCAGGGTGCTTCACCGCTTCTTTGATGGCAACGGGCGTAATCTCGTTGAACACGATGCGCTTGATATCCGCGTCAGTCTTGTCTTTGAGCGCGTTGTTCAAATGCCAGGCAATCGCCTCTCCTTCGCGGTCATTATCGGATGCGAGCAGAACATTCGTACTCTTTTTTGCGTCCTTCTGCAATTCTTTGAGCAATTTTGCTCGTCCGCGCACGGTGATGTATTCCGGCTGAAAATGGTCTTCAATATTAATAGCCATGCGGCTTTTGGGCAGGTCAATCAGATGTCCCATGGACGCTTTTACCGTATATCCCGGCCCAAGATATTTTTCTATCGTCGTCGCCTTTGCCGGAGATTCCACAATCACGAGCGTCTGTTTTTTTGCTTCACTCTTTGCCTTTGCCATAGCAATTCCCCTCGCATCAAAAAATTCAACTTTCTTCTATTATAAATACGAAATATTATGGATTGTCAAGAGATTTTGAGATGATTTTCACGGTTCCCCTGTTTTCTTTCCTTTGCTTTTAGCGGAATCCGTGCTATACTGATTTTATTGAAAACAATCGGAGGGAATATGTATACGCCTAATGAATCTCGGTATGAGAACATGCAGTACCGCTACTGCGGAAAGAGCGGGCTTCGGCTTCCGCTGATTTCGCTTGGCCTGTGGCGGAATTTCGGGTTCGGGTCGGTTTTTGAGAACGCGGAGAAAATGTGCCAGACGGCCTTTGACCTCGGAATCACCCATTTTGACCTTGCGAACAATTACGGAAACCCGTACAACGGCTCTGCGGAGGAAAATTTCAGGAAGATTCTGGACAGATCGCTTCGTCCCTACCGCGACGAGTTGTGCATCTCCACAAAGGCCGGCTACGAGATGTGGCCAGGACCGTATGGCGACAAGAACGGCTGCCGGAAATATCTGATTTCTTCTCTAGACCAGAGCCTGAAACGTATGAACCTTGATTACGTTGATATTTTCTACCACCATGTCTACGACCCGAATACGCCGCTTGAAGAGACAGCCCTTGCGCTTGACCAGATTGTGCGCTCAGGAAAGGCACTGTATGTGGGCATCTCAAACTACAATCGCGAAAAGTCCGCAGAAATTTCCGCGATTTTCAAGGAACTCAAGACTCCGTTCATCGTAAATCAGCCGTCCTATTCCATGCTCTTCCGTCAGGTGGAAGAAGACGGGCTTGATGTCTGGGCAAAGGAGAACGGCATCGGGCTTTCGCTTTTCTCACCGCTTTTCCAGGGGCTTCTCACCGACCGCTACCTGAACGGCATTCCCGAAGATTCGCGGCTTGCGCAGGGAAACACATCCCTCCGCCAGAAATTCAACGAAGACCTGCTTGAAAAAGCAAAAAAACTGAACGTAATCGCGCAGAAACGCGGTCAGAAATTGTCACAGATGGCACTTGCATGGCTTCTCAAAAACGGAGCGGTCACAACCGTCCTTATCGGAGCAAGCCGCCCGAGCCAGATTGTAGAAAACGTAAAGGCC
>JAFSTK010000138.1 GCA_017450535.1 Treponema sp.
AGATAGCCCACTGCGCCTGCATAGAAACGGCGTTTGATTTTTTCAAGGCGGCTCAAAATTTCAATCGCGCTGATTTTAGGCGCGCCGCTGACCGTTCCGGCGGGGAAGGCTGAGCGCAACACTTGAATCTGTTTGATGCCGTCCTGCACTTTTCCCTGTACGTCGCTTACGATATGCATGACGTGACTGTAGAATTCCACATCCATGTAGCGCATAACTTCCACGGAGCCGCTTTTGCAGACACGTCCCAAATCATTTCGCGCCAAGTCCACCAGCATGAGATGTTCGGCTTTTTCTTTTCCGTCGTTCAAAAGCTCATTCCGCAAAAGCTCGTCCTCAGCGGCATTTTTTCCGCGGCGTCGTGTTCCGGCGATAGGGCGGATTGATGCGATTCCGTCACGTACGCGTACAAGACTTTCCGGTGAAGAGCCAATCAGCTGACGTTCGCCAAAGTCAAGGTACACAAGGTACGGTGACGGATTTATTGAGCGCAGACGGCGATAGATTTCAAGTCCTGAGTTTGCGCAGTCCAACTGCAGACGGCGTGAGGGAACTGCCTGAATCAAATTGCCCGCAATAATTTCTTTTTTGAGCGCGAGAACTTTTTCCTTGTATTCGCGTTCGCTCTGTGCAAGGTCGGTAATTGTGCGCACAGGAGCCGGTTCTTCGGGTGGAGCCAGATAGGTAAAGTCCATATCATCAAGGCGTTTTTTGAGATTTGAGACCGCCTGCGCCAAGTCAATCTGATGCTCGTTGTAGTTGAGCGCAAAAATATGCAGTTTTTCAGTAAAATGGTCAAACACGATGTACAAGTGACCGGCAATAAACTCGCTTTCAGGAATATGCAGCTCGTCAGTCTGTGGAGCAAGCGTAATCGTGTCACAGCGCGCGCAGAATTCATAGCTTAAATAGCCAATGCCACTTGCAGGAACAGGAATTGTGTTTGGCATAACGTCACCGCTTTCAGTTTTTACGGTGCTCAAATCATTCTGCTGGGCTACGTAGAGCAGCGCGTCCAAAATGTCCGTCTCATGCGGCTTACGACTTCCGCGCGCGACCGTCTCTGAGCTTGCGCTAGTATTTTGCGTGAACGGAACACGGCGACCGTCAATCAAAAACGCAATGCCGTCATCGTCCTGCAAAATGTGGAACGCCTCTTCCGCCATCAAAATTGAATACCGCTGCTTTCCCTGCGAAAACGAAGCGCTTTCCAAAATCACCTTCGCGCCAATTTTGCGAGCAAGCGAAAACGGCGTATACCGCTCACAAGGAACCGTAAAATACAATGAATCTGTCCGTGCTGTCATAATAACTCCTGTTTCTCTAAGTAGAAACAGTATAATACATTCAAATGTTTCTGTCAATAGAAACATTTGAATCTTGTAAGCGCGCATGGAGGCGCGCTGAAAAGCGAGGCTGACGTGTGTTTTACTCTTTGCCGGCGGAATACACCGATGAGCCGCCCACAAAATACTTTGACAGGCTGAAGAACAGGATGAAAATCGGAATGCTTGCGATAACCGCAACCGCCATCATAACGCCCTCATCTGAGTATTTTTCCGCGGCAAAACGGACGATGTACGCAGGAATCGTCTTCATGGTCTCGCTCTGGGCAACCAAAAGCGGCCACAGCAAGTTGTCCCATTGCTGGCGGAATGTGAGAACTGCGAGCGTTGCGATTGCAGGCGCACAGTTAGGGAACACAATCCGTCGGAAAATGGCGAATTCACTCGCGCCGTCAATGCGTGCGGCATCCAACACTTCTTCGGGGAAGGTGATGATGTACTGGCGCATCTGGAAAATCGCGAATGCGTTCACCAAAAACGGAATAATCAAGCCCGCGTAGGTGTTCTGCATACGCAAATTCATTACGACCATGTACAACGGCACCATAATCGTCTCGAACGGAATCATCATCGTCGCCATAATCGCCATAAAAGCGATGTTCCGGCCTTTAAAACGATATTTTGCGAGTCCGAAACCCGTGAGCGAGCCGAGCAAAATTGTCGTGACGGTAACGGTAATCGCCACAATCAGACTGTTTGCGATGTTCCGAAGATAAATGTATGAGTTATCGTTACCAGCGATAGCATGAAAAAAGTTCTGGATGTGTATCGGATGAGGAATCCATCGGTACGGCATTTTCATAACGTCAATGGCACGCATAAAACTTGCGGTGACCATGAATACCAGCGGAATAACGACCAGAACACAACTTGCGATAAGAACGGCCCAAATAAGAATGTTTGCAATCAGGGATTTTATGTTTTCTTTTTCTCTTGCGGTCATAATCAGTGTCTCCCTTTTTAGTATGAAACGTCGTCGCTCTTAGAAAATTTGAACTGCACGCAGGTCAAAATCAGCATGATAAGGAACAAAATGATACTCATAACGCTTGCCCGGCTGATTGCCAAATCGCGCATGGCGGTGTTGTAAATGTTCAGCGTGATTACGTTGATAGGGGCTAGTGGTGCACCGTTCTGCGTGAACATGTACTGCGTACTAAATGTCTTGATACATTGAATCATCGCCATGATGGAGACCATAACGATAGTCGGCTTTAAGAGCGGCACAGTAATCATTGTGAACTGCTGGAATTTGCTTGCGCCGTCAATGGTGGCGGCCTCATATATTGATGTGGGTATCTTTCCGATGCCTGTAATATAAAGTATCGTAAAGTAGCCTACATACTTCCAGAAATAAACCAGTATGGTGGAAATCCTGACCATAGTGGAGTCTGCGAGCCATTTGTAGTCGATTCCCTTTGTGTGGAGCACCGTATTTGCGAACTGATTTGCAATGCCACGCGGGTCAAGCAAAATCATCCAGATAAGCGCGATAACGACAGATGAAAGCACGGCAGGAGAATACAAAATCATCTGCATCGTGCGTTTTCCCTGGTTCCGTGAAGTAATAAAAACGGCAAGCAACAGGCAGATTACCACGAGCGGCACAAAACAACCCACGGTAAAGATTGCCGTTGCCTGCATAGAATTCCAGAAATCCGTACTGGAAAGAATTCTGATGTAATTTGCAAGCCCGACAAAATCAGGCTTGCGCAAAGTAAGCAATTTTTTGTTGAAGAGACTGGTAATTACGGCGTTGATAATTGGATAAAAAGAGAACAACGCAAAGAACAGGAGCCCCGGTAACGTGAAATACAGTCCCCAGCGGGCTTTTTTTGCCTCAAATGAACTTTTATTCCTTTTTTCATCAGCCATAATTACCTCCGTCGTCATTGCTTCCTATTTCTCGTCAATTACTTCCTGTACGCTCTTTCTCAGCGTTGCAAGAGCTTCTTCTGAAGACAAGCCGGAAAGCATGACAGATTCAACCGCAGTTTTCAGCAATGCGTCGATTTTCGGTGAGTTTTCCGCATAGTAGACGATAGTGCCGTTCTGCAAGTCCTCCTCAAACACTTTTGAGTAGGGCATATCCTTGAATGTCTCGCTTTCAAACAAAGACTTCTTCGGCTGAATAATTGCAACTTCTCTGAGGTAGTCTTCTGCATGGCTCAGCATAAAGCCCAGCAATTTCCATGCCGCAGCCTGATGCTCTTTTGACTTCTGAGAGTTGACCATGTAATAGTGTCCGTAATAGTGGCAGGGAACCTTTTCTTTTGCCTCTCTCCACTGCGGATAAGGAATGACAGACCAATCGTCGCTCTTGAAGAAGTCGGGGTTGGTGCTTGCCATGCGCTGTTCCTGATACAGACCGCTCAATGACATAGCGATTTCGTTGTTGTTGTTGTCGAAAATCTTGCGTGCAGCGGTGTAGGTTGGAGAACCGAGGTTCTTGCCTTTCGGACCGAATTCGCGCATATAGTCAAAAACCTGAATCCATGCGGGGTTGTCGATAATTGCGGTCTTTCCGTCATCGCTGATGAGTTTTCCGCCCAACTGCTCGACCATGGGGAGCCAGCTGATAAGATAGTATGGATAGCGGAAGTCAAATCCGCGGCGGGTGATGATTTCGCCGTTGTGAATTGCCAGCTTTTCAGAAAGCTTCATGACATCTTCCCATGAGCGCGGCGCATCCCATTCGGGGTCAAGTCCGGCTTCACGCATCATTTTTTTGTTCAGGTAGATACACCAGTTTGTCAGCTCAAGCGGAAGACCGTAGACTTTGCCTTCCAGCGTTACCGGGTCAAGCATTTTGTCCATATATGAGTCAACCAAATCTTTCTGATTCTTGTAGCCTGCGGCAACTGCGTCAACAGGGGCTACACGTCCATTTACGACAAACGGATAGCTGTCATTGATTTCTACGTTAAAAATATCAGGTCCTTGATTTGCTGCAAAACCTGCTACCAAAATATCCTTGATTTTTCCTGACGGATAAGTTACGTAATTAACCGTAATGTTCGGGTTCGCGGCTTGGAATTCTTCGATAAACTTCTTTTCAAGCGCGGTGCGGTTTTGGTCCTCATGCGTCCAGATGGTCAGTTCGACAGGACCGGCTGCCTCTTTTTTACATGAGAAGAACGGGACGGAGACTGCAAGGGCCAAGCTGGCACAAAGCAATCCTTTTAGCAATTTTTTCATACAAATCCTCCTTAAAAAAAACGGTTGTAGTCTTATATATTTAAGAATACCACGGTTTTGAGAATATGCAAGAAAAAAACGGATAAAGTTAAAACTGTCTTAAGAATCAGTTGATTTCGCAGGCGGTGAGCAGGATGCGGTTCAAGCCATTTTCTTCAAACTGACGGAATGTGCCGGTGAGCGTGATTTCTGTGTATTTTTCTGGGTAGCCGGCAGGATAGGAGGGGTTGCCTTTGAGCTGGAATTCCATGCCCTGGGCACAGCAAGCCGTGGCATCCTGTACGATACAGGCAAAGGAACGGTGCTTCACGCCGGCTTCCTCATACTCAAACACGTCAAAAATTCCGTGCATTCGGATTTTTTTGCCTTCATAGTTCTGTGGATTGATGAGCATATCAAAGACTTTTGCATAAATCATCGTGGAGCTCATACGGGTTAAGTCTACGTCCGCTGATTTTTTTGCGCTTGTTTTTTTCTGGGCGTAGGCGAGGGTGAGGGTGATGCAGAGGGCGATAAAAGCGAATAACAATGTTTTTTTCATAGTCAATCTTTCTGAAAAACTCCTTCTTTGCGTTGCTGGGCGGATTATTTTTTTCCTGCCAGCACACTGAGGATAAAGGCAAGCATGTCTACGGCGACAATAGTTGAGCCGACGGGAGTTCCCGCAAGGATTGAGATGAACATGCCGAGAAGCGCGCAGACAACGGAAATAACCGCTGAATATACTGTAACATGCTTAAAACTTTTGCTCAACCGCATGGATGTAAGGGCAGGGAAAATAACGAGCGCGCTGATTAAAAGTGAGCCGACTAGATTCATGGCAAGAACTATAATCACTGCAATTACCAGTGCAAGCAAAAAATTGTAGAAGTCCGCCTTTACGCCCACCGCTCTGGCGAATGTCTCGTCAAAAGTGACGGCAAAGAGTTTGTTGTAGCAGAATATGAAAATCACCACAACAATGACGCTGAGAATAATGCTCAGAACGACTTCGCCTTTGGTGAGGGTAAGGATTGATGTCGAGCCGAAAAGGGTGCTGCATACGTCTCCTGAAAGATTCGAGGATGAGGCAAAGAGGTTCATCAGAAGGTAGCCTAGGGCAAGCGAACCTACTGAAAGCATGGCGATTGCCGCGTCTCCCTTGATTTTACGTTTCTGTCCGCCGCAGAGCAGCAGTACTGCACAGAGAATCGTTACGGGAAGAATGAGAAGCATCTGGTTGGTAAGTTTCAGAATGGTTGCGACAGCCATTGCTCCGAATGCGACATGACTCAACCCGTCGCCTATGTAGGAAAAGCGGCGGAGTACGAGCGTTACGCCTAAAAGAGAAGAGCAGAGTGCAATCAGTGTACCTGCAACCAGGGCGTACTGCACGAATGGGAAGGAAAGGTATTCAGCCAGAGTTTCAAACATGTTCTGCCTCCAGAGTCATGCCGCTTGAAGCGGTCAGCCTTTTTCCCCGCTCAGTGAGCAGGAAGGCGTCTTTTGTGCCAAAGAAGGGAAAAGCCCCCAGGGAAAGAATATGGCTTGCATAGCGGATTGCGCTCATGTCGTGGGTAATCATTATGACTGTCGTACCTTCTTCGTTGAATCGGCGTACGAAATCGTAGAGTTCCTCTGTCACTTTAGGGTCAAGACCCGCCACAGGTTCGTCTAGAATCAGGAGTTTTTCTGCGGCGCAGAGGGCACGGGCAAGAAGAACCCGCTGCTGCTGGCCGCCTGACAGTTCCCTGTAACTGCGTTTTGCAAGGGCGGTGATTTCCATACGCTCCATATTGTGGCGGGCACGTTCTTTTTCCTGCGGGCGGTAAAAGGGGATGAGGTGCATTTTGTTTTGGCAGCCTGAAAGCACTATCTCTTCTACCGTGGCAGGAAAATCTTTCTGCACTAAGGTCTGCTGTGGAAGATAGCCCAGTTCGCTTGTGTCGAAGGTGCGCTCCAGTTTTCCTGCAAGCGGCTTCTGCAGGCCCAAAAGCGTCTTTACCAGAGTGGATTTGCCTGCACCGTTTTCTCCGACGATGCACAGGTAGTCGCCTTCTTTCACCTCAAAGGAGATGTTTTGGGCTACACCCGCGCCTTCATAACCGACTGTTAAATCTTCGCATTTCAAAACCATAGTACTTCCTTTTATTACTGCAAGGCTTCTTTCAGAACCTGCAGGTTTTCAGCCATTATATTCAGATAGGATGCTCCGTCGGCAACCTGCTTTGACGTGGTAGACTGCATTGAGTCCAGCGTAAGAATTTTGGCCGCCTTTGTCTTTGAATTCTTGATAAGCGTTTCTGCAATCTTTCCGTCACCGCTTTCAATTTTGCAGACGGCGGGAAGCGTCAGCTCGTCAAGTTTTGCAGAAAGAAAGGCAATTGTCTTGAACGATGCCTCAGTTTCCGCAGAGCAGCCTGCAAATGCCGCGTAGTAGGAAAGACCGTAATCGTCCACCAGATAGCGGAAGGGGAAACGGTCTCCGAAGAGCAGCGTTTTTTTGCCTGCGGATGAGATGACCTTTGCATAGGCTGCATCCAGTGCGGCAAGTTCTCTGGTGTAGGCGGCAAGGTTTGCGCGGTAAATGTCTGCATGCTCTTTGTCCGCGGCGCAGAGGGCATCGTTTATTGCCGCGCAGAGAATCTGTGCGTTTTTAAGGCTCAGCCACACATGTTCGTCGCGTTCTCCCTCATGCTCGTGGTGGTGGTGCTCGTCTTCACCCTCATGATGGTGCTCGTCTTCACCCTCGTGGTGGTGCTCGTCTTTACCCTCGTGATGGTGTTCGTCTTCACCCTCGTGATGGAGTTCGTCTTCGCCTTCATGGTGGTGTTCGTTTTCACCCTCATGGTGGTGTTCGTCTTCGCCCTCATGATGGTGCTCGTGCTCCATGCCTTCAACAATTTCTTCTTCCTTTACCCTGTCGCCCAGTACTTCCAGCAGATTGACGACTTTCATGTTTTTGTTTTTGACGGCTTTGAGTGCGTCTTCCACCCATTCATCGCTTTCGCCGCCTACGTGTATGAATACATCTGCATCAGAAAGTTTTGCCATGTCCTGTACGCTGGGGTTGTAGCTGTGCAGGTCAACGCCGTTGTCCAGCAGCATGGTAACGTTTGCGTCTGCGGCCTTGTCGCCTAAGATGCTGATTACCCAGTCATATTCAGGGAAAATGGTGGCAACAACTTTCAGTTTGCCGTCTGAACTGTTTTTACTGCAGGCTCCCAGACAGCAGAGGGATACGAGCGCAAGAATCATCTTTTTTATGTTTTTCATCTGTATAATCTCCTGATAGGTGGACTATGCCACTGCTTTTTCATCTAGACAGGCTTCCAGTGCGGTTTTAATTTCTGCCTGATTGAAACCTTTGCCGATAAAGACAATCTGGTTGCCCCTGTCGCCAAATTCCTCATCCCAATCCTTTTTGACTTCGGGATTTTCCTTCAGATACAGGGCCTTCTGCTCTGGTATCAGCGCGTCAATCCAGTAGGAAACACCCGTGACTGATGAGTTGCGGCCTGCCTGCTCGAAAAGCTGAATGGTTGCGTCTGCATCAGAAAACCAGATGTAGCCTTTTGCGCGGATAAGCGTGCGGGGATAGTTTTCGTTGACAAAGTGCAGGAATTTTTCCCGATTGAAGGGACGGCGTTCTTCAAAGACAAAAGAAGTGATGCCGTATTCATCGGTACAGCCCTGCGTGCCGTTAAGCGAGTTTATTGCCTTTTGGATTGCCGATGAGGAGTCAATCTGCTCAAAATTGAACGGCTCGGTCGTCATAATCTTATTCAGCGCAAGGGCACCGTTTACACTGTGGAAAACCGGTGCTTTAGGCTGAAAGTCCCGGATGATGGACTCTACTTCGTCAAGCTGGCCTTTTGTCAGAAGGTCGCATTTATTCAGCACGATGAAGTTGCAGAATTCAATCTGGTCTACGATGAGCGTTGAAATTTCTTCGGCGTTCAGATTGTTTTCGTCAGTTTCTTCCGCTTCTTTCCGCTTTTGCGCTTCATCCTTAAGCTGTCCAAGAAATTCACGGTAGATTCTGTCCGCGTCAACAACAGTGACGACGGATGTAAGATATACGTTTGTGCCGGGGGTTTCTTCCTCATAGGCAAGGAAACTTGCCGAAACGGCTCCCGGATCACTGATTCCTGAAGCCTCCACAAATACGACTTCTACGCTGTCTATTGCTGAAATTTTTTCCAGCTGTCTGATAAATTCATCGCGGAGGGTACAGCAGATGCATCCGTTCTGAAGCTCGTACATGGGGCATTCTGCAACATTTGCTCCTTCCTTTTTGAGGATTTCCGCATCTACATTGATTGAACCCATGTCGTTTACAATGAGGGCGACCCTGCGTGTTTCCTGTTTGAGCAGGTTATTTAAGAGCGTCGTCTTTCCTGAACCGAGGTATCCGGTAATGAGGATGACGGGCTTTTTTTTCTGGTTCTTCATTTTTTCCATCTCCTGAAAGCCTTGCGGCAGCCGCGCGGCATGAAAGGCGCGGATAGTGATTGCAGGCTTTTGAGGGCAATCACCCGTGATAAAAAGTACACGGATGCACTTTCTATCACGCCTCCTGTTTTTTTGCCTGTAGGAAAAAAAGCCCTCAGTCGTTCATGCGGATTTTTATGCTGACCGGTGTTGACCGGATGAAAAAAAACGTAACTGCAGCAATGCCTGCCGTAAGGAGGAGGGCAGGCGTATGCAGGAGAAAATGCACGGGATTGCTGTCTGCCGCCCGCAGATTTGCCCTTACTGCCTGTATGATAAGGCAGACTGCACAATCATCATCTCCGGAGCAGTCGTGGTCTGCGTGAAGCGTTTCAAAAAAAAGTGCGGAGCAGAAAACAGAAAGTAAAAGCGAAAGCAGGACGGCAGAAAATTTTTTCACTGATTTTCTCCTTTTTTTCCGCATTCCGCACATACGCCGTAGAAAACGGTGCGGAGCGGGTTCATGGTAAAGCCGTGGTCTTTCTGCAGGTGCATGCTGATGCAGGCCAGTTCGTCGCACTCCAGATGAATGAGCCTGCCGCAAACCTCGCACTTTAAATGAAAATGCTTTTCTTCGTCCCGGCAGCAGCGTTCACCCGTATATTCAAAGCAGGCGGCGGAATGTTCGTCAATCACGTATTTTGTAAGGATTCCTTCCGAAACCAGTTTTTCCAGATTGCGGTAGACGGTGGCTGTTCCGATGGCGGCGTTTGTCTGCTCAAAGTGGGCGCGTACATCCTCTGCGGTAAAATGCTTTCCCTGTGTCTGTCTGAGGTAAGAAAGCAGTAAATCCTGTTGTCGTGTACGATATTTTGCCTTAATCATCACTTTACCACTAATTTGAAAATGATTATCAAATTATACAAATTGCAAAAAAATTGTCAATATGAGAATAGTTATCAAATCTATCCTCTTTCTTTGATGCGGATACGTTTTTTTGACACGGATAGGCACAGATGCACACGGATGGGACACGGATTTTTTTTATTTATTATCTGAGTCTCATCCGTGTTAATCCCCGTTCATCCGTGGTTACCCTTTGATAGCCTGTAACTGTTATTTGACACAGACGGGGGATTTTTTTTATAATGAAAGGAAATTTTTAATTTTTGGGTACATATATGATTTCATTGGAAAAAATGCGCAATATCGGTATTATGGCGCACATTGACGCAGGAAAGACGACTACAACTGAACGAATCCTCTATTATACAGGCAAGATTCACCGCATCGGCGAAATTGATGATGGTCAGGCTACCATGGACTTTATGAAGCAGGAACAGGAGCGCGGTATTACGATTGCTTCTGCTGCCATTACCACTGAC
>JAFSTK010000139.1 GCA_017450535.1 Treponema sp.
CACAAAAAGGACAGCCTTTTTTTTTCTGCTCAGCAAAGAATTACTTAAAACTCTCCACGCCGTTCAAATCCAACGTGGCGAACAAATCATCAATCGTCTCACGGCGGCGAATCTGCACCACAGAGTTATCAGGACGCAAAAGCAACTCCCCTGCCCGCAACTTGCCGTTGTAATTGAATCCCATCGCTCTGCCATGCGCACCCGCGTCGTGGATAATCAGCAAATCACCGATGTCAATTTTTGGGAGCGGACGCTGCACCGCAAATTTATCGCAGTTCTCGCAAAGGCTTCCCACAACATCGTACACATGGTCACGCGGCGCATTCTCTTTTCCGCTCACCGTCAGCTCATGGTACGCGCCATACATACCCGGACGCATCAAGTCAGCCATACAAGAATCCGTGCCAATATATTCGCGATAAATATGCTTTTCGTGAATTGCCTTCGTAATCAGCCAGCCATAGGGACCGGTAATCGGACGACCGCATTCAAAACTGATGAGCAGCGGATCAAGCCCGGCAGGAACAATCTTCTCGTCATACAGCGCGCGGATTTTTTGCGCCACATAGTCCAAATCGACCTTCTTCTGGTCCTCGCGGTACGGAATGCCCACGCCACCGCCCAAGTCAACGAACTCAATGTTCACGCCACACTTTTCTTGTACCTCAAGCACCAAATCAAACACAAGACGCGCCGTGTCCACAAAAAAGTCCGGGTTCAGCTCATTAGAAGCCACCATCGTATGCAGACCAAAATGCTTTACGCCCTCAGCCTTGCACCGCGCATACGCCTCAATCAGCTGGTCATGCGTACAGCCATATTTTGCCTCTTCCGGCTTACCGATAATCGCATTTCCGCCCTTCTTCAGCGGCCCCGGATTGTAACGGAAACAAATCGTCTCAGGCAGCTTGCCCAACGCTTTTTTCAAAAAGTCAATATGCGTCACATCGTCCAAGTTGATAATGTTTCCCTCGCGCGCAGCATACTGATATTCTTCCGCCGGCGTCTCATTTGACGTAAACATCACCATCTCGCCCGCAATTCCCGCCAGTTTGGAAAGCATCAGCTCAGGAAGCGAAGAACAATCCGCCCCGCATCCCTCGTCCGCAAGCACCTTCAGAATGTACGGATTCGGACACGCCTTTACCGCAAAAAACTCACGGAACTTCGGAAAAATACTGAACGCCTTCTTAAAATACCTGATATTCTCCCGAATCGCCTGCTCGTCATACAAATACACCGGCGTCGGATATTTTTCAGTCAACTTCACCAACTCATCATGTGAAAGGGGAAAGTTTGAACTCATGTCATGCCTCTCTTTTACAAATCTACGCACAGTGTAACAGAATTTTTGCGCTGTGGGTAGTAGTTTTTTTTGCGTTGCGCCGGTCTTGCATTGCCATAACTCCCCATCAGTTTAAACTTGTGTTTTCGGCAGTTTCAAAATATAATGCTATTGGAGAGCATCATCGAAAAAGCAAGGAGAAATCCTGCCATGCATCGAAGCAAGAAACCGCTTAGCCGTAGCATTACTATTGGGTGTGTCCTTTTTACTGCGCTTCTGAGTCTTGCATTGGGAATTATCACGCACTTCGCATACCGTCGCGTTTTGTACCAGCGGTACGAATCGTATATCACCGACATTTTGAATTATGTTGAACGTCGCATTGATGACGATGACCTCGTACACTGCATAAACACGCTGGAACGAAGCAAAAAATTTGATGAGCTTGAGTTGTTTGTGGACGGCATCAAAGAAGATTTTCAGATTCACTATTTGTACATCATCAAGCCGCTCAGCATAACGCCGGCACCTCGTGTCATGAGCGTCATTTCCGCAGAAAACCATTACGACCGCTACGTAGACACAGAGGGAAACTTATATCTCGGTTGGGTTTCTGATGACGAATATGACGTGGAAACGCTGAAACAACTGTTCCGCATCTTGGACACTGACGGCACTGTGTTTTTTGAAGAAAAGACTGAATGGAGCACCGATTACACTGGGGCGCGTGCATTAATCGACTCACAAAAACGACCTTACGCTATTCTCGCCGTGGACGTGGACATCGGTGACATCAAGCATTTGATTCAGGTGCGCACAACGATAACCTCTGCAGCCATCATTTTGTTGGGCGCGCTGTTCACCGCATTGTTTCTCTTGTGGGCAAAACAGAGCATCACAAAACCAATTCTCTCGCTTGAAAAAAGCGTTGTCTCGTTCGCGGAAAAAAGTCATGGTCAGCGAAGTTTGGACGCGCTTTCTTTCACTGCGCCCGAAATCAACACACAGAACGAAGTGAAAATTCTTTCCGATGCCGTCACCCAAATGACTGAAGACATGCGCGACTACGTGGAAGGAATTATCACCGCAGAGCGCAAAGCGGCAGACATGCAGCGTCAGGCGACACAAATGAGCGAGCTTGCGAACAAAGACGCGCTCACAGGAATCCGCAACAAAACGGCATACGACAAAGAAATCAAAAACTTGGAATACGCGCTTTCCACGGGCAGTCTGGCCGAATTTGGCATCGCGATGATAGACTTGAACTTTCTCAAAAAAATCAACGACACCTACGGACATGAGCAGGGAAACTGTACGATTAAGAAACTCTGTTCAATTGTCTGCACGACGTTTGAGCATTCCCCCGTCTTCAGAATTGGCGGCGATGAATTTGTAGTGATTCTAAAGGGGCACGATTACCAAAATTTTGACTCTCTGCTCGCCAGTTTTAACCACACGCTCGCTGACCTTGCTGAAAACAATACGCTTGAGCCGTGGGAAAAAGTGTCGGCGGCAATCGGAGTGGCTTTCTTTGATAAGAGCATCGATGCGAACGTGGTGAACGTATTCAGCCGCGCCGACCAAAAGATGTACGAATGCAAAAAGCAGATGAAAGCAACTCGCGAGAATTAGTTTTAAAGAAAAAATGTTCGGAAACCGTGTGATTTCCGAACACATCTTATCACTCCGCTGAAGGCATGACAGACAGTTCGTCGTTTATCATCATCATGCGGTAAGAGAGCTCATCGTGTGGAAGCGGACCAATAAAACCGCGATATGGTTCACGGCTTTTTTTAAGATTGTCTATCAACGTGGCAAAATCAACGGTGGTAAGCATGGAACGCTGCTCAACAAGAGAAAAATTGAACACATATGCGCCAATTCTTCGTGCAGTCGCAGTCCGTCCCATATCGTCCACTTCCCAAATCGGCAGAATACAATACTTGTGGCGAATCATCTCGATGGACGGAACAACAAGAACAAACGCCCAATCCTTCTGCTTCATCGCGCGGACAAGCGTCTGAACCTTGCCATGCTGGATATCCATGTATTCTTCAATGCGCTCACTATTTTGAGCCTGTGCTTGTACGGTCAACTGTCCCATTAGTCTATTTTACCACGAGATATGCGTTAGGGTCAATGAGATTTTAAACAATCTACAGATTGTACGTCGCTTCGCTCCGTTTGCGTCAGAGGAAGCGATTAAAATGCTCGCTTTCAGCGACCTATGCATCAAAGAAACCTTTTGCTTTAAGCAATTCTGCGTTCAAAATGCCGCCAAGTGCCGCACCACGTTTTGTGTTGTGGCTGAGCGCGACAAATTTCACGTCGAATACATTGCACTTGCGCAAGCGTCCGAGAACACATGCCATACCCTTTTCGGTGTCACGGTCGCGGTTCGGCTGCGGACGGTTGTTCTCATAGCGGTACACAATCGGATGTTCCGGCGCGCTCGGAAGCTTGAGTTCCTGCGGCACAGAAGTGAATTTTTCCCAAATCTTAATGATTTCTTCAAGGCTCGGCTTTTTGTCGTCGGGCAAATCGAATTCAAGGTTTACGCTTGCAGTGTGTCCGTCAATAACAGGAACGCGCGTACAAGTTGAAGACACAAGCGGAGCGGGAGCATTTTCAATCTTGCCGCCGTTCACTTTGCCCAAAATCTTGAGGCATTCTTTTTCAGTCTTTTCTTCTTCGCCGCCGATGTACGGAACGATGTTATCAATCATATCGAATGACGGAACGCCGGGATAGCCTGCGCCTGAAACTGCCTGCAATGTGGTCACAATCATGCGCTTTACCGGATAGCCTGCCTGCTGCAATGCGTAGAGCGGCATCATGTATGTCTGGAGAGAGCAGTTCGGCTTAACGGCGATAAAACCTTTCTTCCAGCCGTGATGTTTCTGCTGTTCCTTGATAACGTCCAGATGCGCATAGTTGATTTCCGGAACGAGCATCGGAACATCCTCTGTCCAGCGGTTTGCGCTCGCGTTTGAGACAACCGGAATATCTTCTGCGGCGTATGCTTCTTCCAATGCCTTGATTTCGTCCTTGCCCATTTCCAGCGCGCTGAACACAAACTTACACTTGCCCAAAGCCAATTTGGGGTCGTTCGCATCCTGCACGGTGAGGTTTGCGACGGCGGCAGGAATATTTGCGCCAATCAGCCAGCGGTTTTCCACGGCATCCTTGTACAATTTTCCTGCGCTGCGCGGACTAGCCGCAACATAGGTCACTTCAAACCACGGATGGTTTTCCAACAACTTAATATATCTCTGGCCGACCATACCCGTCGCGCCTAAAACTCCAACTGCAATCTTCTCACTCATAATTTCTTTCTCCTATAGTCCGCAATCCTTCAATGCTTTTTCAATTACTTTCTTCGCTTCGTCGTGGACTTCTACCAGCGGAAGACGGAGCGCGCCAGCGGGCATTTTTTTGTAGTTCATGGCATACTTGATGCTCGTTGGATTACCGTCTACGAAAGCTGCTTTGAAGAACGGAAGCAGGCGGTAATGCAAGTCACGGGCTTTTTTCATATCGCCAGCCAACGCCGCCTGTGTCATCTCGGTCACTTCAGATGGAGCGAGGTTTGAGACTACGGACACAATGCCGTCACCACCAACCGCAACAAGCGGCAGGGTCAGACCATCATCGCCGCTCAAGACAGCGAAATCGGGCTTTTTAGATTTAATTGTGGCAATTACCGCCATCATCTGATTGATGTCGCCGCTCGCCTCTTTTACGCCGATAATATTCGGAAGTTCTGCGATGCGCGCAAGAAGCGGTGTGGGAATGTTCTTTCCCGTGCGTCCTGCGATATTGTACACTACAATCGGAATGCCAACTTTTGAGACTGCCTCAAAGTGGCGGAAGACACCTTCGTCACTCGGCTTGTTGTAGTACGGAGTGACGACCAAAGCCGCATCTGCACCCATCTTTTTGACGCGCTCGCAATAGCGAACAGCATCAGCCGTATTGTTTGAGCCTGCACCGATAACCACCGGTACTTTTTTGTTGTGCTGTTTTTCCCATGCGCGTACTTCGCTGATGACGATTTCAATCATTTTTTCTTCTTCGTCTTCAGCCAAAGTCGGCGTCTCGCCAGTCGTTCCCAGCGGAACCAATCCGTCAATTCCTTTCTCAAGCTGGAACAACACATTCTTTCTAAAGCCTTCGTAATCCACCGAACCATCTGCGTTCATCGGTGTAATCATAGCTGTAAAAGCACCGCGCAATGCAATCATCTTTGTACCCTCAATCTACTGAAAAATCAGTAATCTTTCTATTATAATACTGATTTTAGGGGGTACAGTGCAAGAGATTTTGGAAGAATAAGGGGTTCGGGGAAAAAGAAACCTTTTGAAAAAGGTGGCGTTTGCCCCGCAGACATTATTTCTTTAATTCCGCACGAATCGCGCCAAGCAGCTCATCAAATTCGGTGAATACAGGAAGATTCGGATAGTCCGCCTTGATTTTGTCAGTGGTACGGAAAAGGAATCCTGCCGCGCTCGCCTGAATCATCGCGAGGTCATTGTAGCTGTCGCCGCTCGCAATTGTCTTGTAGCCGATGGACTGCAACGCTTTTACGGTGGTCAGTTTTGAGTCTTTAATGCGCATCTTAAAGTCTGTGATTTCACCATTGGGGGCAACGACGAGCTCATTGCAGAAAATCGTGGGCATACCCAATTTTTTCATCAGCGGAGCGGCAAACTGCGTAAAGGTGTCGCTCAAAATAATTGTCTGACATTCGCTGCGAAGGTCGTCAAAAAATTGTTTTGCGCCGGGAAGCGGGTCAATTTTGGCAATTGTGTCCTGAATTTCTTTTAAGCCCAAGCCGTGCTCTTTGAGGATGCCCAGACGCCACTTCATCAATTTGTCGTAGTCAGGCTCATCGCGAGTTGTTCGCTTAAGCTCAGGAATGCCGCTGGCCTCGCTAAAAGCAATCCAAATTTCCGGCACAAGAACGCCTTCCAAATCAAGACAGGTGATATACATATAAAAACTCCTTATAAATCCGCTAAATTCGCGTTAGCGGTCGTACAGTCTAAAAATCAATAGAATTTAAGAATCGCAGCTGGAACTCAGGAACCGCCGCAAGATTTATCTGGTAGGATTTTTTTGCCAAATCCGTACACTTTTTTCGCAAAGTGGGAGAGAACAAAAGCGCGACCGCTCCAGCCAACGCCGCGTTTCCCAAATGTACCGTGCGCTTTTCCAATTCTGCCGGAATCAAACCGATTTTTGCCGCGCTCTTCATGGAAAGTTTAGTGCCAAAAGCTCCTGCAACACAGAATACAGGAAGCGACGGTGATTTTTCAAGCATGTACTGCAATCCCGTCCGCACCGCAGATTTTGCCAGCTGTAAATTACGGATGTCCTGCTGGGAAATGTACACCGCCGGCGTAAACTCAATACAGCGCATTCCATCGCCTAATTTTGCGCCGCCTTTTACAATCACGCCGCCTTTGTCCAAAAATTTATTCTCATACAATGTGGCAATCGCGCTCACCAATCCAGAGCCGCAAATTCCCTTTGCATTCACATCGCCGATAACATGACAAATCAATTTGCCGTTCTCATAAGCAACTTTGTCAATCGCGCCTTCTACTGCGCTCATTCCACAACTGATATTCGCCGCTTCAAATGCCGGTCCCGCAGCTGCCGACGTACAGAGGATTCTGCCAGCGTAGTCTTTTGAGTCGGGAACATACAAGGCAATCTCGCTGTTGGTGCCCACATCCGCAATCAAACGCGGTGCTGTAAGCGGCGATTCCCAAGGATGAAGTTCTGCCTCAGCACCAGGAACCGGGAAACCTGCGGAAAGCATGGCACACACCGTATCCGCACCGATGAACGCACCAATACACGGCGGAAAATACACTGGCGTTTCCGTACTCACCACGCTCGCACCAAACACTTTGAGCATTTCTGTGGTTGGCTTGTCCAGATTCTCATTGTGAACGCAGGCTGTTCCAGAACGCACTTTTCCCCAGGTGGCAGTAAAGTCAAACAGAGATGCCGGCGTAAATGGAGCCGCCGCAAGACCGTTCACGGGAACCGCGCACACAAAACTGAGCATCGTGGTGTTTCCCGTAATGACGATGGATGTGATAACCGGATTCACGCCGCGCGGCATTTTTGAGGCAGAAGCCTGTAATACTTGCGCGAACATTTTTTCCAGCTGAACGATAATGCCGTAATGCAAGGCAGAAGGTCCGCTTTCCACTGTCTCCGCAGAACCAGTAAGCGGCGGACGAGTAGCATATGAAATGCGTCGGATAACATCGTAGCCATACCGCATCTGCACATTTTTAGCCGCAACGGTAGCAAGATGCTGACGGGTACCCAACGCATAAGCGGAGACTGCGACAGTCGTTGTGCCCACATCAACGGCGAGTCCTACCGCAGACGGGGGAAGTCCGCTGTCAACTTCTTCTGGTATCGACGGAATTGAGCCTTCTGTTAGTATTTCCATATTTGCACCTTGCTCTATTATCGCATTTGTCTAGTTAATCGTCAATTTCAAAAACACAGAAAGTATGTTATCTGCGCCATCTCCCCGTGGCATTCTACGCCATGAAACCCCAATAACCGGACTGTATGAAAAAACATTATGCAGAAAATCATATTGAATGCCTATTTTAAATCCGTTGCCCCATTCGCTGTGTTCCCATCCTTCTGTTGTGCCGATACTCACCCAATCAGAACGATGTCCAAAAGCGTAATCGACCGTAAACATCAAACCGGCGAGCCCCGGATAAATCTGAAATCCTATGAGAGCCGCATAATCAAACATGTAGATATGATTTCCGCCATCCCAACGCAAATCAAACGCGCCTTCAACACCTGCATACAAGCGAACTGGATCCGCAAGCGGAAAATGATAGCCAGCACTTGTATTCAGCACCATCTGACCTGGCGAGTTAAGCAGACTATTTCTGGTTCGAGTCTCTTTGTTTCCGTAAAAAATATAGCCCGACCCAATACCGAATTCAGGGCCTCCAAAAGCGAAACTTTGTATAATCAACACCGAAAAAACTGCGAGGACACATAGTATTTTTTTCATATAGAGCTCCGTTATCAATATCGGCAGAATTTGACACGCAGTTTACCGTAGACATCGCACAACGCATTCACTATACTAAAATCCATACCGGGGTGCTTGAAAGGCTAACGTGAGGTCAGTTTTTCTGCTGAGAATATACCCGCAGAGTTTCGTATGAAGCTCCAACCTGATCCGGATAATACCGGCGGAGGAAGATATGACAAAATCTCATCTTCTGTTTATTTCACTTTTAGTTTCTATTTGTATGTTGGCTGGCTGTCAGAAAAAGACTGTTGACCAAGCCCGTCTGAATGAAGTTGTCGTGTACACATATGACAGTTTCGTAAGCGATTGGGGCGCAGGACCTGAAATCAAAAAACGGTTTGAAGAAAAAACCGGCCTGAACCTGACCTTTGTAGATTGTGGCAATGCAGTTCAGGTTTTAAGCCGCGCTGTTCTTGAAAAAGATGCGGTAAATGCCGATGTGATTTTAGGTCTGGACAATAATATCGCACAAAAAGCGATTTCCGAAAAAATTCTTGAATCATACAAGCCAAAAGATGCTGACTCCGTACTCACTGCCGGCATCAAAGAACAGCTGGGAAAAGACTGGGAACTCATTCCTTATGACTACAGCCATTTTGCGATTATCTACGACACACGCGCAAATCTTCCCGAACCGAAAAGTCTTGAAGACCTGACAAAAGATATCTACAAGAAAAAAATTATTCTGATGGATCCGCGAACAAGCACACCGGGATTGGGCTTTGTGGCATGGACAGTCGCCGCATTGGGAGACGCTTACACGACATATTGGGCCGCGCTCAAAAACAATATTCTGACTATGGCACCTGGCTGGAGTTCTGGCTACGGACTGTTCACCAAGGGCGAGGCACCGTTTGTCATCAGCTACACGACCAGCCCTGCGGCAAACATCGAATACGACAAGATTGACTATTACAAAGCGCTTGTGTTTGAGCAAGGTCATATCGCACAAGTTGAAGGCGCAGGCATTCTGAAAAACGCACCGAACAAAAAAGGCGCGCAAACATTTATCGATTTCTTGATTTCAGAAGACGCGCAGAGCGTTTTGCCGCTCACCCAATGGATGTACCCTGCAAACAAAAATGTCGCGCTTCCCAAAAGCTATGCACAGGGAGCGGTCACTCCGGCAAAGACACTTACCGTAGACCCCGCTGCACTCGATGCCGCCGTCCAGAAAGTAATGGACATCCTGAAATAAAATGATTTCATTGGTGCATATCGCCCGCATCAGCAGTTTCACAATTTTTCAGGCGGTATGCTCCACCGCTATTGCGCTCGTCATTGGGCTCACAGCGGGCTTTTGGACCGCGCGCCGGCAATTTATCGGACGGCGATTCTTACTTTCTCTTTCTTCCGTACCAATGTGCATTCCCCCGCTTTTAATTGCGCTCGGATTCATTTCCGTGTGGGGACGCGCTGGCGTGCTCAACAAGTTTTTTCAGTATTGTTTTGGCTTACAAGAGGCTTCCTCTGTTTTTTTGTATTCGATTGGCGGCATTGTCATCGCGCAAGGTTTTTACAATTTTCCGATTGTCATGGCGACCGTCTGCGACACTTGGGCAAAACTCCCCGATGATGAGGCGAATGCCGCGCGGCTTTTGGGAGCAAGCGAGAAGCGTATTTTTCACACGATTACTTTGTACCAGCTTTTGCCCGCCATAGTGTCATCAGCAATGCTCGTGTTTTTGTACTGCTTTTTTAGCTTTATGATAATTCTGCTTTTCGGCACGATTGGAACCACCACGCTGGAAACAGAAATCTACCAGAGCGCACGCAGTTTGATTGACTTTAAGCGCGCGGGACTGCTCGCCATAACGGAAACAACGCTTGCGGCTTTGTTCGTCGCATTGTATTCATCTCTGGAACAAAAATCGTCTCGGACGCGCGGAGTCAGTTTTTCAGCAGAACACAAGCGCAAACACATACGCAGCATGAAAGAGCGTTTTCCTTTTGCAGTCACACTGATTCTCATCGCGCTCTTTTTCCTTGCGCCGCTTGCCGGCATTGTAGGGAACGCATTTTCTTCCGCACGGGAATCGCTGACGTTCGCCACTTTTTTGCGCATGCTCCATTTGCCCGGCTTTTTTAACGCGCTAGGCACCACGCTTTGGACGGCAACCGTCACAGGCTTTTTGTGCATGACAATCGGTTTCTTTTACGCCGTCCTTTTGCGTACGATTGACCCGCTCGGAAAAAACATTTTTTTGCGCGTCATACCAATGCTGCCCATGGCAATCAGCAGCGTGGTGATGGGCTTTGTGCTCACGTTGCTCGTTAAACGGGGAAACGCCTTGCTGCTTATCATCGCACAAACAGCTCTCGCTTGGCCGCTGGCATTCCGACAAATCTACGCAAGCCTCTCCAAATTGCCGCAAGAGACCGAAGACGCGGCCCGCATGTTAAGCACAAAAAAACGGCATCTGTTGTTCCGCATTTACTTGCCCTACTCGCTCAGAGGCATGTTGAGCGCGGCAGGCTTTTGTTTTGCCGTGAGCGCAGGAGACACAACATTGCCGCTTGTACTCGCCCTGCCCAGATTCAACACGCTCGCTTTGCTCACCTACCGATTGGCAAGCTCATACCGCTTTAACGAAGCCTGCGCAACTGGACTCATACTGGGCGCGCTCTGTGCCGGGGTATTCGGTATTGCGAACGCGTTAAAAAACGGCAGGAACAGGCAACGATAAATCAGGACAGAAAAACGTATGGATGAAAATATGAACGATACCAAGACTTATTTTACCGCACAAAATCTTATCCGCGACTGGGACACCGTACACGTGGACGTGTCTTTTTCCTGCGCAAAAGGAACGATGACGACAATCGTTGGCGCAAGCGGAAGCGGAAAATCTACCGTACTGCGACTGATTGCCGGGCTTGTACAATCTGACGCGAGCGCACATAACAAATCAGAAAGAATCATATTGGACGGAAAAGACATATCCGCTCTGGCACCCGCAAAACGTGGCGTGGGCATGGTATTTCAAAAACCAACGCTGTTCACTCACATGCGCGTAGACGACAACGTGGCATACGGATTACGCAGCGCAGGCATGAGCAAAAAAGAAAGCCGTACGCGCGCAAATGATTTTTTGAAAACCTTCAATTTGGAAGGTTTTGGCGCACGCAATCCAGAGACACTTTCCGGCGGCGAAGCACAGCGCGTCTCCCTCGCCCGCACACTCATCGTAAAACCAGAGCTCATTTTGTTTGACGAACCGCTTTCTGCGCTGGATGCACCCTTACGCAAAAAACTCGCCGCTGAAATCCGTTCACTCCAAAAATCGTTTGGCTTTACCGGCATCATGGTCACACACGACCTTGCCGAAGCGCGCGCCGTAAGCGACCAGATTATTCTGATGAACGCGGGAAAAATCACGTGGCAGGGAGCGGCGAACGATTTTAGCGAAAGCCTGCTGACGGAAAACGCATAATTCATTATAATCACCTTATGTTAAAAAAATATCTTTGGATTTTTCTGATTTCTATGGTGCCGCTCATTGAGTTGCGCGGTGCGATTCCGGTTTCTCAGGCGTTGGAGCTGCCACTTTTACAGTCGTACATTGTGTGTATCATCGGAAATATGATTCCGGTGCCGATTATTTACTTGTTCGCACGCAAATTTTTGGAATGGGGACAAGACAAGCGCGTGATTGGCGGTATCTGCACATTTTTTCTGACCAAGGGAACGAAAGCCGGTCAAAAAATGCAGGAAAAAGCGGGACGCGGACTGTTCGTGGCTTTGTTTTTGTTCGTGGGAATTCCTCTTCCCGGCACAGGCGCATGGACAGGAACGCTTGCCGCAAGTCTTCTCGACATGAAATTCAGGGACACGGTAATTGCGGTGCTTGCGGGCGTATTGTTTGCGGGCGTGATTATGATGTTGATAAGTTTTGGCGCGTTCAGCGCATTGTTTGCGGCAATCCGCGGATAATTCATGTGGTTTGAGCACCAACTTGCCGACGGAACCCGCGTAGAAGTGACGCGGAAACGAATGCGCACCTTGCGGCTTCGTGTTCGTTTGAACGGAACCGTGGCTTGCTCTGTGCCCTACCTGACCACAAAAAAAGCCGCGATTGCTTTTATTGAAAGCCGCGCCGAATGGATTTCAAAATCAGTCGCAAAAGTTTCTGCGCGCACCCCGGTTCAAGTTTCGTTGCGCTCTGACAGCGCGGCTTCTCATGCGGGGCTGACGCTCACCGATTGTGCTGACGGCTACAGCGCAGCATGGAAAACCGCTGCCATGCGTAATTTTTCTGAGACGGCGACGCGATTTCTCCCCTGTTTTTCAGAACACGTAATCCCCTTCTCGTTCTCCCGTCTCAAAGGCAGAGCAATGAAAACGCTGTGGGGAAGTTGTAACCGGCGCACAAATACCGTCACGCTCAACTGGGCATTATTTGCCGCGCCACAAGCATGCATCGACTATGTGGTTTTGCATGAGCTGACCCATTTTCTGCATTTACATCACGACAAAATTTTTTACGGCTTTATCGCCCGATACATGCCGGACTATAAAGAAAGAATCAAAACGCTTAAAACAGTTCGTTTAGGCTGATTGTCACCAGTTATTACTGCAAGAGCGGAAGAATTTGCCCCGGATTCGCACATGTAATGTCCGCCATCGGAAGAATGCGCCGCCAATCGCTTTCGGGAGGCTCCGTACTGTCTTCTGCGGCCCGGTCGTAAACTGCCACCACGGGAAAGCCTGCGTTATGGGCGGTGCGGATTGCGTGCAATGCGTCCTCAAACACCACCGCATTGGAAACAGGAACGCCGACCATCTCCGCACTTTTTTGGAAAATCAGCGGAGAGCTTTTTGACGTGTGAAAATCCTCACAACTGTTCACAAAAGTAAAATAATGTTCGATTTTTAAGCGGCTCAAACAGGAGCGCACCAAACGCTTGTCAGTCGCCGTAGCAAGGATAGCAGGAATATGCAGTTCTTGGAGCCGCTTGAGCAATGCCTCTGCGCCCGGCTTGAGATACAAATCCGTGCTGTAGTGACGATACGCCGCATCATCAATTTCCTCTACGACAGATTCCACCGACCCTTCAAAGCCATAGTTTTTAATCAGGTATTGGGCAGTCTCCACGGCGTTGAGCACTTTTAATTCGTACCACACATTTTCCGCAGGAATTTTCCCATGTGACCGAATCAAATCTTTTCCCAGCTCAGCCCACATTCCCATGGAATTCAGCAAAGTGCCGTCCATATCAAAAATCGCGCATTTCATCGTCTCAAGCAAATTCATAGATACCAGTATAGCAGAATATGACTTCCTATAAAATGGGAAAAATGCTATACTGCAAAAGTTATTTTTTTTTGCAAAAACAACGCGCATCCATGCGCAAACGTAATTGCAGTCAGGAGTTTTATACATGTATCCTTTTCAAAACATCGAACCCAAATGGCAAAAATATTGGGACGAACACAAGACTTTTAAAGTAACCGAGGATTCAACATACCCGAAAAACAAACGGGCATACGTGCTCGACATGTTCCCCTATCCTTCTGGAGCCGGACTGCACGTTGGTCACCCGGAAGGCTATACGGCAACTGACATCTACTGCCGCTATCTGCGCATGAACGGATTTAACGTGCTGCACCCGATGGGCTACGATGCATTTGGTCTTCCCGCAGAAAACTACGCGATTAAAACAGGAACGCATCCCGCAGAGACGACGTTCAAAAACATTGAGCATTTTACCCAGCAGATTAAGGCTCTCGGCTTTAGCTACGACTGGGACAGAGAAGTGCGCACGTGTACGCCCGACTATTACAAATGGACGCAGTGGATTTTCCTTCAGCTCTACAAAAAAGGTCTGGCTTATGAGGCAGAGACTCCGATTAACTGGTGTCCCTCTTGTCTGACCGGTCTTGCAAATGAGGAAGTAAAAGAAGGCCATTGTGACCGTTGTGGCGCAGAAGTGACCCGCAAAACCATCCGCCAGTGGATTCTCAAAATCACCGCTTATGCGGACAAATTGCTGGAAGACTTGGACGGACTTGACTGGCCGGAAAGCGTCAAATTGATGCAGAAAAACTGGATTGGTCGTTCAGAAGGCGCAGAAGTTGACTTTGTTATCGCTGACAAGGACGGAAAGCCCACGAACGACAAACTGACCGTCTACACCACCCGCGCGGACACATTGTATGGAGCCACTTACATGGTTGTCGCGCCGGAACACAAACTGGTGCCCCGTCTCACCACGCCTGAGCAGAAAGCCGCGGTAGAAGCGTATGTCGAAGCCGCCGCAAAAAAATCTGACCTTGAGCGCACTGATTTGGCAAAGACAAAGAGCGGCGTGTTCACCGGAAGCTATGGCATTGACCCGGTAAATGGCGCGCTCGTTCCGATTTGGATTTCTGACTACGTTCTGACCAGTTACGGCACAGGCGCAATTATGGCTGTTCCTGCTCACGATGAGCGCGACTGGGATTTTGCCAAAATGTTTAACCTGCCGATTATCAAAGTTGTCGCGACAAAAGAAGAAATCGCAAAACTCGGCGACGGAGATGAAAAGAAAGGCGCAGAGATTCTTGCAGCGGCCGCAAAAAATCCCGCGGAATACAAAAAACTTGTCGAAGCACACCCGGATATTTTCAACGTGGCAGATGTCTGTACGAGCGCAAAAGATGGCTACTCAATCAACAGCGAGCATCTGACCGGTCTCCCCACAAAAAAGGCGATTGCTTCTATTATCTCATTCTTGGACGAAAAAGGCATCGGAAAGAAAGCCGTAAACTACAAGCTGCGTGACTGGGTATTCAGCCGCCAGAGATACTGGGGCGAGCCGATTCCGCTGGTGCATTGTCCTAAGTGCGGCACAGTTCCCGTTCCCGAAGACCAGCTTCCGCTTGAGCTTCCGAACGTAAAGACGTATCAGCCCACGGGTACAGGAGAAAGCCCTCTCGCAGGCATTGACGAATGGGTAAACTGCACTTGTCCGAAATGTGGTGGAGCCGCAAAACGCGAGACAAACACCATGCCTCAGTGGGCAGGAAGCTGCTGGTACTATCTGCGCTACCTTGACCCGCACAACGACAAGGCATTTGTTGATTCTGAAATCGAAAAATACTGGATGCCGGTAAATCTGTATGTGGGCGGCGCAGAACACGCGGTTCTTCATCTTCTGTATTCACGCTTCTGGCACAAAGTTCTGTACGATATCGGAGCGGTCAGCACAAAAGAGCCGTTCCAGCGTCTGATTAACCAGGGCATGATTACTTCGTTCGCATTCCAGAACAAGGCAAAATCTCTGATTCCTGTTGACCAGGCAGTTGAGACCGCACCCGGTGTATTTGAAGACAAAGATACCCATGAGCCGTTGGAGCGCATTATCGCAAAGATGAGCAAGTCTCTCAAAAACGTAGTGAACCCCGACGAAATGATTGCGCAGTACGGCGCAGACAGCGTGCGTATGTACGAGATGTTCATGGGACCGCTCACCGTCTCCAAACCGTGGAACACTCAGGGACTTATCGGCGTAAACCGCTTCCTTGACAAAATCTGGGCAATCAGCGAAAAGCCGATGACCGATGACGACATCAAGGGCAAACTGGACAAAGATTTGGCATCTCTGCGTAAGACATACGCAAAGACTGTCAAAAAAGTAACCGAAGACACCGGCAACCTTGACTTTAACGTGGCAATCAGCCAGATGATGATTTTTGTAAACGAGGCGAGCAAACTTCCTGCAATTCCTAAGGAAATGTGGAAGGGCTTTGTGCTGATGCTTGCAGTGTATGCGCCGCACCTTGGCGAAGAGCTGTGGGAAAAATTGGGCAACAAAGAGTCTTGTGCTTACGAACAGTGGCCGACCTTTGACGAAAGCTATGCTGTCGAGGACACCAAAGAGTACCCCGTGATGATTAACGGAAAACTCCGCGCCAAGTTTGAGGCAGCCGCCAACGCAGACAACGCCACACTTGAATCGCTCGCAAAAGCCACGGACGGATTCAAGAAATTCACCGAAGGCAAAGAAATCGCAAAGATTATCGTCGTACCAGGCAAACTGGTAAATGTGGTGGTAAAGTAGTTTATTGTCACACGGACAGTTCGCTAACGCTGCTCGGACTAACGTCCTCGCTTGGCTGGATTCAGCTTATGCATTTGCCTAAGGACTTCCCTTAGCGACGTTAGTCGCGTAGCGTGCCCTTTCCTTATCATTTCGCTATTCAAAAAGATGCATGAGGATTATAAGGATACACACAGATTCTTATCCTCATGCATCCTTGTCTATCTCGTGTATCCTTTTTAATCTGCAAAAAAACTTTATTTTGCCTGTTTCCATGCATCCAGAAATTCCAGCATGAATTGTTGGATGTCCCCGAACCACTTTTTCTGGAACTGGCACATTTCTTTGCCGAGGTAGCGGAAGTGCCAGCATTCCCACATGTAGCCGGTCACGTCCTCATAGCCCTGCGGAAAACTCAGAGACCAGCCGTAGTCGGCGGCGTGATTGTAGACCCACTTGCCCATTTTGGTGTCGCCCCAGTCGTCAGTGATGGAGCCAAAGTCCACCGCCACACCAAGCTGATGCTGGCTCGTTCCCGGACGCGCGCTGTACCGCTCGGCAAGTTCCACACCATCTTCTTTTACATAGCGGGAAAACAATCTTTCCTGATACGCATATGAGCGGTACGTCGAACTGACCATCAATTTGATGCCGTCAGCCAACGCCGCACGAGACAGTTCTTCCAGCGCATGGTAGGCTTCCGGGCGGAGAGACAAATCATTCCGGCTCACGTTCCAAAGCTCATTGTTTTTTACGGGAATCAAATCTTTCGGCACGTAGCTCGCACCGATATTGTGTTTTTTGTCAATCAGATAGTACAGGCTTACGTCATCGGTGCGGAATGTTTTTTCTATTTCCAGCACTTTGTGCAAGTCCGCCAAAAATTCCTGCGGGTCGCCATTGGGAATCGCTTCTTTTGCCCGGTCGCTCATACCGCTCAGCACACGACCAAGTTTTTGCACTTCGGGAGAAACAATAGCATTTCCAGAGCCGACATTTTTTTCTGCAAGCGAAGTATTTTTCGCGCTCTCAGCATTCACTTTGGAGCAACCCATATACATAGAAGAGAAAAATCCCGTCGCACACAAAATCACCGCACATAGCCAGCGTTTTTTTTGCGCGGAACATACATTGTATTTTTTCATGGTTAGTGCACTTCCGTTACCGAGTGAATTATATGGAATGTATCGGTAAAGCCCGTGTCATCCACCGCCTCTCGCACCGCATTAGACATGTTCATCAGGTACAGCGCATGACCAGTGTCCTCGCCGTCGTTAAAGCCTGCCATGATGATGCCCATGCCTGTGGAGTCAATGCCGGTCACATTCTCAAGGTCAAGAACAAGATTTGTGGTCTTGATATACTCGTACACCTTGCTCTGGAATTCCGTCGCCGTGTAAGAGTCAATTATGCCCGTCAGTTCAAGCAACACATAGTTTGCGCCGTTTTTTTCCCAAATAGTCAGTTGTTCCATGCAATATCCTCCTTATGCAAACGCCCCAACCTTAGTCGGGACAAAACGGCAGCCCAGTCCGCGCCACGCACAATGATTTCTCCTGCTGCCTCTTACTTTGACAAACACTTCAAGACCAAAATGCTTACGTCGTCGTCCAAGCCTTTTGAAATAAAGTTGGTCAACGATTCAAAAATAAACTGAGACATCTTGGAAGCGTCATACATAGCGTTTTCCGTAATCGCTTTCTGCACACGGTCTTTACCAAAACGCTCGCCGCGCAAAGACTGACAATCAATCAAACCGTCAGAACATGTCACCACAATGTCGCCCGGATTCAGCTGAAGTTTCTTTACTTTAATCAGCGGACCAATATCTTTCACAAAGCCCAGAACACGTCCGTCACCCTGAACCTCAATGACGTTGTTAAACGCGCGGGTGTACACGAACAATGCTGGAATACCACAGTTGATGTAGTACATCATGTTGTCGTTAAAATCAAGCAGACCGAACACGCCTTCAAAGAACGTGCCTTTGGGAAGATTAAAGCGGATAAACTGATTCACTTTCTCAACAAGCAGCTTAAAGTCTTTTGTCTCGGCAAGGAAGGTACGGATAATTGACTTAACGATAACCATACTCATACTCGCACTGATACCTTTTCCGCTCAAGTCACCCAAAACGAAAATATGGCGTGTGTCGCTCAGACGAATCAAGTCAACAAACTCACCACCGATGTTATGTGCATGGCGCATGATGTAGCCCGCGTCAATTTTTGGGTTCTTAACGGGGTCCATGTTTTCCTGAATAGACGTAATAATCTGCGCCGACATGCGGATTTCCCGGTTGACGGTACCAACGACGCTCTGGTTAGCGATGTTCTTCATGTAATAACCGAACACGAAGAAATATGAATACAATTTGGTGAACGCCGCCTGGTCATAATCAGAATAGATGTTACCCGCATTTTTTTTGCCCAAACTCAACGCACCCAGCAAGTGGCGGCCCTCATTCAAAAGGATGACCGCATCACCGTCAAACTGCTCAAAAAGGGCGAGCAATTCAGCACGGTTCACGCCATAGTTATAGCCGCTTTCCAATGCGCTGCGAAGCAAAATCGTACGGTTCTGGTTCATCAATGAGTCCAGAACTTTATCGTTCGTAGAAATACGATGCATCTCTTCGCCTTCTTCCAGATAAACATTTTCCAGCGTATCGACGTTGTTCACATAAATCTGCAATTTTTCCAACGCGATATTACGCTTAAAGATTTCGCGCATATCTTTCACAATCTGCTCAGGGTCATTTGAATAGTCCAAAGTCGCCAAATCTTTCTCAAAAGTTTCTGCATACTGTGCGCTTCGGAAGAACGTGAGGCGGGCAAGAATCTTAGAAATCTGATATGAGAACGTCAGTGCCAGAGAGATGACCGCAACCATCAAAATCAAGAACTTAATCGGCGAAACCGCTTCCAATGACCACATCGTTGGAAACAAGGATCCGACGAGGGCAGCCGGCAAGAAGAAAGAAAATGCAAAACGCAAAAATACACCGGAAAGCGAATGCCAGTCATACAAGACGTTCTGCACCGACGCATGAACTACCAGCGCATGAAGCAACAATATGGAAACCGGGAACAACGTGGCAAACAGCGGAACACGTCCAGTCGCACGATGCAACACCAAAAGCGTAATCCAGCAGGAAACAAGAGCCACCAGATTCAGCACTACTTTCTGATGCTCCAAACGAGCCTCTTTCATCTCTGAACGAAGCAACATGATAATCACTGACAAAACCGGAAAGAATACCAGCAGCGCAAATTTGTAGAGGTCAAACCATGTAAGCGGCAGATACGGCGCAAGCGAGCCTGTAAAAAGCTGAAGGGACATAATGTTAAAGCCCAAAAATGCCGTGATGTCGATTGAAGTGATAAAATGGAAACACAGCGCAATTACGCCGACTAAGAGAACATACTTAATCACCTTTGCAACGGCAGGTCTGTCATACGATGGGAAGAACACGCAGTACGTACAGAATTCCAATGAATACCAGCCGGTGATAATCAGCACTACCCTGCCCAAAAATTCCGTCAGACGCTGTGGCGCATAAAAAGATGCCAGCACCGCAGAAGCCATGCCAAAGCAGGCAATCGCCAAAAGCAAGTTCATCGTTACCAACGGATTTCGTTCCTGCTCGCCCGTCTTGCGGTCAATATAATAGGAGAACCAAATTAAGAATCCACCGATAATCGCATTAAGAAAAATATAAACCATAGCTTACCCCTGCACCTTGGCAACAAGCATCGTCACGTCATCGCGGAGCTTTTTGTTTCCGTTGTAGTCAAAAATCAATTTTACAATATCGTCAATAAAGCCCTGCGGATCCTTTGCCGCCGCAGATTTGATGGTGTTCTCAAACAACTCCGTGTCGCCCAACTCAACGCCCTCTTCATTCATAACTTCAGAAACACCGTCGGAAGCCATCATAATCACGTCGCCGCTGAACAATCTCTGCTCGGCAACCGTCAGTTCGTCAAGCGGAAGAATACCGATAATCGAGCAGTTTGACGAAAGCGGCTTGATGCGGTGACCCGTCGGAGAACGAGTGATGATAATCGGGTCGGACATAGACGCATTGATATAGCGGATGTTCATTTTTTGCGTGTCGATAATGCCGATAAACACAACCGTGTACTTATCCTGCAAATGCATGCTCTTGATAGCGGCGTCAACGGCAACAAGCATACCCGGCAAATCCTCTTTGTTTTCCTTTGTCTTTACCGTGTTCATAACCAAGCCCATAACAAGAGCAGCCGCCAGACCTTTACCAGAAACGTCGCCCAACATGATAAGTGTCTTGTGCTCATCAATCGGCAACACCGTGTAATAGTCACCAGAGACGTTAATCAACGGGCGGAAATATGCGGCAAAGTTTACATTTTTTACGTCCGGCATAGCTGGAGGCAAGAAGGATTGCTGAGCCGCGGCAAGTTGTTCCCATTCCTTGGAAAGTTCGGAAATCTCAGAAAGGCTGGAAATCGTCTTGACACGAGTCTGGAACCGTTTGAACTCTTCAAACAAACGCGGATAAACTTCCATATCGAACAGGCGTGTGTAGCGGCAGAACACAAAGAAATGCTGCCCTTCACTTGCGATAAAGAATCCACGTGCTTTGCGGTAAGAAGAGACAACGCCCAGGTTATCGCCGAGGAAGTAAATGCCGTCCTTCCAGTTGTCGCTAAAGTTCATGCGTACCGTCGCGACAGTCTCAGGCGCATTTGAAAGACGTGCGGGACTATTGTACAGAATGTAATTCGTTGTGCGGTCCATATACAAAACAGAGCAGTCACCTTCACGCTCCAAAAAGTCGCCAATCATCGTGGTAAAGTCTTCCAACGAATAGCAGAAACGCATCTTTGTGATAAACGTGTCGAGCAAGGCGGTCTCTCCTGTCGTCATGGATTTTTTCTCCATGTACTGACGGAGGTTGGAATAAATTGTTGAAGCGGCTAAGAGCAAAAGACAGAACAGGACGCCTGCAACCATAATCGGGAACACATTAGAATACGTCCTATAGTCATTTACTTTTGTCTGGGGGACTAAATAAACCGCAAGCAGGATAAAAGAAACGGCAAGCGTCACATAAATCGTCATCAACGCTACACGTCTTCGCATCTTGTACATGGCACACCTCAAATTACACTTTTATGTAGTATATCATATTTTCGGCAATTTGATTAGTGTAAATATAGAAAATTCCGTATTTTATGGAAAAATATGGGGGGAAGGTCTTCCCCCCCGAAGAAAGTTTACGCCCACAAGAGCCACAAAACAATCGCGGCGGCGGCGGTCGTAATCACTGTGAAAGAGCCGCCAATTTTGAGCCATCCGCCAAAGTTTATCGGATATCCTTCTTTTTTCAGAATGCCCATGCTCACCACGTTTGCGCTCGCTCCGAACGGCGTGAGGTTTCCGCCAAGGCAGCTTCCCACCAGCAGCGCGAACATGTACAACTCTTTTGCAATTCCCATGTTCACCGCGAGAGAGCCTGCAACCGGCAGCATGACGATGATATACGGCACGTTGTCCACAAAGCCAGAAATAAAGATGGATACCGCAAGAATCAGAATGAATCCCACCACAATGCTTCCGCCTGTCGCGTGCGCAAGGAATGCCGCAAAGTCTTCAAGCAAGCCGGTCTCGCTGATTGCGCCCACCACCACAAAAATGCCGATGAGGAATGCAATCGTCTCCCAGTCCAAGCCTTTGATGAGCTCCCATGTTTCGCCTGCAGTTTTTTTCTGCGCCGCAAAATACCACAGCACGCCAATCACACCGAGTGAAAAACAGAACAAGCCCGAAAGATACGCAAAGTCAGTTTCAATGAACGAAATGCCCGCCAAACCAAAAATGAGCGAGAGCAAAAGAATTGCCGGCACCGGAGAAATAATCGGCTCGGTCTCCACGCTCGCTTTTTCCTTGTTGCGTGAGAAAATAATATAGAAGAAAATACATCCCGCGAGCAAACCCGCCTGAATGATAAAGAAGACAGAAAGTTTTCCTTGATGGATAAAGAAGTCGTTAAAGTTGTAGCCCGCATAGCTTGCAAAAATCATGCTCGGCGGGTCTCCGACGAGTGTAGCCGTTCCTTCCAGATTGGACATGACCGCAAGACCGACCATAAAATATGTGGGGTTCAGTTTGAGTTTATGGCAGAGGGAAAGCGCGATTGGAGCCATCACCAGAACGGTCGCCACGTTTTCTACGAAGATTGAGATGATGCCCGTCATCGCCAGAATCAGAACGATTGCCACGCCCGTGCTCGGTGAGTTTGCCACCAGCACATCGGCAATTTTCGCAGGAACTTTGGAGTACAAGAAGAGCGCGGCGATTGTCATACTGCCCACGTAAATCATCAGCACGTTCCAGTTAATCAGCGCGCCCAGCGAATGCAGCAGAGCGAACGCATGTCCGTCACCGTTAAAAATGCGCGCGGGAAAAATTGTTCCCAGCACAATAACTGTAACAGCCGCAAGCGTTGTGAACCACACTTTTTTGTCCTGAAACATAATCACCATCGCATACATCGCAATGGCAATCGTAAGCACGACCCATTTTAACTCCATAAGAATCTCCTTGTCCCTCGTACGAAAAAAAAACCTTTTGCGCAAAAATGCATGTCGCATCTTCACGCAAAAGGTCTTGTCATCCGATAGTTCGGACTGCAGAAACAGACTTTCGTCGGGTATGTTGCCTCTGCAATATTGGCTACTCCCCTTTTGCAAGTGGGTATCTTTTTTGTAGCAGATTTCGGCGTGGTGTGTCAAGCAACCATCACCACGTCACTGTCCAAGATTTCGATTTCGTAAGCGTCAGCAATTCTCCCAGCGAGATACGCACATCCGTGTGTTTCTTTCCGTCTGGAGAACGCAGGCGCAGCGATACGTTTCCGTTGGTAATCTCATCCGCAAAAGACTGCCCATACACCGAAGCCAATAGCTCATTGTACTCCGCTACCGACTGCTCATCATCGTTCAGGGCGGGAATCATCAGCAAATCAAAATATGCCTGCGCCTCTTCCGTCACCATGCCGTACAAGGCCTGGAACTGCGCAGGACCGAATGTGAGCGTCAGCGATTTTTCCGTGCGGCTCAGCACACCCGAATCGGACAGGCTGTGCTCCGAAACTGCATGAACCTTGCCTTCGCAACCAACCTTGTCCTGAGTCGCAGCCGTAGCCGTAATGTCCTCAAAACCAGCCGACTGCATAATCAGCGTAATGTCGTTCGTGCTCACCAGCGGAACATTTTCGTCTTTCATTCCAGAAACTGAGCCTATCATTGATTTCAGCGTCTTTTCCGTCGCCGCAGAAAAACTTGTCTGAAAAGAAAGCTTTGCGTCATCTTTACCGATTGCCTGGACAATAATCTCAGGAGAGCAAGAGCAGAACAACAGCGTGCCCAGCATCACAAAGGAAAAGAAATATTTCTTTATTGTCATCATATAGTTTTGCATATCCATATAATAAAAGCATTTTCATCGGAAAAAAAGTTACAGACAAAACATCCGATGCGGGGTAATATTATCACGATATGTTGCAAAAACGCAACCTCATTTTTTTTTGACTTCCTATAATAAGGATGATGTCTTTCCCTTTGCGGTAAAAATATCCTAATCCCACGGTCTATCCCGTTGAACAAACGCGCGTTTTCTACTATCATGTAGAACTGAATCGGGAATATATGCGCCACTGGGGTGCAGCCCGTTTCCAGATTTTTATAGGAGTCTTTTATGGATTACAAGACAATCAAACATGCTAAAATTCTGGCATGGATTGAAGAATGTGTCAAAATGTGTGAACCTGACAGCGTGTATCTGTGCGACGGTTCAACAAAAGAGTACGACACCTTGATGAAGAAATGTGTTGATGCAGGTCTCGCTACTCCGCTCAAGAAGAAGGAAAACAGCTTCTTGTTCCGCTCACTGCCGTCTGACGTTGCCCGTGTTGAGGCACGCACCTTTATTTCAGCAAAAACAGAAGAAGCTGCCGGTCCGACCAACCACTGGATTGACCCGGTTGAACTCAAGGCTACGATGAAAGGTCTGTACAAGGGCTGTATGCATGGCCGCACAATGTACATCATTCCGTTCTGCATGGGTCCGCTCGGAAGCCCGATTGCAAAGTACGGTATTGAATTGACCGACTCAGAATACGTTGTTCTGAACATGGACATCATGACTCGCGCTGGCGAAAAAGTATGGCAGTACCTCGGCACTGACGGCGAATTCGTTCCCTGTCTGCACTCTGTCGGTAAGCCCCTTAACAATGGCGAAAAAGACAACGGCATTTGGCCCTGTGCTGACGTTGAGCACAAATACATCACACAGTTCCCGGAAGAGCGCCTGATTTGGTCTTACGGCTCAGGTTACGGCGGAAACGCATTGCTCGGAAAGAAATGTTTCGCTCTCCGCATCGCTTCTGTTATCGCACGCGACGAAGGCTGGCTGGCTGAGCACATGCTCATCCTTAAGCTTACTAACCCCAAGGGTGAAGTTAAGTATGTAACAGGCGCATTCCCGTCAGCATGTGGTAAGACAAACCTGGCTATGCTTATCCCGACTATCCCCGGCTGGAAAGTTGAGACAATCGGTGACGACATCGCATGGATGAAGTTCGGCGATGATGGTCGTCTGTACGCAATCAACCCGGAAGCAGGCTTCTTTGGCGTTGCACCGGGAACATCTGCAGAATCAAACAAGAACGCTCTTATTTCAGCAGAAAAGAATACAATCTACACTAACTGTGCACTGACCGAAGACGGCGATGTATGGTGGGAAGGAATCGGATATCCTGCAAAGGGCAACCTGGTTGACTGGAAGGGTCAGACTCGCCCGGCATTCCCCAAGGACAAGGCTCCCAAGGGTGAAGAAATGGCTCATCCGAACGCACGCTTTACCGCTCCTGCAAAGCAGTGTCCGTGTATCGCACCTGAATGGGAAGACCCCAAAGGTGTACCGATCTCTGCTATCCTCTTTGGTGGACGCCGCCCGTCAACTGTACCTCTGGTACATCAGGCACGCAACTGGAACCACGGTGTATTCCTGGGTTCTATCGTCGGTTCAGAAATTACTGCTGCTTCAACAATCAATGCTGCTGAAGTTGGTAAAATCCGCCGCGACCCCTTCGCAATCCTGCCGTTCTGTGGATACAACATGGGCGACTACTTTGGTCACTGGGTTGACATCGGTAAGACTGCAGAAAAGAACGGAAAGGCTGACAAGCTGCCGAAGATTTTCTACGTTAACTGGTTCCGCAAGGACGAAAACAACAAGGATCTGCCGGGCGGATTTATGTGGCCGGGCTACGGCGACAACAGCCGCGTTCTCGCATGGATTTTCGACCGCTGTGACGGCGTTGACAACTGCGTAGACACTCCGATTGGATTTATGCCGAAAGAAGGCGCAATCAACACTGATGGTCTGGCTGACTACTACAAGAAGACTCTGCCGGAAATCACCAAGGTTGACAAGGAAGGCTGGCTCAAGGAAGTGGACGACATTCGAAACAATCATTATCCAAAATTTGGCAAACACCTGCCGAAGGAATTGTCGGACTGTCTGGACGACCTTGAGAAGAGGCTCAAGGCATAA
>JAFSTK010000140.1 GCA_017450535.1 Treponema sp.
CGCCTTTTCAGCGAGCAAAGGAAGCGGGTTCTGCAGACCGTCGTACACCTGTCCAAGAAGACCAGGGCCGAGCTCAGCAGAAAGCAAATCGCCGGTAAATTCGACGACATCTCCCGCCTTGATTCCTTTTGTCATTTCATAGACCTGAAGTTGCGCGACATTTCCGCGGATACGGATAACTTCGCTCTTCAGGCTTGAATCGTCAACTTTAACATAGGCAACTTCGTTCATAGAAATGGTACCGTCAAATTCGACGGAAACCATGTTTCCATTTACGCCGACTACCTTTCCTTTGGTATCAGTCATTTCGTTTCTCCTGTCGATGTGCCATCTTTCAGAATTCTATCATATATTGCGTGGTAGGAAGCCATACCTGTTTCAGCATTGAACTTCTTCATGCGGGTTGCCAGCTTGAGTTTGATGCCGTACGCAAACACGGCGTCAGTCGCAAAGCCGTCAAGCGGGGTGATATTCTCTATAACGCTGACACGATACTGATTCAAAAACTGTTCCGCCGCAAGCGGACTATCCATGCCTGCCGCCGTTCTGGCTGCCTGCACTGCATCCGGTGAGGGCGAAACGCCCGCAGCATCAAACTTCTTTTTCATGTTGAGCGCACGGATTTGGGCAAGCGCGATACGGAGACTCCGCTCACGGCTATACCATTCGTCCACCAGTTTTGAACCGGTCTTTGATTCTTCGCGCGGAGGCTCCAATGAGAGTTCCTGCAGAATCTTCTGGTCAGTTTTATCGAGAAATCGAGAACAAAGCTCTGTAAAGTCTGCTTCCGTGATGGGCAGCGGCGTTCTGTCATCGCTAACGACGAAAGAAGGCAACTGCGACACAAGGTAGTACTGCTTCACTATTTTGCCGCCTCTTTCATAATCGCCGCTACGCGCGGGTTCAAATATGCTGAGAACAAGTCTGCGACAGCTTCTGCCGAATAATCATAGAATGCAGCACCGTCTTTTACGCCGACTCTAAATCCTCCGCCAATAGAGTTATCTGTCTTTAAGGTAAGTCCTTTAGAAATCTCGTCTTTCAGCGCAGCTTTCAGATTTGATTCTAGCGCCTTCAAGTCCTTTTCGTTGAGGATAACGGACAGGTCAGAAGCATCGGACTTCTTTGCCCATTCCTTTACCGCTTCAGGGATAAGCGTGCTAAGAAGCTTTGCATCGTACGCTTTTTCTGTCTCAGCGTTTACGATAGCAGCCAATTCATTTTCTACGCTCTTGCGGAACGTAAGCACTAAATTGCGGCTTGCCTGCGCAATTGCATCTTCACTCGCCTTTTCCATGCGAGCTGTCTCATCTTTCGCCTGCTTAATGATTTTATCCGCTTCTTCTTTTGCATCAGCAATGATTTTTGCAGCTTCTTTTTCAGCCGCAGCAATCTTTTCAGAAGCAGAAGTCTCGGCAGCGGCGACACCATCTTTTTTGATCTTGTCGATCAACTCCTGTAACTGGACGTCCATGCGAACCTCGCTCAATATAGATTTTGTACAACGTTATTAATAAGGACTAAAGTGCATTTAATCCGTCAACTTATATGATACTACAGAATTTGCGAAAACACAACAAAAAGTTTTTGAGATTTTTAGAGTTTTACGCGCCCATATCAAGGGCAAATTGGACTTCAGTGGTGGAACGACCCAGTTCTGAGGCTATCTGCTCAACAGAATTTCCGCGGTCATAAAGCTCACGCACTTGTGTGCTGAAGTCTTTTTTGGGAACAATGGGATCTTCCGCATATGTGACATTTGGCTCGATAACGGGAACTGATGCATATGACGCGCCATCTTGGGAAACATTAAATGTGTTCGGCTCCAAAAATGGTGCCAATGGTTCCTCAGCGGCATCAAACAAATCTCCCTGAGTCACAATCTGACGCTTTCCCTCTTCGGTGACAGCATACGCATCAGTCGGAACCGATGCAGTCCGAAGATATCGATCAGCCGCTCTCTGAGTTTGTGTCGGACGGGTGTTATTTTGTTTTGGAGCTGACTCTGAAACACTTTCTCGTTGCGGCGCATTCTGAGTATAAGTTGGACGAACACTCTGCAAACGCTGTGTGAACGATTGGGTCTGCTCTTGTCTCTCTAATTCATTTTTCGCCGCCATAAGATGACGGTCGGCTTTTGCAATAATCTGTTTAAGCTGCTGAATATGCTCATCAACTAAATCAACATTACGGCTTGTATTGCGGTTCATATCCTTGATAATCTGATTTATCTGCTCCTTTACAGACTCAACAAGGCTGTCAGTAGAAAAACGCTTTCCAAACCACGTGTTGAATCTTGCAAGCAGAACAAGCCACATAATAATATTAAATACAATCAAAAAGCCTGCTAAAAACGCAACGCCAATCATTTTTACCTCGTAATATCTATATGCCTGCCCAGATATCCTTCCCGGATTTCTGTTTTTTTCGGCTCTGGCGGGGTCTCTTCATTCTGTCTGCCTTTATTTCTGGTGGCACCATATTGATTGCCAGAGTGACCGTCTTCATCCACATTGGTAGATTTTGACTCTTCATCAGCGGCACGGTGAACCGATTTTGCCTGCTCCTGTTGCTGCTGGATAACCTGATTCTCTTTCATCTGCTGGGTAAGTTGCGGCTGAAACTGAGCGTTAGCGACATTCCGCGCAACATTTTGCATTTGAGAATACATTATCTGCAAGTCAATTGGTTGAATTGCCACTCGCTCCCCTTTCCTGTAAAATTATGCGAATCCCTCTGGATCACGCACATCAGAAATATCAGGCTCTTCGTATTTTCCACGGCGCACAAAACCGTCCTCATAGAAGAATGTGACGCTCTTAGTATCAGCATGCACCTCTTCTTTTTCGTCACGCACATATACTTTTACGCCGGCATATACGGTGCCGCTCGCACAGACTTTACCAACCGCCTTCAATTCACGCAAATGAGACTGAATTTCGCCAATCTCAGAGTTAAGGTCATCGTTCTGCAAGAGGATTTCATCACGACGCTTGTAGAAATTCATCAAAGTGTCCTCTTTGTCCTTTGGCAAAGTACGACGCGCTTTCTGCAAACTTTCCAGTGTGGCGATATTCATTTCGATATCTTCAAGCTCTTTGACATTTGAGGTCTGCTGAGCCTGCAAATCTTCCAGACGATGCTTTGCCTTGGGGTCAAAACCGACTGAAAGCTCTGTCTCTGCGCCACCACCAGTTGAACCGATGTTCTTCGCAGAAATGAGCTCCGTAGCGAACAATTTTCCGCCCGTAATCTGCGCTTTCTTTCCGTGAAGTGCAATTTTACGCTGAGCTGAAATATCGCAGTTCATTATCAAATCGGAGACAACTACGCTGTTGCCAGCCTCAATCTTTGTATTCTGAATGAATTTTGCCCACAAGGTGCCGCCACAAGTGATGGTACCTTCGTCACGACCCATGATACCCTGCGTAACAATGATGTCTCCGTCACTCTTAAGATGACAGGCACCAACTGAGCCCATGACTTCAATATTGCCGCTTGCCGTAACACCATAGCCGTCCTCAACATTGCCATGACAGACAACCTTGCCCAAGAAGTTAATGTTACCGGTTTTAATATTCACGCCGTCAACTTCCATGACCGGCTCAACATTGATTTTTCCGTTGACATAAAAGACCTGACCATTACAAGAAGCAATGATTGTCCGCCCATCCGGAGCGACCTCAACATTACGTCCTATCGGCATATTAATATCTTTTCCGTCGGCAGCTTCCAGATAACGCGCAAAAATAGTCTGTCCGTTCTTACCTTTTTCAGGAAGAATCTTAACCGCAAGCGGCTGCCCCTGCACAACATTCTGGACAAGGTTGAGTTCCTTAAAGTTGACCTGACCTGTCTCAGACTCTTTTGCACGGAGCTTAGAACGGTCTGTCTCAAAATTGAACTCAATGTATGCATCCCTGCCATCAACGGGTCTTATCGCTTCGGCAACAACCATCGGCTTATCATATGTTGGCTTGTCAACAACAGCATCGATTTTCTCATCAGAAATACCCGCACAAACGCCCTGTGTTTTTAACGCTTTTTTAATCTGATCTGCAGAAATATCCGATCCGCCCATCATAGGCGCGCTGATTGTAACCGTCGCTTGCATCTCATCTTCCGCAATCTCAATGACAAAAATAGCGTCATTTGAAGAGTCGTGATTATAGGTGCCGACAATTTCATATCTTTCTTCTGTGCCCGTCTTAACAAGCTGCTTGATTTTATTGTCATCCGCAGAAAGCGTGTCGGAACGATGCACGTCCGCAATAACTGCATTCACATCCACCGGGGCACCATCTCCAACGGGTATCAAAACTTTGAGCATGATATTCGCACCAAAGTGATGGACATAGTATACGCCGTCTCTGTTGGGATTTTCCTCGACTGCCGCAATCTCTTCTTCGGTAAGCAGTTCGCTTTCTTTTGCTTTTGCGATTTTTGTGACAGAAGTGATATTCTGATACGCACGAATTGTCCATGGCTTTTTTCCCATGCCAAGAAAGCCGTTGAATCCACGTTCCAGAACTTCGTAGTCAAGATTGATTACTTTACAATCAAGCTGTACAGCTGCATCTGCCAATGCCTCTTCCAACGTATCGGCATACACTTCTACGCTTTTTAATTCCTGGTCACTTTTGAGGAGCGTCGTTAAATCTGTACGAATTTTTTCAAGCGTGACCAGCGGCATATTACATGATTCCTCTGCGCAGATTCGTCAATTTTGCGCGCAGGCGAAGGTTTGCCTTTGTATGCAACTGTGAAATACGTGACTCACTGACATCAAGAACCTGTCCAATTTCTTTAAAGGTCAAATCTTCGTGATAATAGAGGACGATAACCATTTTTTCTTTTTCTGGCAGCTCATTGATTGCCTCGATAATCACCTTGCGAATCTCTTCACGCTCAACCTGAACATCAGGATTCAAACTTGAAGGAGACTCAATGGAATCTCCAATGGACATATGATCGTTATCGTCACCAGAATACCACACATCATTGAGAGAAAGCACACTGGTGCCGCTTACTTTCATGACCGTCTGCTGGAATTCAGCTTCAGTCATATTCATTTCTTGCGCGACTTCCGCATCAGTAGCGGGACGACCCAAGCGAGACTCCAAATCACCGATGGTATCTTCAATCTCTTTTGATTTCTGACGGACAGAACGTGGAACCCAGTCCAGCTGACGCATCTCGTCAAAAATTGCTCCACGAATACGGGTAACCGCATAAGTCTTGAATTTTACGCCTTTATCAGGGTCAAATTTTGTGATTGCATCCAGCAAACCAAACTGACCAAATCCGACCAAATCATCGTATTCAATACTTGCAGGAAGCCCGACGGAAACTTTTCCCGCCACGTATTTTACCAATGGCATATACTGCCGAATAAATTTGTCACGTAACGCGGAAGATTTTGTCTTTTTGAATTCCCGCCAGAGTTTATTCTCCTCTTCTTCATCAAGCGGTTGTGTCTGTCCAAGCTCCATGTATCATTCCTTTATTTAATTTTTTGCCAATATTGTCCGTATTGCTTGCGCCATCACTGACGCACTTTGCTCCGTAGCAGGAGTACTTTTGCTTGAAGACGACCTTGACGGACGAGGTTCATCTTCAGTTGCAAATTCACTGTCATTTACCACATCCTCCTCGCCTTCAGCGGCCTCTTCTTCAGAATCAAGCGCAAATGCACCGATATCCGGAAGATCGTCTGCAGGTCCACCAGTTGGCGCAGATGTTGCCACTCTATTTGCTCCCGAATCAGAACTTTTTGCTGGAGCAGTAACAGGAACTGGCTCGGCAACGGGCGCTTGCTGTTCTGATGTGGTTGTCGCCGCCACTAGACTCACTGGCTGGAAACCAGCCGAAACGGGAGCCTCATGCACGGGAGTTGCGTTTTGAGGAACTACTTCCTGAACAGTCTCCTGCACAGGGGGTTGAACCTCAACGCTTGGCGCAACCGGAGTAATCGGAGGTGGTGGCGGAGCTGATTGCCTTATACCCGCACTGGCAAGTCCCGCAGCCCGCAACGAAGAGCGGGTTCCGCTCACATCAAAACGCGGACCATCCGAATCTTCCGGCAGACTTTCATCGCCGATAGTAATATCAACGACACCGCCTGGCCGTGACACTTTTTCTACAGGAGCGTCAGAACCTGAATCAAACTGTTCATCGGAAAGAAATTTTTGATACAGAATGGAACCGCCCGTACCCACCGCCGCAAAAATAGCTGCACAAATCAATGCACGAAGCAGCAAAAGTCCAAAACTAATGCCTGAAAAGATTCCAATCAGAAATGAAAGCACAAACCCGACTCCAGCCGCAATGCCAATGTACTTCGGGTTAATCATTTCTATTTCCTCCCAATATTCAGATTACGGCAAAATTGCTATTAGGTCAAGTTTTTTCTTCTATATTTCTTGACTAATAAGCAAATTACCGTGCCTCTTAGTTCTTCCGCAAAAACTTTTTCAAGAAGGTTGAGACACCTTCTGAACCACTGTTCTCCGTCTTTTCAATTCTACCTACGATATGCTTAACACACTGCGCAGGCTTTGACGTAGGATTGACCACCATGAACGGCTTCTGACGGATAACAGACTGGGTAACCGCAGGGTCATCATAAACAAAACCGATATAATCAACCTTGTAGTTCAAGAACTGTCCGACAATGTTGATAATGCGGTCAGAAATACGTTTTCCTTCATCCGCACTATGCACACGGTTTACCAAAAGTTTAATATTGATTTCACGGTCAACCAATTCGGTAGTGATAATTTTTATCATACCGTAAGCATCTGTAATTGCCGTTGGTTCCGGTGTTGTAACGACATACACTTCATCTGCCGCCGCAACAAAGCGCAGGACGTTTTCCGCAATACCCGCACCTGTATCAATAATGATGATATCTGCATTTCCCAACTGACAGAACTGCTCGGCAAAATAGTCAAGTTCGTCCGTCGTCAAGTTAGCAATCTTGGAGAAACCGTTCGCGCCCGCAATAAAACGAATGCCAAATTCAGTGTCCAGAATGATTTCCTGCATGGTCTTCTGCTTGTTGATGACCTGCATCAAGTTAAACTGTGGCACGATATTCAGCAAGACGTTTACGTTCGCCATACCCAAGTCACCGTCAATCAGAAAAACTTTCTTTCCCAACTGGGCATAAGCAATAGCCATATTCACGGAGATATTCGTTTTACCGACACCACCCTTACCGCTGGTTATAGCAATAATTCTCGTCTTGTGTGCAGTTCCAGAAGACGATTTTTTCTCGCTTCCCTGCATCAATTCTCTCAGTTCTTCTGCCTGATCTTCCATTATTTATCCTCCGCGAAGGTATCTTCGATGTGTATTCTGTCAATTCTAAAGCCATCCAGTCTGGTCAAAAAATTGACCACGGATGCCCGCTCAATATTTCTTGGAACTTTCTGTCCGTCAGTGATGTACGAGATTGACTTGTGTTTTTCAGCAAGGACGCTCAGCACATTTCCGTAGGCAGAAGTCTCATCGCATTTTGTGACGATAACAGACCCAAAATTAAATGTCTCATAGTTCTGGATTATTGAAATCAAATCCTTTGCTTTTGTGGACGCAGTAATTGTCAGGTACACATCCGCATCCAGTCCCTTTACATTAAGCATCGTGCGCATTTTCCCGATGTTCTCATAATCGTTGGGACTATATCCACTCGAATCAATAATCAATGCGTCCAATGAATCCTTGTATGTCTCAAAAATCTTTTTTACGTCGTCAGCGGTCTCCGCCTTGTCCACATCAATGTTCATGATTTCGCCAAAGCGACGAAGCTGCTCTTCTGCACCAACACGGGTTCTGTCTATGGTGACCATGCGCACACGAGCCGGTGGTTTGCCTTCATTTCTTGCGTCCAAGATGATGTTCGCCGCAATTTTTGCGACCGTGGTTGTTTTTCCAACACCAGTTGGTCCCACAAGAATAATCACATGCGGCAGTTTACGGTATAAACGCGGCGCAATTTTTATCGATTCGCCAATCCAATCAACAACCCTGCGTTCAACGATATCAAAATTATCCAAATCTGCATATGAGAATTCTTCGCGGATTCGATTTGAAATCTCATTGATATATGAGAATGTAAATTCGTTATCAGAAAGTATCTCTTCAATTTTTTGAATTGTGGGATGCTTTTCATTTGCCTGTGCCGCCGTTACCGTCGCAAGCGTATCAAGTCTTGAGGTAAGCGACTTTTTGAGCTCTTCCACTGTTTTATTGAGGTTAGCGATTTGAAGTGATTGTGTTGGATTTGCGTCAACAGCAGAACGTAACAACTCATCCCGGCTTCTCTGAAAATCATCAGGTGTAGAAACCGTCTGCACAGGGTTTTGGCGTGCATTCAGAATATATGTGGCTTCAATACACTGTCTCTGAAAGAGACCAAGGAATCCGCCTCTGGGAACGGTGTGATGACCTGTTATCGTGTAGTCCGTACCATGCAAATCATACAGTTGTCTCCGACAGTCATCTAAGGTCGGAGCAACGATTGTATATACTGGCGATACTTTTTTATTCAACATTTATTTCTCCCAAAATTTCCAGCTGAACACTGTTACCAGCTGCCATAACTTCTCCTATTGAAAGTACGACCGTCCCCTTTAGCTCACGGTCAATTGATTGCTTAACAAGCGAACGAACTTCTGGCGCACACAAAATAATAGGAAGATATGCCCTGTCCTTCGCCTGTGTGATTGCCGCAGAAACCGCAGAAATCCATTTGCGTCCGTCAACCGGGTCAAATGCAACAAACGGTTGTCCGCCATCATTGGGAATAACCTGATGCTGCAAAAGTTTTTCCGACGTAGACTGTGACAACTGCAGAACGCTCAACTTGCGGTCTTGGTCAACATATTGCAGACAAATCTGCAAGCCCAAAGCCTCGCGCACTTTTTCGGTGAGGAACCATGTATTGTGCGGACCAGCTCCGAAGTTTGCCAACGTCTCCAAAATTGCCACGATATTGCGGATGGAAACCTGCTCTTTGAGCAAGC
>JAFSTK010000141.1 GCA_017450535.1 Treponema sp.
GATATATGAACGACACAAGTTTTGTGAGCGCATACATCAGTTATTTTATGTGGTGGAATCTGGTGCGTCTTACGCGGCTCTTTGCAGGGCTGCCCCGCGAGGCATTTGCACTTGCGGACGGAGATGTGGTGCTTGACGTGGGAAGTGGTCCGCTTACGGTGCCGATTGCGCTCTGGCTTGCCCGTCCTGAACTGCGCGCAAAAAAACTTACTGTGTACTGCATGGATCTGTCCCAGACTGCATTGGCAAATGGCGAAGAGTTATTTTTGAGCATTGCGGCAAAGACGATTGCCAGCGGTTCAAATGGCGCGGGAAAGAAACTTGGTGACACAACGATTGAGCCGTGGAACATTGTGCGCGTGCGGGGCGAGTTGGGAACGCACATCAAAGAAAAAGCCGCGCTTGTCACTTGCGCAAATGTTTGTAACGAATTGATTCAGTCCAGTACGATGCCGCCTGATTTTCTCGCAAAAAAATACAGCGGCGATTTGCTTTCGTACACCGACGGCGAAAATCCCCGCGCAACTGTGCTGCTTGTTGAGCCGGGCGATCCAAAGTCGGCGCGGTTTGTCGCGCTCATGCGTGAGGCGTTTTTGCGCAGGTCTTTTGTGCCGCTTGCCCCTTGCCCGCACACGGCAGAATGCCCCATGACGGGCAACGTGAAGAAGGGCGGTAAATGGTGCAATTTTGCCTTTAGCACGGAAGATGCGCCCGTCGCGCTCCAAAAACTTTCGGCAAAGGCGGGGCTAGCAAAAGAGCGTGCCACGCTCAGTTTTGTACTTGCAAAAAAGGCGGCGCAGACGGAAAGTCCTGCCGTGCAATCGGAAAAAAATGCGAGCGCACACGAAGAACAACGCCCCAAACGCCTTGCCTTGCGCATCACGTCGGATTTTATCCGCTTGCCGGATTTGCACAAGTCAGGCTATTATGCGTGCAGTGAGTTGGGCTTAGTGCTCGCCGTGGACAAAACGCATGTGCAACCAAAGAATGGCGAATGGCTTTCGGTCGCATACCCACAAGACACAACAACGCGCGACAAAAAATCAGGCGCAGTACTCATTGAACTATAAATTTGCTTTCTCAATCTGTCGTTTTGTGGTATACTGGTAGCAGGAGAAAACCGCCATGCCCAACCAGCTATTTGCACAGACTGAATCTGAAAAATCAAAACGACATCATCGCGTAACGGTTGTTTCGGTTGTTGGCGGCGCATTGGTTGCCGTCATTTTGGTGGGCGGCACGTTTTGGTCAGGGCGGAGCGCAAGCGTAGATACGGCGCAGGCGGTGCGCAATGTAAGCCTTTTGTACATGGACGAACTGGCAAGCCGCCGCGAACAGGTAGTTGCTTCCACGCTGGCAGACTACATCAGCGACATGGACGTTGCACTGGGGCTGTTGGAAAAGGACGACCTTGCTTCTATCGCAAAGTTGCAGTCGTATCAGGCAAAAATGAAGCAGCTCTACGGGCTTGAAAAATTTGCCTTTGTGGACACAAACGGGCTTATCTACACGTCGCGGGGAACGCGCACCGACATCAATTTGTATCACTTTGACTACAATACGCTTTCTTCACCAGAAATTTCTATCAAAAATCAAGAGACCGAACACAAAAAACTTGTCGTTGCCTGCCCCGTAGACCGACTGGCATTCAATGGGCAGACGCTTGTTGTCTGCTTTATGGAAATTGACATGCAAAAAATGCTGGAAGGCGTTTCCTTGCAGTCAAACAACAACGGCATTACGTTCTGCAACATCTACACCAAGGACGGCGTTTCGCTTTCAAATACGGTGCTGGGCGGGCTTGCAAGCGAAAACAATCTGTTGCAGGCACTGGAAAACGCGCGGTTTGAAAAAGGCTATACCGTTGCCCAGATGACTTCCGATTTTGCCGCCCACGCAGAGGGAGTTGCCTCGTTTACGTATAACAATATCCGCGAAACCATGTACTATGTGCCGGTACACAACACGGAATGGATGCTTACCTACCTTATCCGAGAAAGCGTCATTTCTGACCAAATCAGTTCTATTTCTGACGGCATTATTATGCGCAGCCTGCTTTTGTCGGTGATTGCCGCGCTTGTGCTGATTACGCTGTTCATCTATATCTTTATCCAAATGCGCAAAAACGCGCGGCTCACGCTTTCAAAAGAAGTTGCCGACGCAGAAAACCGTATCAAGCAAGAAGAACTGGAAGAACAACTTGCCCTACAGCAGCAGATTGCGCGGCAGGAACGTAAGCGCAACGAGCAGGACAACATGATTACCGCGCTCGCCTCCGATTACCGCAGCGTTTACTATGTGAATATTGATGAAGACGATGGTGTTTGCTACCGCTCAGAAACCCCCGATGAAGAGCCGTTCCGCATGGGCGAGCATTTTTCATTCCGGGAAGTGTTTACCGAATACGCGCGCCGTTTTGTTGCGGACGACTACAAAGAAAAATTCCTTGCGTTTATTGAACCCGACGCAATCAGGAGCGCACTTGCAGAAAAATCGCTCATTTCGCTCCGCTATCTGACCATCTACAAGGGGCAAGAAAAATACGAAATGCTCCGCATGGCAAGCGTGGAAAAAGAAAACGAACGCACTGACGGCAAGATTCATCTGGTGGGTGTAGGCTTTACCAATATTGACGAAGAAATGCGCGAGTCCTTGGAAAAAAATCAGGCGCTTGCGCAGGCACTCAAAGCGGCAGAAGAAGCAAGCAAGGCAAAGACTGCGTTCCTTTCAAGCATGAGCCACGAAATTCGCACGCCTATGAATGCCATTATCGGGCTGGATAACATCGCGCTCAAAAATCCCGCCTTGCCATCAGAAACTAAAGAGCATCTGGAAAAAATCGGCATGAGCGCAAAGCATTTGCTGGGGCTGATTAACGACATTCTTGACATGAGCCGCATAGAAAGCGGACGCATGACGCTCAAAAACGAAGAATTTTCGTTCCACACGTTCCTTGACCAAATCAATACGATTGTGGACAGTCAGTGCCGGGACAAAAATCTGCATTATGACTGCACGGTAACAGGAAAAATCGGCGAGCGGTACATCGGCGACGACATGAAGCTCAAACAGGTGCTGATTAACATTTTGGGTAATGCCGTCAAGTTTACCCCGGCGCAGGGAACGGTCGCGCTTTCTGTTGAGCGCGTGACACAGTTTGAGCATCAGACTACCTTGCGCTTTAAAATTTCGGACACGGGAATCGGCATGGACAAGGAGTACCTGCCCAAAATTTTTGACGCGTTCAGCCAGGAAGATGCCACGGCAACCAACAAATACGGTGGCTCTGGCTTAGGGCTTGCGATTACCAAAAGCATCGTAGAGCTAATGAACGGAAACATCACCGTAGAAAGTGAAAAAGGCAAGGGAACGACATTTACCGTTATCGTTACGCTTACCAATGTAGAAAACGCGGGCGTGCGCACAGAAGATTTTGACGTAAACCCGCATGAACTGAAGGTACTGGTGATTGACGATGACCCTGTTGCCTGTAAGTACGCACATATCGTGCTGGAAGAAATTGGCGTTGTGTCCGACACCTGCATGAGCGGAAAAGAAGCGTTGGAATTGATTCAGACACAGGCAGCCCGCCGCGAGCCATATAATCTGATTTTGGTGGACTGGAAAATGCCCGAAGAAGACGGCGTTGCCGTAACGCGCAAAATCCGCAAAATTATCGGGCGAGAAACAGCGGTCGTCATTCTGACGGCGTACAACTGGGCAGAAATTGAAGAAGAAGCAAAAGGTGCGGGCGTAGACAGCTTTATGAGCAAGCCCTTGTTTGCCTCCAGCGTCCTTTCTGAATTTAAGTCGGCATTGCAGAAAAAGCAGTTGGTCACGCAGACTGCGCCGCACAAGGCAGATTTGCACGGAAAACGCATCCTGCTTGCCGAAGACATGCAGATTAACGCAGAAATTATGAAAGAACTGCTGAAAATGGAATGCATGGAAGTAGACCACGCAGAAAACGGACAGATTGCCGTTGATATGATGAGCAAAAGCGCGCCGGGATATTTTGCCGCTATTCTGATGGACGTGCGCATGCCGGTCATGGACGGACTAGAAGCCACCACGACAATCCGCGCGCTTGACCACCCGGACGCAAAAGACATTCCGATTATCGCCATGACGGCAAACGCCTTTGACGAAGACGTGCAGCGTTCCCTGCAAGCAGGCATGAACGCGCATTTAACAAAGCCCGTTGAGCCAGATAAGTTGTACGAGTCGCTTGCAGAACTGATTGGCGCGAGAGAGGCGAAATAAAAAAGAAAGAGGGGAGAAGTCTCTCCCCTGCGGCGCACGCTGTTGCGCCGACACCCCACTCTCCTGGGGGCAACAAAAGCCCCCAAGCCCCTTACTTGTAGAGTGCCTTAATCTCTTTTGCGTAAATATCGTTGATTTTGTAGCGCATGACTTCTTGCTTGGCAGAAAGTTCTACGCCCACTTCAAACGGCTTTTCAAGCAATCCCACTTTGTTAATGCGCTCGTACATCTTAAAACCGTTTTTGGCATTGATACGCAAGCCCACTTCGTTCTCAATCAGATGATTGATTTCCGGAGTCGAGAGCAAATCAGAATATGTCTTGTATTCCAGTCCGCTTTCTTTGGCGAAGGATTCCACTTCATCTTTATCCGGCACAATGAGCGCGGCAAGATAGCGTTGGTCTTGACCGACAACAACTGCCGTCTGAATAAAGCGTGATTCCTGAATCTTCATCTCAATCGGAAGCGGCTCCACGTTTTCGCCACCGAGCTGCACAATCGTATCCTTTGCACGGCCGCGCAGAACAATTTCATTGTGGCGGGTCAAAATGGCGATATCACCTGTGTTAAACCATTCGTCTTCGTTAATCGCTTTTTTGGTCAAATCGGGGCGTTTGTAATAGCCCTTCATCACTGTGCCGCCTTTAATTTCCAGAACGCCTTTTTTGCAGCGTCCCAAATCTTTTCCCGTCTCAAAGTCCACAACGCGGGCGGAAATACCACGAATCGGAGAGCCTACGTTACCGAACACAGGCTTTTTAATTGGGCGCACGGAAATAATTGGCGCAGTCTCAGTAAGTCCGTAGCCTTCCACCAGTTTTACGCCGATTGCCCAGAAGAATGCGTCCACCGCGCGCGGTAATGCACCGCCACCAGCAACGCCCGCTCTGAATCCCGTTCCCAGCATCACTTTGATTTTGCGGAACACGAGTACGCCACCCAACAATTTAATCGGGTAAAGCACCAGCCATGGGATGACGAATGCCGGCCACTGAAGCCACCGCTTGTCTATGCCAAAACGGGAAGTCTTGTCAAACAGCACGCGGTCAATTTTGGAATGAATCAACGCCACGCGCACAAAGAAGCGGAACAGCAGATACACAACGCCGCCCGTCTTTCGCATATTGCGGTAAATGCCGTCGTATACCGCCTCAAACACGCGCGGCACGGCGGGAAGCACCTGCGGGTTCAAATCTTTTAAGTCCGCAAGCAGTACGGGACCAATCGGCTTTGAATAACAAATGGTCGCCGCCTGGCTCAACACCACGTATTCCACCGCGCGCTGGAACGCATGCCACACAGGAAGCACCATCAGTCCGCGGTCACCGGGGTACAAGAAAATGCGCTCGTCCACTTCGTCTAACTGCGTAATAAAGTTTCCGTTTGAAAGCATAACGCCTTTGGGCTGTCCGGTCGTTCCCGACGTAAAGATAATCGTCACCAAATCATCCCAGTCGCCTTTATTGATTTCTTCATCCACTTTGTCGGGATTCTGTTCGTTAAAGGCTTTTCCCTTGCTGATAATATCGCCAAACGTCAAAAGCTCAACGTCAGCATCTTTTGCAGTATTCGTGTCTTTATCAGTCGGGTCCTCAAAAGCAATCAGCGTTTTTACAAGCGGCAGCTGTTCTTTAAGGGCAAGCACTTTTTGAATCTGCGCGGAATTTTCCACCACTACGATTTTACATTCCGCAAACGACAGAATATAAGCCAAATCATTGGGCGTTGCGTCACAACCGCGTGGCACGTCAATCGCACCAATCGCCATGATGCCCATATCTGCATGTTCCCATTCCCAGCGGTTATCGCTAATCAAACCGATATGGTCGCCACGCTGCACGCCGAGCGAAAGCAAACCGCCTGCAAAATCAACAGCGTCCGCATATGCATCCTTGTAGGAAATCGGCGTAAATTTACCGTCCTGCTTGTACAACTGATACGCAATCTCAGGATAGTCCTGCGCCTGTTTTCTAAAAATCTTTACCAGTGTCTTTTCCATCGTTTTATGCTCCCATTATCGCTTCAACAGTCCGCAGAACTGCTCAATTAATGTATCAATTTTAGAAAAGTCGGGTTCGCTTGCAGGAATCGCAGAAAACAACGTGTCTGAGCCTGTCTCTGGATTTGAACGAATCTGTACTTTTTTCTCCGTCAGATAGATGTCCAGGATGTCGCGCACCATGCTTGCAAAAATCACTGCATATTCTTTTGCTGTCGCCGCATCAACCGGCTTAATTTTTTGTGCGTCAGAAAGAGCGGTAAGCGCAGACACTACCTGGTCGATCAACTTGTTCCGCATCTCCGTAATAATTGCCGCCGCCTGATTTGAAAAATATTTTTCGCTTTCCACAAATACGTACACTTGCAAAAGCGGCTCTTTTTCATTCAGCTTGAACCATCGGTTTACAATGCCTTTAAACACGGTTTCCGCAGGATATTTTTGGGCAGTCGCAACCATGTCTGCTGGAATAAAATTTGTCCGGCGGAGTTGATCAGCACAGTATGAAACCGTATCGTCAATCATTGCGTCACGGCTCTCATAGTGATTGTACAGCGACGCCTTTTTGATTCCCAATTTCTCTGAAATATCGGCAAGTGATGTACCTCCTACGCTCTTGTCGAACGCAGAGTCCAGCACCGCACGAATGATTTTCTCTTTTGTAATCTTCTCACCAGCAGGCATATCTTTTCTCCCAAAAAATCTCTTGCTCTATTGTTTTTATAATCCCCACAAAGCAGTTTTGCATAAAAACTACCGATTATTAGTTTAATGCGGGTAAGTCTATTTGTCAATGAGAGGGGAAAAGCCTTTCCTCTACAGTTTTGCCGCTATTGCCTCACACGCTTTTTCGCCGTCCATCGCAGAAGACACAATGCCACCGGAATAGCCACTGCCCTCCCCCGCCGGATACAAGCCTTTGAGCGCAGTACATTCCAATGTGTCTTTGTCGCGTAAAATGCGGACTGGCGTGCTGGTGCGGGTCTCACTTGCAATCAAAAGCGCGTCATCAGAGATAAAGCCGTGCATATTCTTGTTAAAGTCCCTGAATGCCGATTCCAGACGCGCGGCAATTTGTTCGGGAAGCCATTTGTCCAAGCGGCTCGGAACGACACCGGGCGTGTAACTGGTACGCGGAAGCTCCGCCGAATCCTTGTGCGCCAAAAAATCGGTGAGACGCTGAGCGGGGGCTTGCTGTCCGTTTCCATGGCGGGCGGTCTCTGCTTCCAGCCAGCTGCGCCAATACAAACCCGCTAAAGCTGAGCAACCGTCTTTTTGCGCCCGCTCTCTGAACTCGGCAGGAATGTCTTCTGGGCGGGTTTCCACAACGATTGCGCTGTTGCTCCACCGGCTATTGCGGGCGGCACCAGACATACCGTTTATTACAATCTGTCCCGGAGCCGTACTGCTTGGCACCACAAAGCCGCCCGGACACATACAAAAACTGTACACGCCGCGCCCATCTTCTTGCGCCGTCAGCCGGTACTCTGCCGCCTGTCCCATCGCTTTGCCGTGGAATTGAATTTTGTCGATAAGCTCACGAGGATGCTCCACGCGCACACCGACGGCGAATATTTTTTCTTCCAGCGCATCGGGCGCGACACGGGCAATCAACTCATACACATCGTTTGCGGAATGTCCTGTGGCAAGCACTACCGCATCTGCACAAACAGTCTGTTCCGCGCCCGTTTTGGTGTTGCGTGTCTGTACGCCTGTCACACGGAATGCGGACGATACGTTGTTCTCATGCGCGGACGAATTCTGTTGCACGCCGTCAGACGTTTTTGTGACAGGCTCCGTCTCAAAGCCGATGCATTTTGTGTCAAAGAAAAATTCGCCGCCACAGTCTATGATTTTCGCCCGCATCGCATTGATAATGCCTGGCAATTTGTCTGTGCCGATATGCGGGTGCGCGTCAGTGAGAATGGCAGGATTCGCGCCAAAAGCGGCAAAAATGCGCAGGATTCTGCCGATGTTTCCGCGCTTGTTGCTCCGCGTGTATAATTTTCCGTCGCTGAATGTTCCGGCTCCGCCTTCGCCAAAGCAATAGTTGCTGTCTCCGTCCACAACGCCTTTCGTGCTGATTGCAGCAATGTCTTTTTTGCGCTCACTGGTAACGGAACCACGCTCAATGATAATCGGCTTGATGCCCGCTTCCAAAAGGCGCAGCGCACCAAATAATCCCGCAGGACCCGCGCCCACAATGGCAACCACCTTCTTGCCGTCAGCTTTTTTCCACACGGGTATTTCGTCTGCGTCCGCCACAGGCTTTTCGCCAATGTACACTTTGTAACGCATCACCAGTTTGATTCGGCCGCGCCGCGCGTCAATTGATTTTTTTACGAATACAGGGGTCACTTCGGAAGAGATAAATGGTATTCCTTTTTCCGTAAGTGCGAGTAAAATTTTATCCTTGATGAAAGCCGTTTTTTTTTCATCTTCGGGGCGAATTGTAACGGAAAGCTCGGTGACCATCAGTTACATCACACCTTAAACAAATCAATTTGTGAACCAATCTGTTCGATAGATTGTCCCATGGCTTCTGAAATATCGCCCAACGTACTGCCGTTGTCTTTAATCTGCTGTGCTCCCTGAGACATCTCAGTAACGCTCGTTTTAATCGCATCTGTCGCTTCTTGCAGAGAGTGCACTTCATCCAGAATCGCCTTGTTTCCTTCGCTCATCTCTTCAGAAGACGTGCGCACTTCCGTCGTACTGTTGTTCATCATGTGCAGAGCATCGGTAATCTGCTTGCTGCCTTCTTCGCTTTCCTGCATTGCTCCACGAATCTGGCGGACAAGTTCATCAGTCTCCTGAATATTCTGTCGCACTGTGCCGAACGCTTTCTTTGCCTCAGAACTTGCCGCAACCACTGTCGTCACCAAATCATTGATATTCTTAAGCTCTTTACCAATAGATTTTGATTCTGCCGCAGAAGTTTCAGCCAGTTTACGGATTTCATCAGCAACAACGCCAAAACCTGCGCCCGCCGTACCCGCATGAGCCGCCTCAATAGCCGCGTTCATAGAAAGCATGTTTGTCTGAGACGCAATTTTTGCAATCGCCTTGTTCGCATTAAACAACATCTGGCTCTGCTCTTCAATCAGCATAATCTGGCGGTTTACGGCTTCCTGCTTGTCCACACCAATTTGTGCCGCATCTTCAAGCGCAAGGAATGAATCCGCCATCTTTTCGGTACTGCGCGTAACGGAAGCGATATTGCCCAACATTTGCTCAACGGCTGAGCTTGCCATGGAAACGCCCTCTGACTGATTACCAATCAAGCCGTTCAGGTTCTCAATATTTTTTGCAATCTGAGTGACCGCACCCGCCGTCTGCTGAACGCTCTTGCTCTGATTGTCAATCTGCCCGATAACGCTGTCAATGTGACCCAAAATCTGATTGATTGAGCCGCCCGTTTCCAGTGTCGTATGCTGCATACTGCCGTCAATATCAATCAAATTTTCTTTTGACTCTTTTACGCCGCTGATAATCATGCGCAAGTTTTCGATAAAGGTGTTGAAGCCCTGAACCACATCGCCAATCTCATCTTTTGTTTTGACTTCAATTTTTTTAGTCAAATCCGCGTCGCCCGTAGCAATCTCTTTGATAGAGTCTTTCAACGCCTGCAAAGGTCTGAGCAAAATGTGCAGATAGAGACCGGTAAAAAGCAACAGCAAAATCGCGATGATTATCGCCACAATCGCAATCATAATGCCGCTCATTTTTGCGCCCGCACGAATCTCTGCTTCTGGGATGGAGACACCCAAAGACCATGGCGTGCCAAAAATCGGTGAATAGAACAGATAGCTCGTCTTGCCGGTATTTTTATCCTTAACGATGCCGCTGCCCTCTTTTCCGTAAATCATGTCATCCGCCACCTTATAGTAGCCAATTAAACCAGAAGTCTCGTCACCCATCTCATAGTAATTCTTGCCCATCTCATCGGAGTCAGGATGGGAAATAATCGTACCAGAGCCGTCCAGCGTAAACACATAGCCTTCTCCGGACAATTTAATTCTGCCGATTTCATTTTCTGCGATAGATGTGGGAATGGCACCAACAAAGACACCGAACACATTGCCGTTTTCGTTCACCGCAGAGACAGCCACATAGAATTCTTTTCTGCCGGTAATGCTGTCATCAGAAGGATTACTGATATACTCGTCTGCGCCCTTGGTCAAAATCTGATTGAAGAAATCTTTGTCCTGCGCATCCACTTCTTCGCCTGTCGATGTATACAGATGCCCTTCGTTATCACAAATACCCACATAGTCAAAGTCTACGTTTATCAGCTGAGTATTTTCCATCATGTATTCGCGCACTTCTTCAATATCGCCAGTCAAGAATACATTCGCTTTGGTAAAGACGCGCAAATCTTTGTAATAGCTGTTGAGCCAGTATGAGATAGCCGTAGAACTTTCTGCCGCAACGGTTGTGTTAAAATCGCGGTAGATTTTAATATCGTTTCTGGTAATTGAAGCACGCAAAATCATGATAAGTGCAGAGAAAAACACCACCATCAATACAAGCAGAGCGACTTCAAATTTAAACGCAAAAGTTTCTGACAGTTTTTTATGAGGAACCTTAGGTTTCTTTTCCTTTATCTTCTTTACTTTGACTTTCTTTTCTTTTGGTGCTTTGATTTTTTTCTCTTTCATAATAGAACCCCCAGAGGTTATCACTATTATTATACTCCATGTTCTAGAATTTTGCACTTATTTTTTTAAGGGAGGACACTAAAAAGCAAAAGTCTTGACAATGAATAAGGGGGGATGGTAAAATTACATATTCTTTTTTCACATCGGTAAGGAGAAGAATATGAAAAAAATTTTTTACCTTGCTGCATTAGTTGCTTTAAGCGCATCTTTTGTAGCTTGTAAAAGCA
>JAFSTK010000142.1 GCA_017450535.1 Treponema sp.
CCGAACGGCGAAGTCAAGAGACGGATACAAGGTGCAATAAATTTCGGTTTGGCAGGAAGAAAAATTAGCCCCTACTGAATCCTTATCCTCGCCGCGCGTGCGTGTCCTGCAAGCCCTTCGGCATCACCCAAAAATCCGCTGGCTTTTGCGCTGGTGATTGCGCCTTTACTGCCTTCCACGGTGCGCAGGGTCGTAACGGTCTTCAAAAAGACGCGGACACTCAATCCGCCTGTAAAGCGCGCGCTTCCTGATGTGGGCAGGGTGTGGTTCAAGCCAGCGGCATAGTCGCCAAAGACTTCCGCGCTACCGTGTCCGATAAACAGCGAACCGTAATTGTGCACGAGAGACGCAATCTTGTCGCGTTCTGCGCCAGCGTCCATCGCAAGTTCCAGATGCTCCGGTGCTTTGCGGTTCGCAACTTCTGCCGCCTGTTCCAGACTGTCGCACAAAATGATGCGCCCGCAGTTTTTAATGCTTTCGCTTGCGGTCGCTTTTGTCGGCAATACGGCAAGTTGTTTTTCAATTTCCTGTGCGACTGCTTCTGCAAGCTCCGCGGAATTTGTCGCCATAACCGGCTGAGCAACCACATCGTGTTCTGCCTGAGCGAGCAAATCGGCGGCAACCCATGCAGGATTCGCGCTCTTGTCCGCAATGATGAACACTTCGGTGGGACCTGCCACCATGTCGATTCCCACGGTGCCGTACACCAATTTTTTTGCTTCCGCAACAAATTTATTTCCCGGTCCCACAATTACGTCCGTGCGCGGAATCGTTTCCGTACCAAATGCCATCGCACCGATTGCCTGAGAGCCACCACATGCAAACACTTTTGTGGCACCGCAAATAAATGCAGCCGCCATAATTCCTTCGTCCGCATACGGCTTACCGCCAACATACGGTTTTCCCGGAACTCCAGTGCTCGCTTTTTCTGCGGCGGCTTTGTCTGACGGATGCACTCGTGGTGGCGTACAAAGCACAATCTCCTGCACTCCTGCGGCAACCGCCGGTGTAATCGTCATCACTACAGTAGAAACAAGCGGAAACCGTCCTGCCGGAACATACACGCCCGCCTTTTCCACCGGAATATTTTTCTGACCGGTAAACACGCCCGGCTCCAGTTCAGTCTCAAAATCATCAAAAGATTCACGCTGTTTACGGGCAAAACGCAATGCAAGGTCATGGCTGTAGGTAAGCGCTTGGTACAAATCAGGTTTTTCACGCTGCATTTTTTCTGCCGCCGCTTTCAGTTCAGACTGCGGAATTTCCAGCGTCTTTGGGGCGGACACATCAAACTTTGCGCCATAGTCTGCCAATGCCGCATCTCCACGCTTTTTTACATCGGCAAGCACATCTTTCACTATATCTATCGACCCGCCAAAATCACGTCCGTCAAAAAATTCCGGCTCAATTTCAGCGTACTTCTGAATGCGTATCATACGATAAATATACTAATTTTTTCAGATTATTGCTATACGGAAACCATGAAAGAAAAAACGATATAATGTGTCATTGAAACGGGTGACGCGATGTGCTATAATCACTCCATTATGGCAGATAAAGATTTGTGTCCGTGTGGCTCTGGAAAAGCCTACGGCGAATGTTGTGAACCAATCATCAAAGGAACAAAAAAAGCTCCCACCGCAGAAAGTCTGATGAGAGCACGCTATTCTTCTTATGTTAAACAGGAGATTCAGTTCATTATTGACTCTTGTGAAGAAGGCGAAAAAATCGCAGAAATTGACCGCAAGGCTACCGAAGAATGGAGCAAAAAATCCACCTGGCACGGACTGCGCATCTTGCGTACCGAAAAAGGCGGCGAGAATGACGAAGAAGGCGTAGTTGAATTTGAGGCGACCTACACCGATAAAGGCGGCATCCGCGACGTGCACCATGAAACCGGCTACTTTAAGAAAGTGAACGGCGACTGGATGTACTCAGTGGGCAATGTAAAGCCGATGACCGTTTTTCGTGAAGGCGCAAAAATTGGTCGCAACGACCCGTGCCCCTGCGGAAGCGGCAAAAAGTACAAGAAATGCTGCGGCAGATAATGCTGCTTTAACGAAACAGTCATGTCCAATCATATCATCACCGGTTTTCATGCAGTAGAAGAGCGCGTTCGCCGTGCAGCCGAACAAGGCAAAGCAGACGGGCTTTCGCTCAGCTACAGCAAAATCGGTCCCCGCGTAAAAAAAATCCTCGAACTGGCAAAAAAAGCAAATATTCCCGCGCACTCGGTTGACGGAAAAGCATTGGATTCTCTCGTGCAATCACTTCCCGAAACAGCGCGTGACCACCGTGGCATTGTGCTTGTGGTAGCAGGCGAATCTTCCGAGGCGCAGAACAAAGTTGATTTTGACCAATGGATTGCCGCGGCGCAAAAATCAGACGAACGCAAAACCGTGCTCATTTTGGATTCCATCACCGACCCGCACAATGTGGGGGCAATTTTGCGCTCTTGTGACCAATTTGGCGCGGATTTGGTGGTGATGCCCCAGCGCAGAGGAGCCAACGACTTTGAGGACAATGAAATTATTGCCCGTGCCAGTGCCGGTTCCGCCGCATGGGTACCCGTTGCCGTAGTGACGAATCTTGTCCGTGCCGCACAACAACTAAAAGACGCAGGCTTTTGGCTTTACGGAGCAGACGCAGGCGGAGAAAGTGTCCAAAAATTACAATTCGCACAAAAGACCGCAATTGTTATGGGAAGCGAAGGCAACGGAATTGCCCGCCTGCTTTCCGAACAGTGCGACACCGTTGTTTCCATTCCCACGTGCGGCAAAATTGACAGCCTGAACGTAAGCGTGGCGGCGGGTGTGCTTTTATACGAACGATATCGCCAGTCATTATCAAACTGAAATAAAATCTAAATCACACGAGGAAGTGTATGATTTCAATCACCTACTTTTTTACCGTTATGTTCACATTTTTTGTGGCAGAGATGGGCGACAAAACCCAGCTCATGTTGTTTGCGCTCACGTCAAAATACAAAATCCGAGACATCGTAATCGGAACTGCCGCCGCTGTTCTGGTGATTAACGGACTTTCCGTATGCGCGGGCGGTTTGCTCAACGAATTCCTCAAATCACACCTGTGGATTGTAAAACTGATTGCCACCATCGCATTCTTTTATTTCTCCCTCACCTCGCTTGTAAAAGGCGATGACGAAGAAGAAGGCGGAGAAAGCAAAATCAGTTTTGCGGCTCTTGCTGTATTCTGCATTTTCTTCATCGCAGAGCTTGGCGACAAAACCCAACTTTCTGCCATCACCTTTGGCGCGACCAACGGCCTCAACCCAGGCTTGCTGATGATTTGGGTCGCATCTTCCATCGGTTTCTTTGCCGCCGACATGATTGGCTTGGTACTCGCATTCGTCCTGCACGGAAAAACGCCCGACGCATTCTTCAAGTGGCTTGCCTTTGGTGTCTTTGCGGTATTCGGCTTTATCAATCTCTACATCGTGCTCACTTCGCTGGAACTGCACTCACTCTTGGTACCAATTATGGCAGCCACCGCAGTCGTCTTTGTAGCGGCATGTGTCGTAATTCTGCTGAGAAACAAAAAAGCCGTCATCGCACAGGATGACGGTGTGAAAGAAGAGTAGCGGGAACTACTGAAATACAAAAAAAAACGCTGTCACAAGACAACGTTTTTTGAATACTCATTACTATTACAGGCTCGCTGACAAATAGTTTACCAACAAACGCTTCCAAGAGAAATTGTCTTTAATCTTATCCCATTCAAGCCCAGTGTAATTTGAGTCATTTCTCAGCGCAGATGGAACAGATGTTGATTTATCATTCTGCAACTCCGTTGACAAACGATAGATAGCAGCCCATTTTTCAAAACTGCCTCTAAATTTACTTGTTGTGTCACCCTCTTCCAAATCTGTTGTGTCTGTATCTTTCGGGAAAGTTTTAAGGATATATGTAGAGCTTGTGAGGTTTGTAATTACATTATTTGTATTGCCATTCTTCAAAGTGATAAGAACGGTAAGACCAGCAGGAATATCCACCTTCAATTCATCAGATTTTGAGCCTCTTGACTGTGCCGTATCAGTATAATAAAAACTAACATGCAAAGCGGCACTTTCAGCAGCATCATCTGTTTTTCTATAAGTAACATCCTTGCTACACCAAGTATTTGACGGCGCAATCATTCCCAGAATTTCATTTTTTTCGCCATCGCTGCATCCAGCACCAACAACCACCATTGCGCCAACCAACATAGCCGCAATCAAACCAGAAATCTTTTTCATGTGTATCTCCTATAAGAAGCGCAATTATTTATCTTGCCCTCTATGAATACAAGGCATTGCCCTGCTTATTTCTATTCTATCGCAACAGTTTATTTTAATCAATTCATTGCAAACTGTCATGCCGTTGCAAACCGAATATCAAAGTCTGCCCCATCGCACCAATACATCAGAATCCTACTCGCACTCCAACGTAGGCACCCGCACCCGACCAATTGAAGCTGCTGATAAAACTTGCGCCGCGCAACATAGCTTTTATATTGATTTCCACTGCACGGAAATTAAACATAAAGCCTAACTGTTGTACAAACACACGGCTCTTGTACGCAGTAGAAAAATTGATGCCCAGCATATTGAACAGCGCGGCTTCTGCACTCAAGCCAAATTCAGGATATACGATGCGCTCTCCGCTGATATAGGGATTGCGTACAACCATCGCAAACATGGGGCGGAATGTACACCATGTCCCGAAAGGTCTCCACGCGCCTTCAATGCCCATACGGAATGGTCGCCACACTTTCTTTCCTTCGCCAGAAGTGTAAACGATGTCATCTATTCCATAATCATTGGAGGTCTCCAGTGTGTCGTCAAGGTAGCCAAGCAAATTGTTGACGGTGTAAGACGCATAGGCGTTCATCGTCATCTTATGATTCAACGTCGCCGGCATAATCGGTATCCGTGCAAAAATTCCTATATCGAGACGTTTCAGCAATGGTCGCTCTACCGCAAGAGACAGGTCAAAGCCGCCGTTCTTTAAGGATGACGTGACATCAGAAGTGATTGTTGATGATGAAAAATCATTTTCTTTGTACGGTCTCAGGCTGGCGGTACTGTAAACTTCAATCGGAGCTGTTGCACGCGCCACAGTAGTGCCGTCCATCGTAGAAGAGACATTTACATTCGCAACGGTTCTTTCCACATAGGCAAGCGGCACAAAATAGGCTGGCGTTACTGTAATGCCGTATTTTTGAAATATAGTCGTATGGAACGATGCGCCGAAAGATGTGTACAAATCAGCATATCCTTCCATCTGAAAATCAACATCCGTACCTGCCGTATAACCGTTGCCGAGCAAATCAAAGAGGTCATGCGGTGCATTCACATAGCCGGAGCCTTCAACTTCAGTGAATATTTTCAGTCTGAATTTCGGCCCGAAGTTTAACCCAATGAACGCACCAGAATTTACCATATAGTCAATAGTTAGTCCGCCGCTAGAGAGGTCTTTTGCCATTTTCTGCACGTTGATGACCAAATCTTTTACCAATACTTCATCGGCTCTAAAATAGTTGTTGGAAACTCCCGCCTCAGCATCAACACCAACTTCAATAAAACGGTGCGGCTCATATAATTCGGCAAAAAGTGATGAGGTTATTAATAATACAATAAGTAAGCGAATTAATTTCATGTTAATCCCCCATGACGGTATACACACCGTCTGTCTTTACAATTGCCATGCAATTTTTCGCTTGGAAATATGCAGTCCGTGCAATCTTTATTGGAGCATCTTCTGAGGTAGGTGCTATCGTAAGCTCAAATTTCGGAATGAACGGATAATTCGCCTTCTCACAAATCGTACTGATGTCTCCAGCCGGTAATTCAATAAGATGTGCCTTATTATCAAGTATCAGCGTCTTTGCCAAATAAACGTCATTTGTCGTTTTGTTTGTCGCAACAAGTCTTGCCGTCATGGAAAGACCCGTGTTATTCTCCATCGTGTAGCTGAAAGACACGGACTCAAACATTTTGGCAATCTTATTGATGTATGAATCATCATCCAAATCAGATTCTTCACGCTGAAAAAGGTCTTCCGTCAATTCTGTTCCAACCAACGTCATCAAATCTGAAATAACCACTGAGGCGCGTCTGCCGTCTTCATCTTTTAAGCCGACATGCATCATAAGCGGGAACCTGATTCCTATCGACATGGTAATTGCCATTTCACCAGAAAGCGACTCCAAATCTTCCGGAGTCAGACAAATTTCTCCAGAACCTGACAGACCGATATCATAGCCGATTTTGAGTCCGTTGGGTTTTTCATTTAAGACAGAACAAATTCCTTCGCTGCTCAACTTTGCCGAATAATACTCTTCTTTCTTAAAAACATCCTTTGTGATAAGGAAGGTCTCCGGGTCTGCTAGTTTTTCATAGTCAGCCATATTTTCGTCATCAGACGGTTCCAGAAGTCTCAATTCGCCTTTATTTTCAGATGAAGTACCGAGCAAAGGTGTCTCAGCAACTTTGTCACCAGCAGCATAAATATATGCGCTAAATGAGCCAAGATTTCTTAACGGATCCTGTTTCTCACCGTCTACACTGTTAAATTTGGGGCGCACAACATACGCATAGGCTTCTATGCCCGTAAGCTCTATCTGATGCAGCAGCGTTTTAATCATTTCAGAGCGTTCTTCATTGTCTTCATCGCCTGAGAATAAGCCCGAAAACAAATCGTTCAGATTCAAACCCGTTTCTTTTTCGCCTGGCTGCGCAATAGACGTTGAGTCCGTTTTTAGAACGATGTATTCCCAAGTCGGCTCTTCGGCATGCAGTTTTGCTTCAACTGAATACGTCTCGCCCAACGTAATTGTCTTGAGGACTACATATTTTTTCCCGGTCGGAATGTCTGTCTCGCCATCCAAAGTGAAGCCGCAAAGAAAATCCATCGTTGGCGGCGGGTCTGACTCCAAATTGATAACCGTAGACCAGCCATTCTTTGTCTCAAGCGACAATTCGTTTTCTTTCGCAATATCTACGGAACCGGAAATCGTGGTGCCTTCAGAGTCTTTCATGTTAAAGAGATTTGAAGAGACTGAAATCTTTGCTACAAGGCTCTCTGCATCCAGCGTTGTTTTTATGTCACCTGTGATGACAAGTCCCGTAATTTTCATTTCTTTAACGTATTTCGTGACGTCATCCGGCAAAGAATTTGTTATAGGATTGCTGATTTCAATTTCTGAAGTGTCAACCTTGGCATCTTTGAGAGAAGTAATGTCTCCCGCACATGTCAGCACAAGCGATGGTGTGCCATTTCTAAAGTCGAGCGTAGCATTGTTCAGCGCAAACAAGACTTCGCCAGAAACATTTAAACTTGCTGTTGGGTTAAAAGCTTTGTCTGCTAAATCAACATGTTTATCCAAAAGGGATGTGGCGGCATTATCTCCGTCAGGCAAATTGGTTATGTCCAGCGCGCCAGAAACAACAATGTTCGGTGTGGTCGTAATGCCTGTCCATCCGCTTGGTAACGGCGTATTTATATTTAAATAGCCTTCTTTAATTGTCGCAGAAAGAACATAGTTTGAGACATTACCAATATCAATTGTCTGGGAAACAGGAATCTTGAGGTCATCAGCATCATCAAGAGTAATGCCTTTGATAATCGCTACGTCCAAATTCTGCAAGCCACAAGAAATACTATAGTTGTCGATTTTTCCCGGTGTGCCGCCGCTTATAGTGCCAGTGAAACTAATAGAAAGGCTGTTAGAAAGTGTTTTGTTCGTGAGCGGAATAATAATCGTTCCGCCATTTGCAATTTCTTGCTCCTCTCCGCTCGCCGCAACTAATGTACCATCACTGAACAAATACGCTTTTACTTTGAGCGAATATCCGCTTGTCGGTGTTGCCTGTGGCGTAATCGTCAGGACAACCTCTCCGCTCTTTAGGGTCATAGATGTGTATGCCGGAGAGATATCCAGGGTCGCAGAAGGAATATGGCTGTCGTTAAGACCAAAATTATATGTGGTGCCCATCTCTGGGAATGGAAGAGCATTTGCGTTGAGCGCGTTAAAATTGTTTTTCAAAATCGTATTTATATCAAAATCAAGATTTTGGGTAAACTGCAAATCCGGCTTTGGCACCTCTATCGTATTGGTCAATCCATCGCTCAGTAAGTTATCCAAATTTATCTTGTCGAGCATTTCTTTCATGTTCAAATCAATGCTCTGCAAATCGTACTTAATAAGGAATTCCTGCACCTCTGATTTGTTGTCAGGATTGTAGTCGTAGACCGCATAAGTAACATCATCTGAGGTAATATTCTTCTCCATCTGCTCACGAATCTTCACAATACTCAGATGCTCAGAAAAATCCGCCTTGCCTGAGCCTAAGGGAACACTGTATGTCGCGCCACGAGTCTCAACTGAAATTGTCTCAGGAATTTTCAATTCTGCAAAATTGATACAAGAAAAAAGCAACAGCGTTGAAGCACAAATTCCCACGAAGGCTGTCTTTGGAATGTTCATATAAACTCCTAATAAACTCCGCGTTAGCGGTCGTGCAGGAGGCACGAAATCGCAGTTTTGCCAACAGCAAAATCTGCACATGATAAAAAGTACACGATGCACTTTTTATCATACCTCCTTGGTTAGAAAGCTAAAGTGATTCTCTGTCGTCATAGATTCTAACACAGAAACCAATAAAATCAAGAATAAAACCTATGTCTTTTACAAAAGTTTCCTATATTCATTTAATTTCTCTTGAGTCGCCGTTAAAAAATGATCAAACGAAACATAGTGACTTGTAGAGAAAACATTTGTTACCAAGGCCAATCGTATGTCACCTAAATCTTGATTGCTATTGTAATCATCAATAATATCTTCAATCGCACGGATTTTTTTCTGGATTACATCCTCATCCATGTCTACCAAAAGCACGCCAAAACAACTGCCGTTAATACGATATATTTGCTCGGATGAAAAATTAAGCTTGAGAATCTGCGAAGTAGTCTTGAGAGCCTCATCGCCTTCTTCATATCCATTTTTTTCGTTTATCTGTTTGAGATTCAAAATCTCGCACAGCACAAGAGAAAGCCTGTCGTTTGAGATTGCATTTTTTGTGAAGAATTCTTTCTGAAAATGCCAGAATGCCGGGCGAGTATGAACTCCTGTAAGAGAATCGCGCACAACCACCGTGCGATACATTTCTTCCCGCGCCGTAAGGATTTGCGTGCTGAAAAAATCATTGATGACTTCAACCGAACGTGTAATCAGATAGAGCAACATAGCATAACGGCTGAACGCAAAAAGGTCAGAAGTATAGGGGGGCACCAAGTACAGCGTAAAATCAACAAGAATCATCACTGATGTTACGATTACCAGCGCGGAAGGAATAGTCGGCCATTGCGAAAGCGATACGCTGTTATTCACGAACATGGCTATCACAAAGAACAGGTACACTGCATGACAGATGATGATATAGTTGCGAACATAACTGAAAGGAAGTCTGGGAAGGAATGCGCAGACAATCACAATGAAAGCGTTCACAATACTCTGCATGATAAAAAAATTGCACAACTTTGTATTGTATGAGACCACTTTGCTGGTTCTAACGTACATCAAAAAGAATTCTGGCAGAATCGCAAGCATAAATGTCGCGGCAAAATATCTGAGAAACGCATTTGGCACGAACAAATCTGCCATGCCGCTTTCAATAAAAAATCCGAAACCGACGATGAGCGAAAAAATGCCCCAATAGCAGAAATCACGTGTATATTTGCGATGTAAAATCCAGAATGAAGCGGTCAGGATAAGGCTCATCAATCCAACTAATATGATGGATGCACTTGCCGCCGATGGAAAAAAACAGGAGCGAATGTACGCCATCAAACACGCCGCTTTGGAGCCAAAATAAATCTTTGGCGTGATAAGTGTCTGCGCTCCGTGAGAAAAGAAACTGTTTTCTTCAGACTGAAACAAGGGTGAGAATTCAATATTTACGGTAAAACTGTCATTCGGATAAAAATGTGGCAGACGGAAAAAATGCAAGGCGGAACCATATTCGTTACCAACATACGACTTGCCAAACAATCCGTATGAATACATATAATTGTCGTTCACACGGATGAGTACCATTGTATTAGTCGTGCGGAAGAAAATAGTGGGACCGCCACCTGTTGATTGCAACTCCGTCACAGAAAAATTTCGTTCTAAAGCGATAGTGCCTTTGGGCGCAGTAGATGAAGGCATAACCATGCGCCAGCCGGGATTTAAATCAGTTGGTCTTTCGTATAATGAAACAATTCTCCAACGAGTAGATAAACTTGCGCATATACAAACCACCAATACACAAATGGTCAAAAATGATAAAATTATATGGCGTCCTCTCCGAATATCCATATTACAAGTATAACACACCTTTGAGAAAAAGAAAGGGGTACAGCTCAAATGAACTGTGCCCCTTTAAATTGTCAGATTTCTTTTAGAATATCAGAATTAATCAAAATACTCGTCCATGCTGTCTACAACTGCAGTGTCAGTTACGCTCACAATCTTGCCGCCTTTAACTTCTACTTCAAGAATAGCGTAGCGCGTGGGTTCTTTGTCGGGGTCATCATAACGACCGACGATAACATACCCGGTGCCATCGTCAATTATTGCGCTACATGTTGCATAGTAGTCATCATCTTCAACATTCCAGCCATCAATCTTTGTCGTATCCAGGTCACCGACAACTTCCCACCAGAAATCTTCAGTGCTCGGAGCGTTCACATACAGCACGTTACCGTCACCGTTATAATTAATCATCTCGTCAAGCTCATCGGGTGTATTATTATCCACATCCGTGTTCAGAGTCTGTGTGTCATTTCCAAATTCAGCGGCGTAATTATACGTTACCTTGCCGTTCTCCGTCTTGGAAATTTTGAATGAACCCTTTGCTTTACAAGACATACATGCAAAACAAACTGCCAATGCAGTCAGAAAAACCACTGCTTTTTTCATAGATAAACCTTCGTCTATTTTTTCATTTTTGCAAACTCGAATCATTTCCTCGATTTCGAGAATGCAAGCGCAAATGGATTATAGGTTTCGCCACTGTCGTTGCGGTCGTAATTGCGGTTGCCACGGTCATTACTGCGCGGGCGGTCACGGTTAAAGTCGCGATTGGCAGGGCGGGTACCGTTGCCGGCTGATGCTCCTGCACCTTTTTTAATCACGACAATTTTTTTGCCGCCGGCAGTGGTATGGGAAGTGCTCGTACTAGCAGAACCCGTACTTGCGCCCGCCAAACGCTGACCTGCATCGCTCTTCAAACTCAAGCTGATGCGCTTGCGGTCGCTGTCCAGAGCGATAATCGTGAACTCTTTTACGTCGCCAACTTTGATTACGTCCATCGGGTCAGATACAAAGTTGTCGCTCAATTCGCTTATGTGAATCAAACCAGTCTCATGCAAGCCGATGTCCACAAATGCGCCGAAGTCCACGACGTTTTTGATTTTGCCGGTCACTTTCATGCCGACAGTCAAATCTTCAAATTTCACAACGCCTTTCTGCATAATCGGTGCCGGATAGCCGTCGCGCGGGTCACGGTTGGGTTTTCCCAATTCATCGATGATGTCATTCAAAGTCGTCTCGCCGATGTTATATACTTCCGTCAATTTCTTTTTCAAGTCTACGGGAAGCGATTTGTGCTCTTTTACATACGGCAAAATTTCGCGCGCCACCTCGTAGTTTTCCGGGTGCACCCATGTGTTATCCAGCGGATCTGCGCTCTCAGGAATCTTGATAAAGCCTGCGCACTGCTCAAATGCTTTGGGACCAAGACCCGGCACTTTCTTCAAATCTTCGCGGCTTGTGATTTTGCCATTTGCGTCGCGGTAGGCAACGATTTTCTTTGCCGTAGTCGCATTGATGCCGGAAACGTATTTCAAAAGCATGTAGCTTGCCGTGTTCAGATTGACGCCAACCTGGTTCACCACTGAGCCGACAACTTCATCCAGCTGCTCGGCAAGTTTCTTCTGGTTTACGTCGTGCTGATACAAACCAACGCCGATTGCTTTAGGGTCAATTTTTACCAATTCGGCAAGCGGGTCCTGCAAACGGCGACCCATGCTGATTGCGCCACGAATCGTCAAATCCAATTCCGGGAATTCTTCGGTCGCAACCGGGCTTGCTGAATATACAGACGCGCCGCTTTCATCAACAACGGTGTACTGCACATTGCTTGATGCATAGTTTTCGCTGATGACCTTAGAAACAATTGCCTGGACTTCCGGGCTGCCAGTTCCGTTACCAACAGCGACCACCTGAATGTCATACTTGTCAATCGCATCGTTCAACTGTTTGTATGCGTCAGCCGGATCCTGTACCTGGAAAATCTTAAAATAGCCAAGGTATTTTCCGGTCTCGTCCAATGCGGCACATTTTGTTCCCGTGCGAATACCGGGGTCAATTCCCAGAACACGGCTGCCTTTAATCGGCTGAGTCATCAACAAGTTCTTCAAGTTCTCGCTGAAAATACCAATGCCGTGGTCGTCCGCCTCATCAGTCTCATCGCTGCGGATTTCGCGCACAACGGCCGGGCTGAGCAAACGCACCAAACCGTCTTCAATCGCCTCACGGTGATATTTATTGCTGATTGCCACTTTTTTCTGCAACAGCACAACCGCATCGTCCACCGGCACGTCAATCGTTACGCTCAATGCGCCTTCACGTTCAGCGCGGTTAATCGCAAGAATTCTGTGCGGCTTTACCTGATTAAGCGGTTCTGAATAATCCCAGTACATCTGGTAGGTAGACATCTTTTCTGCGGTCTCCGCATCCTGTCCGTCGGGAACAATGCCCTTGGTGATGATGTTGCCGCTCGCCAAATACAATTTATGCACGTCGGCGCGGTTATCCGTATCCTGTGAGACACGCTCCGCAATAATGTCCTTTGCGCCTGCAATTGCGTCTTCCGCTGTCTCCACATTGAGAGCGGCATCTTCATTGTCAGTCTTGATATATTTCTGTGCCTCAGCTTCCACCGCAGCGTCATCGTTTTCGCCAACGATAAAGTCAGCAAGCGGTTCCAAACCTTTTTCTGCTGCGACCATACCGCGCGTCTTCTTCTTTTTCTTGAACGGAGCCCACAAGTCTTCCAATTCGGTCAGCGTCTTTGCGCCCATCACCGCATTGTAGAGTGATTCCGTCAGTTTGCCCTGAGCAAAAATGCCCTTTACGATTTCCAGACGGCGTTCTTCCAGATTTTTATATGACTTGAACAGATGGTCGCAGTCCGTAACCTGCACTTCGTTCAAGTTGTCATGCCTTTCTTTGCGATAACGAGAAATGAACGGGATAGTACATCCTTCGTTCACCAGACTGATAACAGCACTTACCTGTGCCACGCGGATGTTCAGTTCTTCCGCAATACGTTTCATAATATCGACTTCGTTCACTACGAGCGCGTCGATTGCCTCTTGTGTAAATTCCATAGTGGAAACATTTTAGCGAAAAACAGAAAATTTGAAAAGAGAAATCAGTAATAATGATTCTGAATGCCGCCATCTTCTGCAGGGGCAAAAGCTCTGCCACGGACAGGGTTGTTCAAAGACTTGCGCGCTTCGTCAAATCTTGTCCACATGAGCTTTTTTGCTTTTTCGCTTACCATCTGGTACACTTTCTGCAAGAGACGCGGCTTAATATCTGCTTCCAATCCTTGCTGGCCAAGAGAATTTGCGAAAACAAAAATATACATATCCTGTCCGCCGACGGGTCGCTTCATCAAGAGAATGGCATCCGTAGAGAAATGCAGTCCGTTGATGTTCACCATCATGCGCCGAACTTTTTCATAAAGCGGGATTTCAGGCGGATGGTCGAACACACAAGAAAAATGGCTCATGCTCACATCAAGCACGTTTCCTTTTACGACACCTTTTTTTGTCTCAAAATTGACCTTGCTGTTATTATCGCAGATAGCGCGCACATTTTTTCGGCGGCCACATGCCTGATTCGCAAACATTACCTTGTCTATCAATGCAAAATTCTTTGCCTTTTGATATTCCAAAGAAATACATCCGCACTGAATGCCCACATCAAAGAGATAATACTTTTCCAGACGCTTTTTCTGCTCATCCGTAGGACGCTTTGCATAAAGTACGCCAATTAAAATCTTTTCGCCATAGCGTTGCTGCAATTCGCGGATATAAATATGCCAGTCAATGCCATCAACTAATGTATCAATATAGAAAAAAAGAATAGAATCCGTAAAAGTTTTGATGATGATATCTACCTTTGTTTCCAGCGGACAATAGCGGTCGTCTCCGATGATGTATGTCTCATATCCACGCGCCATAAAGTCTTCCAGATAGGTTTCCGGCAAAAGCGTGGCATCTGGGACAATGAAAAATGTTTTTCGTCCTTCAACGATGTGTCTAATCGATTCGTCCAAAGTAAAACCTCTACAAAAGCCGTTTCAAATCTTCTGGATGGAAAGTGGTATGCCCGTGCGGATCGCGGTCAGCCCTACCCACTTCATCGAAAACTAGCTGCAAAATCATCTTCACTTTGTCAGTAACCATCTGATAGATTTTTTCTGACAAACGACGTCTCAAATCCTCGTCCAATCCCTGTGAGCCGTCATGCTTTGAAAAAATGAAAACATACAACATCGTATTATTCAACACACGCTGGAGCAACAAAATCGAATCTGACTTAAAATGCAGTCCGTTTATGTCCACAAACACATTGGTGATTTTCTCATACAACGGAATGTAAGACTCGCCCGGAATTGAACACGAAAAATGCGTCAAACTGATATCGGCAAGCGTCGCTGTGTATTCAACATTGTTATACACGAACGTAACTTTGCTGTTGTTGTCACAAATGGCACGGACATTCTTGCGCCGCCCTGAAGCCTGATTTGCGAACATCACTTTGTCAATCAGCGCAAAATTCTTTGCTTTTTGATATTCCAATGAAATACAGCCGCCTTGAATGCCTACATCAAAAAGATAATATTTTTCAATGCGGCGGCGGTCCTCTTCATTATGACGCTTTGAATACAATACACCGATGAGGACACGCTCTCCATATCGTTCTTGCAGCTGTTTGATGTAGTTTTTCCAGTTCAAACCTTCAATTTCTGCATCAATATAAAAGAACAGAATGGAGTCCTCAAAAATAGAGATAATCGACTCAACTTTTTTTACCAGCGGACAGTTTCTATCATCAGAAATAATGTATGTCTCATAACCACGGGTCAAATAATCTTCCAAGTATGATTCTGGAAGAAGAGATTGTTCTGTTGCAATAAAAAAAGTTTTTCGACCTTCCAATGCAAAGCTAATCGTATCATCCATAAGCAAATAATATTATAAGCCATTTTTTCTAATTAGACAAACATTATTCCTTGCGTATCAGAAAAAAATTTGATATTTTTACCTATGATTCTTTGTCCAGCACAACCTTTTGACTTACCGTCGATTATGAATATCGAAAGAGCCGCGTTTATTCCGCCAATTCAAGAAAAACAGAA
>JAFSTK010000143.1 GCA_017450535.1 Treponema sp.
CGACCATGTACAGCATAAGCGCATAGCACAACGGCAAGAAAACAAAAAGAACTTTTACAGGAATCTTCCAGACAGTCATAGTGAATTGACCAGGATTAAGCAGCTGACAAATTGAATTCAAGAACAGCATGGTCAACACAAACACTGTCGCACCATTCGCAATCGAATCAGTCACCTTGCGAATATGCGGCGGTAATTTTCCGGAAAATGAAGCCAGACTCAAATGACGGTTTTCGCGCCATGTGATGACTCCGGCCATACATGCAAACAGAAACACCAACTGGGCAATGCCATATTCCGATCCCGGAACCTGCACGGATGTGATTTTCTGCACAGCATAGAAAATAAGCGGAAGGAACGTCAGCAAGCCGACAAAAATAACTTCAAGTATGTCTTCAATTTTCCGTAACATGTCTTACTCACCCCGGTGTTTTTTGAGCATCGCTACAACATCATCATAAAATTTCTGGTCCATAACGCCAGTCTTTGCGAGAGCGAATGAATCGTGTCGCATTGATGATTCCAAGGCATCGCGCTCTTCGGGAGTAACATCAACAACAGTCGCACCCGCTTTACGAAGCAAATCAAGATACTCTTCGTCAGATTTTTCTGTAGCAACGCGGAAATTTTTCTGAGCCTCTTCAAATGAAGAAATCAGTTTGGGGCGGTCTTCCGCAGGAATTGAATTCCATGTTTTTTCAGAGACAATAAATGCCACCATGATACAAGTGAAAGGCACGTTCAAAATGTAAGGAACCGCTTTGTAATACTGAGCGGCATAACCGTACATCGGAATTGTATAGAAGCCTTCAACACCACCAGGACTCTTCATGCTGGAAAGCATCTTGCTTGACGGAACATCCATTGTGGTATAACCAGCCATTTTGTAAGCATCGGTCAATGCAGAGACACCCATGCCGCTTACACAAAGGCGGAGTTTTTTGAGTTCTTCCGGAGTGCGGACTGGAGTTTTTGTAAAGTAATATGCCCAGCCAATCGGGAAATAGCCCAAAAGCACCTGACCTTTCTTTGCAAATTCTTTTGAAACTTGCGGCTTGAATGCCTCATACACCAAGTCAACTTCTTCCTGGTTGCGGAACAAGAACGGAACTGAAAGCGTAAGAATGTGAGCGTCGGGAGCCATGGAAGCCATACCCAAATTCGTAAAGATACCGCCATCAATCGGTGCTTTCTGACCAGGGCGTACAGAATTGAGTTTCTGAATAACGCCATCCTCGCCACCTAAAGCATTGGTGTTAAGGAACTGCATGGTGACTCGACCATTCGTCAACTTCGCCCACTCCTGAGCGAGACGTTTTGCTTCAATTTCCCAGGCAGAGCGCGCGGGTGCGATGGAAGCAATTTTGAGAGTCTGCGCAAAAGAAAGAGCAGCCATACCAATCAGAAGTGCTGTCAATACAAGTCTTTTCATCTTTTTATTCTCCTTTTAAAAACTAGCAGAAGTATTTTTTTCGCTACCACTGCACGAAATAATCACCTTTATGAGCCTGCAACCATCGGGCTTTATTCTGCGAGATAGTTGTCATCAGGCGGGACGACGGATTATCATCTGGATTGATAGCAAGAGCCTTTTCCAATGCCTCGTCAAATCCTTTTTCATCTCCGTTAGGAACACAAACTGCCTGCGCATAAGTTACATACATACCGGGTGTTTTTCCACCAGAAACGCGCAATTCTTCTTCGTAGCATTGCATTCCACGCTCAGGATCGCCGCCAAAATCACCGGGGGCAACCATGTAGAAATTAAAAAGCACGTCCCAGATAGAGCCGTTGTTGTAATCAGGGCTAATTTGGGCGGCACGTTCCAAGATAGCGATTGGCGCGCCAAGATTTGCAATCAAATCGGGATTCAAGATATCCAGACTGAATGCCGCGAGCCAGCCTGCCCCACACCAATATGCGGCGTCCACATCATTTTTGTCCATTTTTGCGACGGCAGCCTTGATTTTTTCCTCATCGCCTGAGAACATCGCCGTGCGGAAACCTTTGTGCCGACCTTCAAGGAAGTCAAGTTCCATATCACGACCGCGGAGATAATGCAATTTTGCGCGCTCGTATTCGGAATTCTGCTTGTCGAACTCAGCGACACCAAGTGATTCTGCCGGAGTCTGCACGAAAGCATTGGCATACATGATATTGAGAGAGCCTGTCATCATGGAAAGACCCAAATGTTTTGGATTCTGCTTCTGCAAAATTTCATACAATTTGAGCACAGTGGGGAAAAAATCGCCCACAAGGATGACATCAGTTTCGCCCGTTAAAGCAAGCATGGGGTCATTTTCTGAGGC
>JAFSTK010000144.1 GCA_017450535.1 Treponema sp.
AGTCAAAAAGCATTTTATAAATCCAAACAATTGTACGCTGAAAACGAGAAATTTCTGTACCAGAATTTTCTTCACCCTTTAAGCACATCTGAAGAACTGCTAAATTTGACCAAACAAATGCATCAAGACAATCATCTGCCAGTTGCATTTTGTCTTTTACAGTTTTCCATACCGGTTGCAAAATAAGAGGAGATTGCTTATCGCTCATGTCAGCTGCAACTTTTAAAACGACATTTTCAATAGCTTTATAATGAGGAGCGACTTCTTCTGGCGTTTCCCAATGATTAATCTTCGGAATTCCCGAAATGAGGCTTCTTAGATGTTCTTTATTATTCTCGTAGTTTTCACATATTGAGCAAGCTAAAAAACAAATTGTTGGAGGTCTCATTACAATTTCACAACTGTACTTATCTTCACTAAACTTTTTTGTTGTATTATCCGGAAGTGCAGTAAGTTTTACTTCCAAACCACAAAGATTCTCTTCTGTTTCACGATTCATCATTACAAGGTCAATTTTTTCTCTGTCACCTGTGTAAAATTTTTCATATGATGAATATCCTGCTTCGAAGTTATAAAAAGCCTGTTCTGAAAGAGGATCTATTTTAAATAATTCTGTACCAGAAATGTAGTCATGGTATAAATTATTATTTTTATCAGTCTTTAAATATACTAATTTTATATTTTTAGAAGACATATAAGCAACCAGAGATGCGGGGAAGGAACTGTTAAACTGATTTTTACCCCAATATTTTGCCTTTGTGTAATCTCTACTTGAATACTTCTGTCCAAATAACCCTGCTTGCATTTCCATTTTCCCCTCATAAAACAGAATTTGTGGAATTATATAACTAAAATCAATTTTTTTCTACAGTATACTCTACAAAAAATAAGCGGGACAGTGGTCTGTCCGCCTAACAATATTCAAAACCTTTGATGAATTCAAGGCAGCAATGAATTGAAAAGCGAACTTCATTCAGCAAAATCCTTCAGAAAAATTTAATGATTTTTAAAAATAATATGCTATAATATCCTAAATAACTGTTATAAGAAGAAAGGTTTATTGGACTTGGAGAATCTGGTGGTGCCGTCATTGTAATGACAGCATACACTGAACGAGAGCGAACACGAATAATCTCTGCTCGTTTAGCAACCGAATCAGAAAAGGAATTGTATTATGACTCCAGAAAGAATCGTTGAACTACAGAATCGCCCGATTGATTTGTCAGATATTCCAGAGGTAACGTCGGAACAGGCAAAGGAGTTTTATCCTCGGAATTTACGAAAAGCATTTCAAATGATTTACAATCTTTTTGATAAAGAAAATTTACTTTGGCTTGAGCAAAATGGTGCTACAAATCGCGTTACAATAAACGCTGCGTTAGAGAAACTGAGGAATGGAACGCTAAAACTGGCATAGTTCCTTATAAATGGCAAAGCAGTAGGGCGTGGAATGGTGGACGCGGAGCGGACAGTGCGAGGGGAGCGAGCACCGCGCGCATAGCAAGCCATGGAAGGCCCGACGGCAGGAACTGCCGGACTGCCCGAAAAAATCCTCAGCTTTTTCTAAAATATGCCGATAGACTGCCGATACTATGGGTATGAACGGATTCAGATTTTTTGTTACAAGGATTGTACTTGGTGTCTTTGTGTGCCTGTATGGAGCGGCGGCTTTTGCGCAGACGGTTTCGCTGAAATACAAGGGCACGGGTGGCTATTCGCTGGTGGAGCGGACAAATTTGCGCCGCTATGTGAACGGAAAGTATGTGGGGCTTACCAGTCGTGAGGTGAGGTCTTTTATCAGTCCATCGCTTTCTCCTGACCCTGCCTATGAAAATCCCCGGCATCAGTTTTACGGCGACCACGCGATTGTCAAAGCACTGGAAAACACCAGCGACGAAGCCTACATTGCAAACGTGGCAGAAGTCCTGCTTGACCAGGCATTGCTTGTGAGCGGCGCAGAGTTGAAAAACCCGAGTGTCTTTGTAACGGCGTTAAATGCGCTGCTGACGAAATAGGTTACTGAACAAACAAAAAGTCCCGCGTATACGGGACCTTTTTTATTGCCAAAAGAGTCAGTTCTATGCGTCGGCAAAAGTCATGCCGCTTTCGAGGGTAACCTGTAATTTCGTGTATTCGCTGTGAAAATCGTTCTTAAGGCGGTCAATGTACCGTCGGCATTCCCACTTGCACATGGGAAGGTCGTGCAGAAGGTAATTTCCACATGTTTGGGGTGTGGTGGCGGGCACTTCGTCCTGCGTTAAAATCCATTCCAAGCACTCAATCGTCAAGTTGCGCATATCTTGTACGGTGTACGTGCCCGTCATAATAATGTACATACCCGTAAGGCATCCCATCGGTCCCACGTACACTACATCGTCCTTGACCGCAGAATTGCGGAACCATGTTGCCATCAAGTGCTCAATACTGTGGATAGCGGCAGGAGCAATAGCCGGTTCTTTGTTCGGCTCAGTAATGCGCAAATCGAACGTGGTAAACCCCTTGTCCTCGCGCGAAACATAAATGCCCGGCTTTAAGTGCGTGTGGTCAATAGTAAAACTTTGAATGACTTCCATACTTTCTATTATAACATGAAGCACGTAATTGTAAAGGAGGGAAAAAACTGCTATAATGGCAGAAAGGTGGATGGTTCCTTTATATGACAAACAGAAAATTCACGGTAGTTGCAGCAACAATCTGTGCGGTGCTTTTTTTGCTGGCAGGTTGTGCCAGTGTTCCAAAAATCACACAAAGCGCAGAAGAAATCCTTTTCAACATGACTACGGAAGAAAAGGTTGCCCAACTTTTTGTGATTTGTGTAGACCAGCTTGACCTTAAAGAAAGCGCAGATGATACACAATCTTTGCACCATTTTGGGCACACAAAACTGACATCAAGGATGAAGTCTACGCTCAGGCAATATCCCGTGGGCGGGTTCTGTCTTTTTGCAAAAAACATCAAGAGCAAGCGGCAGCTCAAAAAACTGAACAGAGATTTAAAGAACAATTGTGCGATTGACCCCATGCTTGCGGTGGATGAAGAAGGCGGTCGCGTGGCTCGGCTGGCACAAACTAAATCCCTTGGCTTAACGAATGTGGGCGCAATGGAAGAAATCGGCGCAACAGGAGACATGGAAAAGGCGCGGGAAGCGGGAAAATACATCGGTTCCTATCTCGCTGAATATGGATTTACTTTTGACTTTGCCCCTGTTGTTGATGTAAATACCAATCCAGAAAACATTGTCATCGGCAACCGTGCCTTTGGTTCTGACCCGCAATTGGTTTCTGATATGGCGGGGGCTTTTTTGGACGGACTTCATGCACAGGGCATCAAAGGCTGTATTAAGCATTTTCCTGGTCATGGAGACACCAAGGGCAACACCCATGAAGATTATGTTGCCGTGGACAAGACATGGGAAGACTTGCTGACCTGCGAGTTGATTCCCTACAAGGCAAATCTGAATCGGGCTGACACGGTTATGGTTGCGCATGTTACGATGACAAAAGCCAGTTCCGACGGACTTCCGGCATCACTTTCAAAAGATATGATTATGGGTAAACTGCGTGGCGAACTGGGCTATCAGGGAATCATTTTAACCGATGCGCTTAATATGGGTGCCATTGAAAAAAACTTCGGGTCTGCAAAGGCTTCTGTCCTTGCTTTTGAGGCGGGAAACGATATCCTGCTGATGCCCGAAGATTTTCCGCTTGCGTATGAGGCAATGCTTTACGCCGTCAAAACAGGGGAAATTACGATGGAGCGGCTGGACGAAAGCGTACTTCGCATTTTAAAACTAAAGGGATATTGATTGTAAGTAAAAATGTATTATGCTGGATACTAACACATGAACATTCTGCAAAAACTCAAAGAAACCGTCTCGTCCGTCATGCCGATTATGGCTATTGTGCTTTTGCTGAGCGTGACGATTGCGCCGCTAGGGTGGGCTCTTATTGCGCGTTTTTTGGTGGGCGGTGTGCTGGTCATTTTGGGGCTGACGGTTTTTTTGCTCGGTATTGATGTTGGTATTATTCCGATTGGTGAGCGCAGCGGTGCGGCTCTTGCGGCAAAACGAAATTTGCCCTTGCTTTTGATTGTCGCGTTTGCGGTTGGGTTTATCGTGACCGTTGCCGAACCCGACGTGCAGGTTCTTGCCAATCAGGTAAAAGGTATTTCTCCTAGCGTGAGCAAATGGGGCTTGATTCTGATGATTGCGGCGGGCGTGGGATTGTTTGTGTCGCTAGGTATGCTGCGCACGGTGCTTTCGTTTCCGCTCAATATTCTGCTGCTCATCTCGTATGCAGTTGTGTTTGTGCTTGCCGCCGTCACTCCCGCAGAATTTCAAGGCGTGGCGTTTGATTCTGGCGGCGCGACAACCGGACCAATGACCGTTCCGTTTATCATGGCATTGGGTGTTGGCGTGGCGGCTGTCCGTGCCAAAACAAATGCACAGAGCGCGTCTTCCAACGATGACAGTTTTGGTCTTACGGGCATTGCATCTATCGGGCCGATTGCCGCCGTGTGTCTGTATGGCATTATTTTTGCCCATCCTTCCGCAAAAGCCGATGTAGACGCGCTGATAGAATCCGCCGAAGGTGTGGAGGTCTCCGCGCAGGGGCTTGGCGTTTTTGTGCAGTTGCTTCCCGAAATTACGCATGAAGTGGTGAGCGCGTTGCTTCCCTTGGCGATTATGGCGGCGGTGTTTCAGTTTACGTTGATAAAAATGCCGCCCGTCCAAGTGATTCGTATGGTGCGCGGCTTTGTGCTGAGTTTTGTCGGGCTCGTCGTATTTTTGACGGGCGCAAACGGCGGATTTATGCCCGCGGGCGAGCGTTTGGGTGAAGTGCTGGGCGCGTTGGCGGCTTCTAGTTCTGTTTGGGCGGTGCTGCTTGTGGCGATTGGCTTTGCCTTTGGCGCGGTGGTGGTTATCGCTGAGCCCGCCGTATGGGTTCTAACTGACCAAGTGGAAAGCGTAAGCGGCGGCACGATTAAGCGCAAGGTCATGCTGGTTGCGCTTTCTGCGGGCGTGGCGACAAGCATCGGACTTTCCATGCTGCGCGTGCTTACGGGATTCAGCCTGTGGTATGTGCTCATTCCGGGTTACGCGCTTTCACTGATTCTTGCATTTTTCTGCCCTAAGTTGTTTACGGGGATTGCGTTCGATTCGGGAGGAGTGGCGAGCGGCACGATGACGAGCACGTTCATTTTGTCGTTTACGTTGGGTGCCTCTAGCGCAAGCGGGGGAAATCCTGCGGTGGATGCGTTCGGCGTTATCGCATTGGTCGCCATGACCCCGCTGATTGCAATTCAACTTTTAGGACTAGTGTATAAAGCGAGGTCGAAATGAGTATGTTTTCATTGTTGGTAAGTATTGTTCCCCATGACAAGGATGAAAAACTTACAGAAGCGGCAGTCAAGGCAGGCTGTGGCGGTGGCACTGTGCTCATGGGACGAGGTCTGGCGCAGTCTAATATTGCGGCAGTTTTTGGCTTAGGCGAAACAACAAAAGACTTGATTTACATGGTTGTGGATGAAGGTCAAAAAGAATTCATTATTGATGCAATTGTAAAGGCCACGGAGTCTGAAAAACCACGTTTTGGCTGCCTTTTTTCAATAGATGTGAATGCAATGATGAAAAGAGGCCTTGTCACTCAAGAAAAAAACAAAGGAGAAAAGCAGATGGAAAAATCACGGGAATTGATTTCAGTCATTCTGAACAAGGGATATGCAGACGATGCCATGGCGGCGGCGAGAACGGCTGGTGCAGGTGGCGGCACCGTTATCAATGCGCGTGGAACTGCCCGCGAAGACGATGAAAAATTCTTTGGCGTGCACATTGTTCCCGAAAAAGAAATGCTTTTGATTGTAGTGGAAAGCGAGAAAAAAGCCGCCGTCCTAGACGCAATCCGCGAACTCAAATGCCTGAGCGAGCCGGGCAGTGGCATTGCATTCTGCACTGGCGTGGACGACTTTACGCTTTTGGGAAAAAAGGACGAATAAACGATGTCCAAATCTCCCCTTACTACGCTGTGCTACATCGAAAAAGATGGTTGCTATCTTATGCTGCATCGCGTGAGCAAAAAAAATGACATCAACCATGACAAATGGATTGGCGTAGGCGGTCATTTTGAAGGCACAGAAAGCCCCGAAGAATGCCTTTTGCGCGGAGTAAAAGAAGAGACCGGGCTTACGCTCACAGAATATCGATTTCGGGGCATTGTCACATTTGTTTCCGACGACGACCCGCCAGAATACATGTGCTTGTACACGGCGACAGGCTTTTCCGGTGAGATGATTTCTTGCGATGAAGGAACATTGGAATGGGTGCCGATTTCCCGCATACCAGAACTGAATCTGTGGGAAGGCGATAAAATCTTTTTCCGCCTGTTGCAAGAAGATGCGCCGTTCTTTTCACTCAAACTGGTGTACAAGCACGGCGCACTGACGGAAAAAGTCCTGAACGGAAAGGTTTTATAAGCGATTCTCAGCGAAGGCTGTGCCCGAGCCGCGCTCTTATAATACGCTCTTCAAGAACTGCTGGAGACGTTCGCTCTTAGGCGCGCCAAAAATTTCGGACGGCTTACCTTCCTCCACAATTGTTCCGCTTTCCATAAAAATAACGCGGTTTGCCACTTCGCGGGCGAATCCCATTTCGTGCGTCACCACAATCATCGTCATGCCGTCTTCCGCCAATTTTTTCATAACGGAAAGAACTTCGCCAACCAGTTCCGGGTCAAGCGCGCTGGTAGGCTCATCGAACAACATGATTTTTGGCTCCATGGCAAGCGCGCGGGCAATCGCAACACGCTGCTGCTGACCGCCGCTCAATTTGTTGGGGTATTCGTTCACTTTGTCTGCTAACCCAACGCGGGCAAGCAAATTCAGCGCACGCTCTTTGGCCTCAGCTTTAGATACCTTGCGTACATGAAGTGGCGCAATCATTACATTTTCCAACACAGTTTTGTGCGGGAACAGATTGAACCGCTGGAACACCATGCCCATCTCCAAAAGCACTTGATTGCGCTCGTGTTTGGGCATTGCGAATGTGTGCTTGCGGTTGTCGTATTGGTCAAGCAATTTGTCGTCCACGTAGATTTTGCCGCTGTCAAATTTTTCCAGTCTGTTCAACGTGCGCAAAAAGGTAGACTTTCCTGCGCCACTCGGTCCGATGATGCACACCACTTCTTTTGGCTCAACGGTGAGCGAAACGCCCTTCAATACATGCAAACTGCCAAAAGAAACATCAATATTTTCAGTCTTAATAATGCTCATTGCTTATCTCCTATCGCGCACCCAATTACTCATAAACGGAATAGCGTTTTTCGGTCTTGTTGAACACAAAGCTGAACACAGCGGTAATAATCAGATACAAAATCATCGCCGGAATATAGACCAGCTCATTTCCCGAAGAAGATGCGATACTGCGTGTAATCTTCGTAATATCTTCCAACGCAATCAGAGAAACCAAAGACGCATCTTTTAAGACCATGATAAATTCGTTGCCAATCGATGGAATCAGACGACGGATTGACTGCGGCACAATGATAAGCCCCATTGTCTGCCAGTAGTTAAAGCCCAGAGCCTTGCTCGCCTCATTTTGTCCCTTATCGATTGACTGAATTGCCGCGCGGATATATTCCGCCATATATGCCCCTGAATTCAATGCGAAGGCGATAAATGCGGCAAGAAATTTGTTCCTCAGCGTAAACATCGGAAACAATTTTGGCAGACCGAAATACAGAAAATACAACTGCATCAAAAGCGGCGTTCCTCTGAAAAAGAAGATATATGCGCTGCACACTTTTTTGAGCAGTTCTTTTTTAGACATTTTTCCCAGCGCAAGGAACAATCCCAGTACAACGCCCGCCGCCACCGAAGTGAGTGTGAGCAAAATGGTGATTTTTGCGCCGTTCAACAGCGCGGGAATCCAGTTAATAATTTTCTGTAAAGCGGTCATAAAGTCTCCAAAACGCCCCGTCCAAGGACGGGTCAAAACGGCAGCCAAACCAGCGTGTTATGCCAGTCCGACCGCCGGTTGCCTTTTATTTTATAGTGTCCGACAAATCGTTGCCAAATACTTTCAAATACAACTCTTTCATTGAACCGTCAGCGACCATCTCTTTAATCGCCGCGTTCACTTTTTCTACAAGCGCGCTGTTTCCCTTGCGGATTGCAACGCCAAAGAATTCATCCGCAGAGCCTGTCCATGTTGAAACGAATGCGGGGTCATCCTTGTAGTTTGCATATACCAAAGCATCGCTCACAACTGCATCGCAGCGGCCGAGTTTCAGCTCATCGTATGCGTTGATAACTTTGTCAAATTCTGCCGGAGTGAATTTCAGGCCTTTTTCTGCCAGTTTAGTCATAAAGATATCAGAAGTCGTCTCTGCCTGATATGCGACTGTTTTTCCAACCAAATCCTCAGGACGAGCCGGTTTAAAGCCTGCATCAGCTTTTACAACGATTGCCTGACCATTTCCAACATACGGTGTAGAGAATTCCATTGACTCCAAGCGTTCGGGGGTGATAGTCGCCGCAGACATAATGCAGTCGTATTTGTTTGTCTCCAAGCCAGCAAAAATGCCGTCCCAAGCGGTGTCAATAAATTCAACCTTCAAGCCGAGTTTTTCGGCGACAGCCTTACCCAGTTCGATATCGAATCCAATAGGTGTTTTTCCGTCTGCATCATAATATTCCATGGGCGGGTAGCCAATTTCCATGCCGACCTTCAGCACGCCTTTTTCAATGGTGAATTCACCAGCCTCAACTTTTTTGCTACAAGAAGCCAGTGACAACAGAGCGGCAGCAGCCACTACAACAGCCAATAATTTTTTCATAGAAACCTCCAAATAAATAGAGGGACATAGCATAATGTCGCCTTTGTCCCTCGCATAGTATTATAGAAGAACAGACATATTTGGTCAATCTATATGCAAAAAATATGAATATTTATGCAGTTTTTACGGGCAGTCCGGCACATAGTGCCGTCGCTATGTCCGCCGTTCCGCTTCGCTCCATACCGCAGGCGTTGCCCGCGGTACGCCTTTCGGCGCGGCTTCCAGCGCTACTGCATTGCAAAAATTCACAGTTTGTACCATAATAATAGTATGAAAATACTTTGCGTTTGTTTAAGCACGACAATACAGCGTACTCTTTGGTTTGAAAACTTTTCAATTAATCAGTTGAACCGTACAAAGATTTGGCGTGAAGATGCCAGCGGTAAAGCGCTTAATGCATCCCGCGTGCTAAATCAATTGGAGACGGGGTGTTCTCTTGTGCTGTGCCCCGTTGGAAATGCAAATGCCGAGTATTTTATGAAACTTGTCGCGCGGGACGAAGACCTGCAAGTGCATCCTGTTTATGTAGACGGCAATACGCGCGAGTGCTGGACATTGCTTGACGGCGAAAAAACTGCCACCACGGAAGTTGTTGCAGACGAAACACAAGATCCCTACAAACTTGCTGGCGCAGAAGCGGAAATTGAATTGTTGAACTCAGTAAAAGAATATATGCGTACTTGTGACGCGCTATTGTTTGCCGGAAGCCGCCCCGTCCAATGGTCGGCAAATCTCTGCGCCCGTATTTGCGAGATTGCGCTGAAAGAAGGCAAAATGGTGCTTGCCGACTTCTGGGGAAAAGATTTGCTCGACACGCTTAATATGTGCATTCCGCAGATTATCAAAATCAATCATGAAGAATACAGCAAAACCTTTAGCGACCATCTGCTTTCAAAAGAAGAATTAATAGAATCCGTCAAAGCAAAAAGCGCTGCCTTTCATAATTGCATCGTAATCACCAATGGCGAAGATGATATTATTGCAGGTGCCGACGGAACAATACACCAATTGAGCACCGAAAAACTGCGCCCAGTAAACACAACAGCCTGTGGCGACAGTTTTGCCGCCGGCTTACTGTACGAATATCTTACCACCCATGATTTTACCGCCGCCCTCAACAAAGCCGTCTGGTGCGCCACCCGCAATGCACAAAGTGTTGTTCCCGGCTCAATTCGATAATGCTATGACATATGGATACATCCGCGTTTCTACTGATGCACAAAACACCGAAAACCAAAAAATGGAAATCCAAAAATTCTGTGCGCAAAATAATATGAGCGTTGATTTTTGGGTAGAGGATGTTATTAGCGGTACAAAAGACCCTAGCTTTCGTAAACTTGGAAAAATTATCATGGAAAATATCTGCGAAGGCGACCTTATCATTTGCACAGAACTTTCACGCCTTGGCAGAAGCCTGCTGATGATTATGAATACGCTGAATTTCTTTCAAGAACATGGCGTGCTCGTTTGGACAATAAAAGACAATTTTCGTTTAAGCGATGATATTACCAGTAAAGTCGTTTCTTTTGCTTTTGGGCTTGCCGCAGAAATAGAACGCCAGCTTATCAGCCAGCGGACAAAAGTTGCCCTTGAACGCGCAAAAAAATCTGGAATTCACGTAGGCAGACGAAAAGGGCAAAAGTCGTCACATTATAAATTAACTCCTTTTTCTTCATACATTATTGAAGAAATTAGCGCAGGACGCTCTATCTCGTCGCTTGCAAAAGAATTTAATGTTTCTTGGGACACTGTAAAAAATCATCTTGCCCGAATTTCATAAAACGCCTGTTATACAAAACGCTGTAAATTCCAAAAAGTTACCATTGACTTGCAAAAAAATGTGTGCTAACTTTAAAGTAAAAAGGGGGTGTCTCAAAAAAACCGTTGGTTTTAATACCCCAAAAATAGGAGGATTTTTTATGAAAAAAATCGTGGGCGCAGTGCTTGCCGCGACGATGCTGACAGGCGCTGCAATGGCTGATATAGGATTTTCCTACAAAAGCTCAAACTA
>JAFSTK010000145.1 GCA_017450535.1 Treponema sp.
GATACACACCGCCTTCCAACGCCTTGCAAACGACTTCATACTGCGGGAATTTTTCAAGAATCGCTTTATCCTGCAAACTGGAATAGCGACAGGGAACGCCACCCTTTTCTACTGTGGATTTTTGCACATCTTTGTCCATCAAATATGAAAGAAGCGCGACCGCAAGTTCTTTGTGCTGACTATTTTCAGGAACACCCACTGTCCAAATGCCGTAAATATTCGCATTGTTCGGAGCACTTTCGTGGCGATAACGTCCCGTAAGAGCAAGATAATCCATGGAAGAATTGCGTGTGGGTGTGTACCAGCCCGGCCAACCAATTCCCATTACGGCAGATTTATTGGCGATGGCCGCAATCAAGTCGTCTTTTTTGGCGGCACGACCTGTCTCAATCAATTCCAGATAACCGTACATCGCCTTGCGGAATTCCGGCGTGTTAATCGTGGGCAAATTATTTTTGTCCACAACCCAGCCGCCGTAAGAAAGCAAAACTGGCAGAAAGTCCACTACGATATTATTCATCGTATCGCCACGGTACATAAATCCAAGATTATGCCGTTTCTTGTGGAAAGAACAAATTCGGGCGATATCTTCCAAAGAGCGGATGTCTTCCGGCTTGAACCCCGCCTCTTTTATCATGATTTTGTTATACAGCAAAACCGTCACGTTGCCGTAATATGGCGCAAGATACAAACTGTCCTTTTCATAGCAAATAGTTTTTGTCGCAGGAATAATATCTTCATCAAGGTCATACCCGTATTTTTTCAAGTCAGTCAGTACGCCCTTTGCCGTGTATTCCGCCATCCATGAGCCGTCAACCATGCACAAATCATAGGCACCGGACTGATTCACGGAATCGCTCGCCACCAAATGATGCAACTCATCTTCGCCTAGTTCCAGAACATTGCAGTTCACCGAATGTTCTTTTTCAAATGCGGGCAGACAATCTTTTATAACATCAGCATAGATTCCCGCACGAAGAGCAAGGTTCAGTGTAGTTCCTGATTGTTTAGACTGGGCATTTTTTTGCGAACATGAGATTCCTGCCAACAAAAGGCACAGTATTGCCCATGCACTCACTACATGTTTCATCGCGTCTCCTTTGTTCTGACTCTAAAGTCACCGTCCTCATAACGGCGCATCATCCGTTTCACTTCATCCATACTCGCCTCAATTTTTTTGCAGGGAATATGACAAAAAATATCGACAATTTCAGCATCTAACTGAGTGCCCGCCGCATGTCGCAATTCAGAAATGGCAAGTTCGTGAGTCATTGTGGCACGATAAGAGCGTTCCATGGTCATCGCAGAATAAGAATCCGCCACAGCCATCAGCCGGGAAGCCAAAGGAATCTGCTCATTTCTCAGATGGTAATATCCCGTCCCGTCCACACGCTCGTGATGATACTTTATCCAATTGGAGATTGTGTCAAATGCGGTAATAGGCTGAAGGATTTTTACGGCTAGCTCCGGGTGGCGGCGGATTAAATCCCATTCTTCCGGCTCCAGTTTTCCCGTCTTGTTGATGATGTTCCGGGGAACTCCTAATTTACCCACGTCAAGGAGCAAAGATGCGTATTCCAGATTGCGCACGTTGATGCTCAGACGCTGTGCCAACGGCAAATTGTCGTACAAGAGTAAGGTCAGATTACGCACGTGAAGAGAATGTCCTTCCAGATTGGGGTCACCTGCTTCAATCACGCCCACAATCGTCTCCAGCACCGTCATCGCACGCCGTTCCGATATCTTTAACTGACCGAATGCCCATGAGAGCAAAAGGAATGCCATAATACTTCCCACAAACAAGGGGAATCCCAGCCAAAGCGAAAGATTTTCCGTTCTGCACGCTCTGATGTTCAGCCACAGCAATGCAATCAATCCCGCAAAAACCAGCACTGAAGTCAAAAAGCGTACGCCCTCGTTCTTCAAAAGCACATCACGACAAAAAAATACGTGATACGCAAACCTCACCATAATTACGGAGAGAAGAATGATACTGACAACCAGCAAATACTCAGAAAACTCCCATGCGCCTATCATACCACCAACACCTCCTCGCTAAAATGAATCTGGTTCTTTCCTGCTCGTTTTGATGCATACAACGCTTCGTCTGCCCGCTTGTATGCGCTGTCCATGTCTTTGTCTACGTTTGAGAGTTGCGTAACACCCAAAGAAGCATGTATGCCATTCAGCCCATCAAATTGTACGGCGTTCAGCTCTTTTAGCATTTCATTGAGCAGTTCGTGCACTTCTTCCTGCGTCTTCTTTCCGCGGATAAGCGCGATAAATTCATCACCACCCAAACGACCGGCAAGACAACGTGGCGATTCCAAATCCCATGACGAAATATTAGTTCTGTTGGAATCATTCAGTCCGAACGTCGAAAGCATCGTCTTTCCAACGGTTTGAATTACCTTGTCGCCCATCTGATGGCCCAGACTGTCATTGATTTGCTTAAAGCCGTCCAAATCAATCAGGCAGATAACCATGTATTCTTTGTCAGCAAAAGAGAGCAATTCTTCCGCAAGAGAGAAAAAACGTCCGCGGTTCAAGAGCGAAGTGAGCGCGTCAAAACTCGATTTTATCTCCAGTTCCCGCTGAACCTGCAAATCTTTTTGATACAGGACAAACTGCTGCATACGGGTGTGCTGGAACGTATAATGTAAGCCCAAGGAAAGCATCGTAACGATAGCAACATTATACATATCGTGATATGCGATGGAGAAAGTCTTGTACATAAAAGATGTCACCAAGAAAATTGTGATACTCACAACCGTCATCAGAAAAGTACGGAGCATGCTTCCAATATAAGAAATTGAACTGACGGCAAACAGCACCAAATACATTGTCGCTGGCATATAAGGTTGTGCGACAGAAGTAAGAATGCCGTACGAAATCAAAATCATCATATTGAAATACACCAAGAGTCCGCTCTTACGCTCCGAAAAATGAGGCGCAAAAAACATAAAGGCTCCCAGAGCAACCGTTGCCGCCAAATATATAGAATAAAACGGTATGCGCTCCTGAGACACGCCGAACAAATTCATGATTGAAAAAATCAAATACAATAGATTTACAATGAAAAACCATGTATTTAAAATCATGACATGCTTTTTGTTCGTCGAGCGGATTAAACCAAGGCATTCGCGGTAAGTTTCGGAATCGAAACCATAATGATTGAAACGCTTCGCTGTCATAAACTCCTACTCTATGATACTCTTCTGTTGTACACCTGTAAGCAAAATGCAAGGATATCAGACTAAATCTTCCAAGGTTTTTCCTTGAAAATACAACACCATAGCAATAGCTTTTGCCGCTGTCAATATCAAATCCATATCAGTATGCTGCCAAATTCGGAACGTAAGCGTAGCATCTGCACGCAGATAGCCATAAAACTTTCCGCCGTAAGAGATTTCAACACAACACATCGATATCAATTGCTGTTCTTCACAAGCTTTTATGAGCGCGTCTTGATGAATGGCGAAAAGTTGTTTAACATCATTCAGATAAAAAACTGAAGTCGCTTTGTTTACGTTTCCTGCGATAAGAGCATTATCAATGTATGAGAAGTCTTTGACCTTAGAAAGCGAATACACTTCTGAAAAAAGCAAGGATTCTTTTCCCTGTATTCCCATGTGGTCAATCATCAGCGTGGTGGTGAAAAACTGCAGCAAGTACGGCAATGTTTGTTTAAGGTCTTTTGACTTGGAAAGAATCGTAAAGATAGTGTTATGCATCTGCATGGAATTTGCCGTTGGAGAGTCGCTTGAGTGAATCTTGATATCTTTATGCTTTTCTTCCAGATAGATGATAAAACAGCTGCGTCCTTTTTGCTTGCCACGGTACAACGCTTTGTCCGCTTTCTCAAACAAGTCTTCGTAAGTGGCACCATCTTTTGGGAAACGGGCTGCGCCAGTTGTGATGGTCAGGAAAATTGAAGGATATTCAGGGATTACAAAATTCTCAAACTGATCGTAGGCATCGTGACAAGTTTGCCAAAGCTCATCGTATTCTACAATATCCGGCGCGATTATCATAAATTCATCACCACCAAAACGACCAACAAATGCCTTGTCTTTATATGCAGCCTTGAGTTTTTCTGCCATGAGTGCAATTACTTTATCGCCCACACTGTGACCATAGCCGTCGTTGATATTCTTAAAATTATCGCCGTCTATAAGCATGATTGAAAACGGGCGGTTGTTCTGCACTAACGTACGCGCGAAATCTTCTGTTGTAAAGCGTTCGTACACACCTGTCAAAGAGTCGCGTTTATCCTGTATCATATTAATTAATTCTGCATCCATGGTCTTTCTATTTTATATCGATTTATCAAATTTTTCCAGTTATTTTTTTCCGATTGCACGGAATTTACGAATGCAGTACAATGATTTTTATGAGTACATTAGATGTAAATATCGCCTGTATCGGTTGCGGAGTGATGGGTGGAGCCCTTATCCGCGCGATGACAGCTATTGTTGACCCCAAAAAAATTACCGTGAGCGCAAAGCATTTTGATGAGGCAAAGGCTTTTTCCGATGAGACAAAATGCAATGCCGTCGTATCGAACACGGAGGCTGTAAAAGGCGCAAAATATGTGTTTATCGCCGTAAAGCCCGCATTTGTTGAAGATGTGCTGCGTGAAATTGAGCCAGCCCTTCCCGATGATGCCGCCGTCATTTCCATGGCAGCCGGCGTAAAACTGGAGACAATTGAAGGCATTTTGCTCACCCGTAAGCGCACGCTTATCCGCATCATGCCGAATATGCCTGCCGCCGTCGGACAAGCAATGATTGCCCTTTCTGCAAACAGCGCGGCGGACAAAAAAGATGTGGCTGAGGCAAAAACACTTTTGGAAGCCGCTGGCAAAGTAGAAATTGTAGATGAAAAACTGATGGACTGCGTGACGGCGGTGAGCGGTTCTGGACCTGCATTTGTGTTCATGTTTATCGAAGCCATGGCAGATGCCGCCGTCAAACTGGGTATGCCACGCGCACAGGCTTACATCTACGCCGCGCAGACGCTCAAAGGCAGCGCAGAAATGGCGTTGAAAACTGGCAAGCATCCCGGCGCGCTCAAAGATGGCATCTGCTCTCCCGCTGGCACCACGATTGAAGGCGTTGCCGCACTGGAGCGCAATAATTTCCGCAACAGCGTGATTCAAGCGGTAACTGCCGCCTACAACCGCTCTGTGGAATTAGGAAAAAAATAATCCGTACGCAAAAACCTGTCGTCCGCTACTTGAGCGTTATCTTGGTGTCGCGGACGATGGGCGAATTGCAGGCTTCCACAAGAGAATCTTTTGTGGCGACCAAATATGTCTGCCCCTTGGTGCGCGTGATTGCCGTGTAGACAATCTGGCGGTTCAGCAAGGGATGTCCTTTCTTTTCAGGTATAAAAACAAGAATTGCCTTGTAGCCAGAGCCTTGCGACTTATGAATCGTGATGGCATATGCGCTTTCCAACGAATCTTCCGAAATAAAATACAATGGATAGAACATAAAATCGCCGATGTGGAAAATCGTGCCGCTTTTGGTCACAGCCGTCTCGTCATCTTCCGCGCTGTCTGACACTTTTTTGAGCATCAAGTATTGCATCGGGTCATTTTTAAACTGCACGACCACGCCGCAATCACCGTTGTACAATTTGTACATTTTTTGGTTCTGCGTAATCATGACCAGCTGGCCGGCAAAATGCGCGGTCTTGTCTTGGTTCGGGGAAAGCAATGAGCACAAAAGCGCGTTCATTTGTTCCACGCCACAGAGCCCGCGCCGTTCAGCGCACAAAATGCGGGCGCATTCCACTGCGTTCCAAATCGCCGCCAAATCTGTTTTGAGCGCAGCATTTTCTTTGTCGAGCGCGTCCAAATGGTACTGACGCATGAACGGACGGTAATACGTGTCTGCCCAGCGTTCCGCCACTTGTTCAAGCTGCGTCTGCCGGTCTTTCCAGTTGTCCGTGGAAAACTGATAAAAAGACAGCGGAAATCGTTCTGACTGCGGAAGCGAAAAGGCGATTTCCTCCAGCGGTATAAATGTTTTGTCGCTGAGAAATGCTTTGAGCGTGCTGTCATCAGTCTGCTGGAACGAATCTGCAAGACGCGCGATATCAGAACTGGGGTCATAGCGGTTTGATTTTATCAGTTTGACGCTGCTGCTCTCTTTGTTTGCCAGCAAATCACCGAGAACTGCGCCCGCCTGCACAGACGGAAGCTGGTCTTTGTCGCCCAAAATGAACACAGTCGCCTTGTCGGGGATTGCC
>JAFSTK010000146.1 GCA_017450535.1 Treponema sp.
AAAGTCGCAAAATACTTCCGCATAAACTCAGGACTTTGGCAGGGCGACACAGCGCTTTCTACCGAAGCGAACATTGCGCTTGCTTTGCTGGACGCAGGTGCAACTGTGAACTTTGAAACTGTCTGGGAAAAGGGGCACACATGGGCAGAACGCAAGGGAGAAAGCTCAGCAAACTTCATTCAGTGGGTTCACGACTGCATTGTTTCACAAGAAGCAGATGAATGATATGACGACCTTATCCGCATGGACACACATCTTCATGTTGATGTCGATATGGGAAGTGCGGATGCAGAAAACCCAAAAATCGACTTGGCAAGGGCAATCAAAAAATCGGGCATGAACGCAATCGGCATGAATTTTGCGGTGGATTATGTCGATTTGACGGAAAAAGGACAGGCATTCGACCGTTTCACCAATGCGATGAACGCCTTTGACAAAATTTTAGAAGAAAACAATTTGAAGCGAACTTTGACAGACGCTGATTTCAAGGAACATTTGAAAAAAAACGAGCCTGTCGTGATTCAAGCGGTGGAAGGAGCGCACTTTTTGGAGGGCGATGTTTCACGCGTCCAGATTGCATACGACCGTGGAATCCGCATTTTTGATGTGTTCCATGACGAGCACGCAAATCCGTCTTTGGGCGATGTGTTCGGAAAACCGCAGGTTTACGGCGGACTGACTGATTTGGGCAGGGAAACTATTCGTGAGGCAGAAAGGCTTGGCATGGTGGTGGACATTACCCACGCAAGCGAAAAAACGATTCTTGACGCGCTCCAAGTTGTAACAAAGCCATTCCTTCTTTCTCACACGGCACTTTTGTCATCGCTCCAGAGTGAAGAAAATCCTCTCGCCCCGTTCTTTGAGATGCGTTACATTTCAGAAGAATTGGCAAAAAAGATTGCGGATGCAGGCGGCGTGATTGGCGTGTGGCCGCAGATTACGGAAACGCCCGATGTTTACGCAAAGCGAGTCCGTGCGATGACGAATGTTGTCGGCACAGACCATGTGGCTTTAGGCTCTGACTCAAAAATCACGCCCGCTTTTGATGAGCGGAAAAAGTCTTTCAATCCTGCCCCGGCCTACAAAAACCATGTCTGGACAGCGGTAGGAGACAGCTACTATCATTCGATTGTGGTTGCGCTGGCAAAAGAAGGATTTTCAAAAGAAGAAATCTACAAACTCTGCGGAGGCAACTTCTACAAGGTGTTCGAGGCGGCGGGGAAGTAAGGGTGTGTAAAAAATTAAGAAATTGCACAGTATCTTTGTGATGATTTTTTTATTTGGGCGTTCCCCTACGCGGCAAGCCGCTTCAATCACTAGACATTTTTCTTGCGTACTGTAAATTTTCGTCTAAATCTGGTATAATAATTGTATTATGGCAGGAAACAGCAACTTACACGCTTCAAAGGCAGATAAAGCCGATGAATTTTATACAAACCTATCCCTCGTTGAAAACGAGTTGAAACATTACAAACAGCATTTCAAAGGAAAGACAATATTCTGCAACTGTGACGACCCATACGAATCAAATTTTTTCAAGTATTTTGCAATGAACTTCAACGAACTTGGCTTAAAGAAACTCATTGCCACCTGTTATGCAACCTCGCCGATTGCACAAAAAGAACTTTCACTGTTTCCTGACCTTTTTGACGAACCAACAGAGGACAAAGCGAGCGACCACCGCAAACCTTACAAAGTTGAAATTACCGAAGTCGCCGACTACAACAATGACGGGGCGGAAGATTTGGCAGATGTCGAATGGCTCTTGAAGAACAAAAAGAATACGCGAGAACTTTTAAAGGGCGATGGGGACTTCAGAAGCGAGGAGTGCATTGAGCTTTTAAAAGAAGCGGACATAATCGCCACGAATCCGCCTTTCAGCCTGTTCCGCGAATACTTGGCTCAGTTGGAAACATACGGAAAGAAATTCGTCATTGTCGGAAATATGAACGCCGTTACATACAAAGAAGTGTTTCCGCTGATTGCCCAGAACAAACTGTGGCTCGGCTACAACAGCGGTCATTTTTGGTTCAAAGTTCCAGACTCTTACGAGGAAAAGAAAACGGACTTCAAGATTGACGAGAACGGTCAGAAATGGCGGCGAATGGGAAACATCTGTTTCTTCACCAATCTTGATATAGACAAACGCCACGAGGATATGCCTCTTTTCCGAAATTACACGCCCGAAGCATACCCAAAGTATGACAACTACGATGCAATCAATGTGGATAAAACCGTTGATATTCCCTGCGACTATTGGGGCGTAATGGGAGTGCCGATTACATTCTTGGATAAATATAATCCCGACCAATTTGAGATTGTCGCATTCAGAAAAGGAAACGATGGGAAAGACTTGGTGTACTCTTTTTCTGAACCTAATAATTTTGCGAGCGAAGCGAGCAAAATTATAGCCGACAGCGGCGAGCCGACAGCGGCGAGCCGACAAGCGGCGCG